>NZ_PEGF01000002.1:656743-985114 GCF_002742635.1 Caulobacter sp. X | reverse complement strand
GCGCCGATCTGGGCGCTCATGTCGGTGAACAGCACCCCGCGCCCCTGGGCCGTCAGGAACATGGCGACGAACAGGGCGAGCACGGCGAGGACGAAGAGGCGTGGCCAACGCCTCAGCGACACCGAGGCGATGGCCGCGACCGGAAAGCCGAGGTAGGCGAACCACTCAGCCGAGATCGACCAGGAGGGGAAGTTCCATTGCACGGTGGGCGTCGTGCCCCAGGCATGCACTAGCAACAGGTGCTGGGGGAGCATGCGCGGGTCGAACGCCTGGGGATCGAAGCGGACGCCCAGCTTCAAGGCCGCGAGCCAGATGGCGATCGTCGCGGCCAGGGTGACCAGATGGACGGGATAGACGCGCCAGGCGCGCCCAAAGGAAGGAGCCGTAGTTGAACCGTCGCTCGGCCCAGGCCCGCGTATAGACGTGGCTGAGGATGAAACCCGACAGGATGAAGAAGAGGTCGACGCCGAGGTAGCCCTTGGCGGCCAGGCCAAAGCGCTCGAGACCAAGGTCCAGGTGGTTGCGGAAATGATAGACGAGCACCCACAGCGCCGCGCAGATGCGCAACGACGTGAGCGGACGGATGTCCGACGGATACATGGCCCCTCCCCCGAGGCAATGGTTGGAGCCGGCGAGCGCCGGCCCGATGGGCGCTAGAGCGCGGTCAGGCCGACGATGGTCTGGCCCCGCAGCTTGAAGCGCACCTTGGTCCCGACGCTCAGGCCCTTCAGGAGGGTCGGATCAGCGACCTTGAAGGCCATGGTCATCGGCGGCCACTTCAGCGCCGGGATCGCTTCATGGGCCAGAGTGATCTTGGCGGCCTTGGCGTCGATGGCGCGCACGACGCCGACCGCCTCGACCGGCGCGCTCGCCTCAACCGCATGCGCCGCAGGGTCCATAGCGCTCATCTGGGCGGCCGCCGGCTGGGCCAGCAGGGTCAGGGCGTTCGCAAGAGCGATGGACAGCATCTTCATGGAAGCCTCGCTAGGATCGATGGTCAAAACCAGGCCCTCAGGCCGAGCACGAAACTGGTCTCGGTGACCTCGTCGCCGCGCAGCCGGGCGAAGTCCGCGGCGCGCCCGAACCGCTTGGATAGGGCGACGCCGACATATGGCGCGAATTGGCGCCGAACCTCATAGCGAAGGCGCAATCCGAGCTCGCCGCTCGAGAGCCCCGAACCGATCGCCGCTTCGGGGATGTCTTGGGCGGCGAAGTTGAGTTCGGTGCGCGGCTGCAGGATCAGGCGCTGGGTGAGGCGCCAGTCGATCGCCCCTTCGGCGCGCGCGAGGACATCGCCCTTGCTGGAAACGAACACCGCTCCGCCCGCCTCGATCCAGTAGGGCAACAGGGTTTCGAACCCGACGGCGGCATAGGTGCGCGACTTGGGCTCGACATCCTGGCGCAAGCCCACCTGCAAGTCGGTATAGAGCGCCACGGGCCTGGAATAGAGCGCCTGCACCTCGCTGGCCTGAACGCCGTGACGGCCGCCCTCGCCCTCGGATTTGATCACCAGGCGATTGAGGTCGCCGCCGAACCAAGCCTCGCCGTCCCAGTGATAGCCGTTGCCCCCGGCCTGGGCGCGGTATTCCAGGAGGTTGGCCATCACCTGCGAGACCTGGGCGCCGCCATGCTCCTGCCGGAGCACGGCGCGAGCCCGGTCCATGGCGGCCGGATCGAAGACCCTGTCGGCCAGATGGTCGGTGGGCGGCGCCGGCGGAGCTGTTTCGTGATCGGGCAAGGGCGGCGGTCCCATCGCTTCGGCCGGGCGTTCCGATTGACCGGAGACAGCCAGGCCGGGCATGGCGCCCATGTCGTGGCCGGCGTGGGGGTCGGTCGCCGGCGCGACCTGCGTCTGAGGCATGGCCATGGCCGGCATGGCGCCCATGTCGTGTCCGGCATGGGGGTCGGCGGCTGGAGGCGGGGCCGCCGGCGCAGGCTTGGAACTGGGCGCGGCTGGCGCGCCGGCGTGGCCGGCGTGCTGGGCCAGGGCCGGCGCGGCCCACAGGACCGGCAAGAGGGCGATCAGCGAGGCCTTCATCGCGCGCCCTCCGCGGGGGTGTCGCGCACGCTGAAGACCTGAAACATCCCCGCGTGCATGTGATAGAGCATGTGGCAGTGGAAGGCCCAGTCGCCGGTCTCGGCGGTGAAGTCGAAGCTGACGCGGCCGCCGGGCAGGACGATGACGGTGTGCTTGCGCGGCATGTGGCCCGCCGGTCCGAAGGCCAGTTCGAAGAAGTGGCCGTGCAGGTGGATGGGGTGGGCCATCATGGTGTCGTTGACCAGGGTGACCCGGACCCGCTCGCCGTGGCGGAAGGCGTAGGGCGGCGGCCTATCGCTGAACTTGCGCCCGTCAAACCCCCACATGAACCGCTCCATGTTGCCGGTCAGGTGAATCTCGAGGGATCGCTCCGGGGCGCGCGGGTCGGGATTCGGCTCGAGGGCCACCAGGTCGCGATAGACCAAGACCCGGTGGCCGACGCTTTCGAGGCCCTGGCCAGGCTCGCCGGTGCGATCCATCGGCATCGGCGCGATCGACTGCACGCCCGGACCGAGCCTGACCTGAGGCGCGTTGTCCGGATTGCGCATGGACATGTCCATGCCGCCCTTGTCCATCTTGCCCATAACGTCGCTTCCGCGCTGGCGCGGCGGCGCCATGCCGGGCGCGGGGGTCGCGGCCTTGGCGCCCATGGCCGCGTGATCCATGCCGGACATGTCCGTGGAGCCATGGTCCATGCCCCCCATGTCCATTCCCTCCATATCCATGCCCATGTCGCGCATGGTGGTCAGCGGCCGCTCGCGCGGCGGCGGGACCTCGGCGCTCATGCCCAGCCGCGGCGCCAGGGTGGCGCGGCCCAACCCAGAGCGGTCGACCGACTCCGACACGATCGTGAAGGCCTTGTCTTCGGCGGGCTGGACGATCACGTCATAGGTCTCGGCGTTGCCGATCTGGAACTCGTCGACCTCGACGGGCCGCACGTGCTGGCCGTCGGCGGCGACCACGGTCATGCGCAGCCCCGGGATGCGGACGTTGAAGACCGACTGGGCCGCGGCGTTGATGAACCGCAGGCGCACGCGCTCGCCGGGCGCGAACAGCGCCGTCCAGTTGTCCGCGGGGCCATGGCCATTGACCAGGAAGGTGTAGGCCGCGCCGGTGACGTCGGAGATGTCGGTCGGGTCCATCAGCATCTTGGCCCAGTCCAGGCGCTCGGCCAGGGTCTGGTCCTTGCCGGCCAGAAGCCCAGCGAGGGTCTGGCGCTGGTAGTTGAATGCGCCGCTCTGCTGCTTGAGCTTCTTGAAGATCTGGTGCGGGTGCAGGCGGCTGAAGTCCGACAGCACCACGACGTGCTCGCGGTCGAAGGCCACCGGATCAGGACCGACCGGATCGATGATAATGGGCCCATAGTGGCCCATCTGCTCCTGCAGGCCCGAATGGCTGTGGTACCAATAGGTGCCCGCCTGGCGGACCTGGAATTCGTAGGTGAAGGTCTCGCCGGGCTTGACGCCCGGGAAGCTGACGCCGGGCACGCCGTCCATCTGGAAGGGCACGAGCAGGCCGTGCCAGTGGATCGAGGTGTCCTCGTCGAGCGTGTTGGTCACCGACAGGCGGACATGCTGGCCTTCCTTCAGCCGGATCAGCGGGCCAGGAACCGTGCCGTTGATCGTCACGGCGTGGCCGGCCTTGCCGTCGACCGTGATCGGCGTGTGGCCGATGGTCAGCTTGATGTCCTCGCCCGAAAGGGCGGCCGGCGCGCGGCCGGGATCGCCCGCCGCGCGCGCCCAGGACGGCAGCAGGCTCGCCAGGGTGGCGCCGCCGCCGAGGACGGCGAGCGATTGGAGAAAACGACGGCGATCGAAAGCCGCGCTGGATCGAAGTATGACAGCCCTTTGACGATGACGCGCCGGCGGCAGGCCGTGAGGGACGGCCGCGACGCGATCTATAGGTGGCTACGCGCCAAACCGTCGCCCCCCTCGCCGGCGGGCGAAAAAAGTCAGGGATCGACCAGCCAGTCGGCCAGCCGCTTGCGGGCGCGATAGGCGCGCATCTCGATGGTCTTGACGCTGACGCCCAGGACCGCCGCGGCGTCCTGTTGTGAATAGCCTTCCAGATAGGTGAGGATCAGCGGCTCCTTGAGCTGGTCGGGCAGGCGCGCGATCGCCGCCTCCAGGCGCGACAGTTGTTCGGCGCGCAGACTCGCCGCCTCGGGGCCCGGCGCGGGGTCGGCGGGATCGGGCGCGCCTGGCGCGTCGATCGACCGCTCGCCCAGGATCAGCCGCCGAACCAGCAGGCGACGCCCCGGTCGCGGCACTTGTTCAGGACGATGGCCCGCATCCAGGCGCCGAACGGCCGGGTCGGATCATAGCGATCCAGCGCCTTCCAGGCGGCCACGAAGCTTTCCTGCACCACCTCGTGGGCGGCTTCGGAGTCGCCGACATGGCGCCGGGCGAAGGCGTGCAAGGCGCCCTTGTGACGCCGCATCAGCGTGCTGAAGGCGCGCTCGTCGCCGCGCGCCGCGCGCCTGGCCAGCGCGCCGTCCTCGTCCTCGCCAAGGCCGGCGGTCACGGCGTCTCGTTCGTGAGCGCCTCGCTGACGCGGCGGTCGAATTTGGCCGCCTGCTCGGGGGTCAGCACCTTACGCATCGCCAGGACGTGCTGGACCGTCTCCAGCTGCAGCGCCCCCATGGCGACATGGAAACGCTCGACCGCGGCCTCGACCTCGGGCCCGTATTCGTGGCGCGCCTGGATGGCGGCGGCCAGTTGGGCGTTGGCCGCGCGCAGCTCGGCCTCCCGGGCGCGGCGACGCACGGCGAAATCCTGTTCGAGCGCCTCGAGCCGGCGATCCTGATCCGGGCTGAGCTTCAGCTCGTGGTGAACCATCTCGTGCAGCGACTGGGCGTGATGCATCGGCAAGAACCGGCCCGAGCCGAGCCAGCCGCCGGCGATCCCGGCCAGCAGCGCCAGGACGACGGTCAGGGCCGCCCCGCGCGAGATCCGGCGCATGTCAGCGCCCGCCGAGCAGGGTCGACGGCGCCAGGTGCGCGTCGACCGAAAACGCCGAGATCTCGGAGGGGGCGCGCGCGGCGGCGTTGGCCGCGAGACTGCCGCCGACCATGCCCAGGCCCAGGGCCGCCACCACCGAGGCCGCGCGCAGCGGCACGAGCGCGTTCGCCGCGCGCCGGCCGTCGCGCCAGCTGTCGATCCTGGCCCACACCTGGCCTTCCAGGCCGGGCAGCTGGGCGTGCGGCTGGCCCCGCAACGCCTCGAAAAGTTCGTCGAGCTGGTCGCTCATCGTCGATCCCCTGACTCTGCACGCCTACATACGCGGCCCGCGGTCCAACCCCTCACCTCAGGCGCGACGCGCCCCCGGGCCGGCCGTGCGTCCGGCGCACGACGCGGAGAAAAACCATATGCTGAAAACGTCCGCACGGATCCACAGGTGTTGGGCCGCTGGCGACGCTCGGGTGCGGGTGAAAGCCACGCACGCCCCGGCCCCGCATGGCGATCGCCCCCCGGGGGGACGCGCCCGCGCCCAGGACGGCCGAGGTTCGGAGCGGCGCGATCGCCGCCGCGGCCTGGCGCCCCGTCGCGCGAGACGAGGGCCAAAACCTGCGCTTCGGAATCTACGTATTCCGACCCGGGACGTAGGACCCTAGTCCTGGACTCGAAGAACAACTTCTTCCCGTCGAAGATCAAACGGCGGCGCATCTACTCATCTTCAAACCTATTCATCTAAGGAGTCAAAGATGATCAAGACGTCCGTCATCGCCGGCTTGGCCGGCATCGCGATGCTCGTTGCAACGCCGGTTCTGGCGCAAGGGAGCGGCCACACCTTCTTCATGAAGGGCTCGATCGTCGCGAACGACAGCAACGGCACCGTGATCTGCATCGGCAAGGCGGACGGCGCCGAGGTCGGCCAGACCCTGGAAGTCTACCGCGTCAAGCAGCTGCCGGGGCCCAACAAGGCCCCGCCGTCCTATCGGCGCGACCTCGTCGGGCACGTGAAGATCGACCACGTCTTCGACGACCACTTCGCCCATGTCACGGTCGCCGACGGTACGCCGGCCAAGCACGACATCGTCGAGCTGCGCAAGAACTGAGCGGGCGATCGGTTCGCCAGCGGCGGGATGGCCCACGCCGTCTCGCCGGAGCGACCGGCGCGCGCGCCCCTCCGCTGACCTTGGGCTTTCGTCCAACGAGCGAGGCGACGAGTATCATGACGACCTTCAAGATCGGCGCGTTCGCCGCAGCCGCCGGCGTGCGGCGCGATACGATCCGGTACTACGAGCGCACCGGCCTGCTGCGCGATCCGGGCAGGACCGGCGCCGGCTACCGTGTCTATGAGGACGCCGACCTCCTGCGGCTCCATTTCATCCGGGCCGCGCAGGAGCTCGGCTTCACGCTCGCCGAAACCGCCGACCTGCTCGCGCTTCAAGCCTCCGACACCGCCAAGGCGTCGGCGGTGCTGGAGATCACCCGCGAGAAGATCCGCGACGCCGAACGCCGCATTCAGCGGCTGTCGGATATCCGTGACGTGCTCAGCGCGCTGGCCGACGATTGCCCGATGGACGTGGCGGCCTCGGACTGTCCGATCCTGGCCTTCCTCGCCGAAAGACGGGTCCGGCGGTCGGACGCCCGCGGCGACGCACCGCGGGAGGCGCTCTGACCCGCCCGGGCGCGCGGCGACACGTCAATCCTTGGCCGGCGACCTCGCCGGCTCCACCGCTCGCCCCTGGCGCGCCCGTCCGCGGCGAAGGCCATCGGTGTCGAGCCCATGATCTCCAGGGAGGAACTTGCCATGATCGACATCCGCCACACACTTCGCGCGCCCATCCAGGCGCTTGTGATCGGCGCCGCGGCGCTCGCCCTCACCGCCTGCGGCGACAAGGGCGCTGAGCCCCCGCCGCCCGCGGCCTCGGTCCAGGCCCCGGCCCCGTCGCCCGCCGCGGCCCCGGTCCCCAGCGCCGCCGATCCGGATCCCGGCGTCGGCGGCTCGACGGCGCCTTCGAACAACGCCGCCGGGCAACATGACGCCGATCACGACGCGGCGACGATGGAACGCCATCATCGTCAGGAGATGGATCACCACGCCATGCGCCAGGGCGGCGCGGCCACGGGGACGACGCCCCAACCCGACGCCGCGCCGATGAGCCCATCGGCTCCGATGAAGGACATGTGAAGACGAGGGCAAGCCCGATGCGCGGGACGACCAGCCGACAGGGATGGAGCTTGGGTCTGGCCGCCGCCTGCCTTCTGCTTTCGACGGCGGCCATCGCCCAGGAAGGCGACGAGCACGCGGCCCACCATCCGGGCGCGCAAGGCGGCGCGATGGCGGACGCCGGCGTCATGGGCGCCGCGCCGAGCCCCGCGGCAGCCGGCATGAGCGGAATGATGGACGAGATGATGGAGGGCGAAGGCGAGCATGGCGCCCGGCGCACGCCCTTCGTCTCACAACTGCTCGCCGCCCCGTCGCTCAGCGCCGAGGGGCGCAACCGGTTGATGGGCGAGGCCCAAGCGCGCGTGGAGCGCGGACTGGCCATGGCCGCCGAGGCCTCCGCCGCCGCGCGGTCCGAAGATCCGGCCGCCCGGGCGAGCGCGGCGCGGCGCCTGCGTGAAGCAAGCGACCTCTTCGCGAGCGGATCGGCCGCGCTCGCCGCCCTCGACCGCGGCGCGTCCCCGCAGCCGGCGGCAATCAGCTGGTTTCGGGATCAGATGAGCCTGGGCGCGCCGCCGCACGCGGCGCCGATCCGGTGGCTCGGCGTCTCGCCGCCCCATTTCATGCTGATGTTCGTCCTGGCGACGGTCAGCGCGATGCTGCTGGGCCTGCAGGTCGCGCGCCTGCGGCGGGTCCGCAAGATCGTCGACGCCGGCGGGTCGACGGCCCCCGCGCCCGCCCCGGCGACCGCGACGGCCTCGCCACGCCAGGCGGCGGCCGTTGAGCCGGGCGCTGAAACGCTCACGCCGAGCAACGCCGCGCCGCCCGCCGGGGCGTCGCTGCGCAAGCCCAGGAGCTGGTCTGGCCCGTTGCGGGTGGTCCAGATCGTGCGGGAGACGCCGACGATTCAGACCTTCCGGCTGGCCGACCCGGCCGCCGATCGGCTGCCCTTCGATTTTCTGCCCGGCCAGTTTCTCCAGGTCGAGGTGGAGCCGGTGGATGGCAAGCCCTCGCGGCGATCCTACACCATCGCCTCCTCGCCGACGCAGCGCGCCTATGTCGAGCTAACGGTCAAGCGCGAGGAGCAGGGCGTCGTGTCGTGCTTTCTGCACGACAAGGTCGCCGTCGGCGACCTGCTGAAGACGACGGGCCCCTTCGGCGCGTTCACCTTCACCGGAACCGACGCCGACAGCATCGTGCTGATCGCCGGCGGGGTCGGCATCACCCCCATGATGTCGGTCCTGCGCTACCTGACCGACACGGCTTGGTCGGGCGAGATCTTCTTCCTGTACGGCGCCCGTTCGACCGACGAATTCGTCTTCCGCGAGGAGCTCGAGCGGCTCGAGCGGCGGTTCTCCAATCTGCACGTGATGGCGGCCATGCGACGCTCGGCCGGCACGGTCTGGCTGGGGCCGCAAGGCCCGCTCACCCGCCAGATGCTGCTCGACGCGGTCCCAGACATCGCCCGCCGCCGCATTCACATGTGCGGGCCGCCGGGCATGATGGCCGCGATGCGCCGGGAGCTGGCCGCTCTGGGCGTCCCGGACGCTCAACTTCACACCGAAGCCTTCGGGCCCGCGTCGCTGCCCGCCGACGCGGCCGAGCTCGAGGTCAAGGCGCCGCCCCCCGCGCCGTCATCCCCGAGCGTCGTCGCGCCCCCCACGCCGGCGGTCGCCGCGGCCACCATCACCTTTTCCGTGGCGGGCGTGTCGGCCCCGCTCCCCGCCGGCCAGACCGTCCTGGAAGCCGCGGAGGGCGCGGGGGTGGAAATCCCCTATGCCTGCCGCTCGGGTGAATGCGGCGTCTGCGTCACCCGGCTGATTTCGGGCGAGGTCACCATGGCGGTGGAGACCGGCCTGGATCCCGCCGACAAGGCCAAGGGCTACATCCTGGCCTGCCAGGCCAAGAGCACGGGCCAGCCGCTCGTGGTGGAGGCCTGATGCGCGAGCGCGGCGACATGGCCGTCGGCCTGCTTGTGGCCTTCCTGCTGCTCTTTCCGCTGGGCTACGTCCTGCACGTCGCGCCGCGCTTTCCCGGCAGCCTGGTCGGCGGCGTCATCGGCGTCGTCGCCGCCGTCCTCATGCTGCTGACCCTGCCCTATGTGGTGGTCAAGCACGTCAAGGCGGCGGAACGGTGGACAGGCCGGTTCGTCAGCAAGCCGACGCTGCTGGCCCTGCATGTGTATGCGGGCGTGCTGGCTCCGATCCTGGGGTTGGTTCATGCCGCCCACAAGTTCGGCAGCCCCGTCGGCCTAACGCTGACCGGCCTTGTGCTGCTGACGGTCCTCAGCGGCTTCGTCGGCCGCTACCTGCTGGCGCAGACGGCGCGGGCCCTGCGCGGCCGCCGCTCCGAGCTGGCGTCCCTGCAAGCGGCGTATCTCCACCTGCCGGCGCCCCCGGCGCCGACGGCGGCGGCCGTTGCGCTTTCCCGCTGGAAGCGGCTGTTCTTCGTCGCCGGCGAACCGCCGGCGCCGCCGCCCGATGGGGCCGAGGCCCTGGCCGCGGCCTTGGCCGACACCGAGTTCGCCATCCGCGCGGAGGGTGCGACCAACCGGCTGTTGTCGCGTTGGCGGTGGCTGCACGCTGTCCTGGGGGCGCTGGTCTACCTGGTGCTGCTTTTGCACATCGCCGCGGCCATCTATTTCGGGCTGCGCTGGCTATGATGCGGGACCGCCTCCTCTACTGGATCTTTGTCGCCGCCGGCCTGGCGCTGCTGGGCGTCGCGGCGATGATGCAGACAAGCGCGCCGCCCGGCGCCGGACCGGTGGCTCAGCTTGTCGCGCCAGGCCCCCTGTCGCCGGCCCACCAAGCCTTCGGCGCGCAGTGCGCCAGTTGCCACACGCCTCTCAAGGGCGTGGAGAGCAAGACCTGCGTCGCCTGCCACGCGAGCACCGATTTCGGAAACAAACAGTCGACCCAGTTCCATGCCCAGGCCAAGGAGTGCACGGCTTGCCACGTCGAGCACGAAGGCGCGCGCGCCATCGTGAAGATGGACCATCAGGCGTTGCTCGATCCGGCGGTGTGGCGAGGGCCGGCTGTTTCGCCACCCAATCCGCACGCCTTGCCGCCCGAAGCCGCGCTCAATTGCGCAAGCTGCCATTCCGTCCGCGATCCGCATCTGGGACTCTTCGGCCAGGACTGCGCCAGCTGCCACGCGACCAGCAGTTGGAAGGTTCCCAACTTCCGGCATCCGTCGGTCAGCTCGACGCAATGCTCGGAGTGCCACACCGCGCCGCCCAGTCATTTCATGGAGCACTTCAGCATGGTCTCCCAGCGCGCCGCCGGCTCCAAGGCGCGCGTCGAACAATGCTACGCCTGTCACACCACCGACAGCTTCAACAACATCCGCCGCCGAGGCTGGTATGATCACCATTGAGTCCGGCTGGCTCAGCGCCTTCTTCAGGCTCGCGGTGATCATCCTCGAGCTGGCGGGCACGCTGACCATCCTCAGCGGCGCGGCGCTGGCGACGATCCTGTTCGCCCTGCGGGCCCGATCGGGCGACCGGGCCAAGGCCTATGGCGCGTTCCGGTCCGCCCTCGGCCGAAGCATCCTTCTTGGCCTCGAATTCCTGGTCGCCGGCGACATCGTCAAGTCGCTCGTCATCAACCCGACCTTGGACGATCTCATCGTCCTGGCCGGTCTGGTCTTCGTGCGCACCTTCCTTAGCATCTCGCTCGGCGTCGAGATCAACGGCCACTGGCCCTGGGAGGACACGCGCATGGCCAGGGCCACGGGCCGCGAACCTTCCTCACCGCGGGTCTGACCAGACCCGCCCACCCGCCGGGAGATTGACATGCTGCAACGACGAGACCTGCTCACGGGAGCCGCCCTGTTGGCGGCCGGCGCCGCCCAGCCCGCCGCGGCGGCCGCCCAGGCCCACGACATGAAGGGCATGGACGCCATGCCCGGCATGGCGATGTCGATGAGCGACTGCATCGATCACTGCCTGGCTTCCCATCGCCGGTGCCTTGAGACCGCCGCATACGCCCTCGGTCAAGGCGGCGCGCTCGCCGCCCCCGACCTGATCGCCATGCTCACCGACTGCGCCGAGCTGTGCCAGGCGACCGCCAACTCCATGCTCCGCGGCTCGGCCCTGCACCCGGTGCTCTGCCGCGCCTGCGCCGAAGCCTGCGACCTGTGCGCGGCGGCCTGTTCGAAACCCCGCGCCGACGCCCCGATGGCCCAGTGCGCCGAGACGTGCAGGGTGTGCGCCGCGGGCTGCCGACAGATGTCGCGCTGACCGCGCCTTCGGACCTTACGTATACACGCGGCCGCCAATTGCGGGCATTGCAAGCGTCGCGCCGTTAGAGATGCAGACGACGCCATCGGACGCGAACGTCATAAGTTGGAGATCAGAAATGATGCGCAAGATCGCA
Source organism: Caulobacter sp. X (assembly GCF_002742635.1). Lineage (NCBI taxonomy): Bacteria > Pseudomonadati > Pseudomonadota > Alphaproteobacteria > Caulobacterales > Caulobacteraceae > Caulobacter > Caulobacter sp. X. The sequence continues at coordinate 973,588 of NZ_PEGF01000002.1, read as the reverse complement.
GTCGTGGCCGGCGCTGTCGGCCTTCTGGCCATGGGGACCGCCGCATTCGCCGACGGCCCCGCGCCCAAGGCCCAGACCCAGCCCGCGCCGGCCGCCTCCGCCCAGACCCCGCCGGACCACGCCCACATGCAGGGCATGGACCATGGCGGCCAGCAGATGCACGACCAGATGATGAAGGACCATCAACAGGGGATGGCGAACATGCCGGCCACGCCGCCCAAGGATCCCGCCGCCAAGAAGCCCATGAAGGGCTGCTGCATGGACAAGCCGATGGCCCCGAAAGGCAAACCCATGGCTCCCAAGGACGCCAAGGATCCCGCCATGCCCATGAAGGACATGTAACGCCCGCTCAAGCCGCGACGCGCCGAAGAACCTGCCGGGCGAGCACGCCCGGCAGGTTCTTTCACGTCCGGGCGCCGCCAGGCGATGTGACATCTACGGATATCCTCGGCCGCGCCCGCCACTAGGCTCGTCGTCACCAGCAGGGAGCCAAGCGATGTTCCACAAGGCCATCGAGACGATGCGCGCCGCGCCCTTGTTCAAGGCGCGCTACGACAACTTCATCGGCGGCGCCTGGTCGGCCCCGACCACGGGCGAGTACTTCGCCGACCACAGCCCGATCAATGGCGACCGGATCGCCGAGTTCGCCCTGTCGGGTCCGGCCGACGTGGAACTGGCGCTCGACGCCGCCCATCGCGCCAAGGCCGGCTGGGCGCGGTTGTCGCCGGCCGAGCGGTCCCGGCTGCTGAGCCGGGTCGCCGATCGCCTGGAGCAGAACCTCGACCTGCTGGCGCTCGCCGAGACGCTCGACAACGGCAAGCCGATCCGCGAGACGCGCGGCGCCGACGTGCCGCTCGCGGTCGATCACTTCCGCTATTTCGCTGGATGCATCCGGGCCGAGGAAGGCGCGATCTCGACGATCGACGCCGACACCATCGCCTACCATTTCCGCGAGCCGCTTGGCGTGGTCGGCCAGATCATTCCCTGGAACTTCCCCCTGCTGATGGCGGCCTGGAAGATCGCGCCCGCGCTGGCCGCCGGCAACTGCACGGTCATCAAGCCAGCGTCCCAGACGCCCCTGACGCTGATGATGCTCGCCGAACTCACCGCCGACATCCTGCCGCCGGGCGTGCTCAACGTCGTGACCGGGCCCGGCCGAACCGTCGGCCAGGCGATCGCCGCCAACCCGCGGATCGCCAAGGTCTCGTTCACCGGCGAGACGGTCACGGGCAAGGCGATCATGCACGCCGCGGCCGATCACCTGATCCCGCAGACGATGGAGCTCGGGGGCAAGTCGCCCAACATCTTCATGGCCGACGTCCTTGATGAGGAGGACGCCTTCTTCGACAAGGCGCTGGAAGGGTTCACGCTCTTCGCCTTCAACAAGGGCGAGGTCTGCACCTGTCCCTCGCGCGCCCTGATCCATGAATCGATCTTCGACCGGTTCATGGAGCGGGCCGTGGCCCGCGTGGCGGCGATCCGTCAGGGCGATCCGCTCGACCCCGCGACCCAGCTGGGCGCCCAGGCGTCCGAAGACCAGCTGCGCAAGATCCTCGGCTATATCGAGATCGGCAAGAACGAGGGCGCGCAATGCCTGATCGGCGGCGCGCGGGCGCTGCCCGGAGGCGAACTCGACGGGGGCTATTTCGTGCAGCCGACCGTCTTCGTCGGCGACAACAGCATGCGAATCTTCCAGGAGGAGATCTTCGGCCCAGTGTTGTCGGTGACGACCTTCAAGACCCTCGACGAGGCGATCGCGATCGCCAACGACACCCCCTATGGTCTGGGCGCCGGCGTCTGGAGCCGCAGCGGCAACACCGCCTATCGCCTCGGCCGCGCCATCGAGGCCGGACGGGTCTGGACCAACTGCTATCACCAGTATCCGGCCCACGCCGCCTTCGGCGGCTACAAGGCCTCGGGGTTCGGACGCGAGACCCACAAGGCGATGCTCGATCACTACCAGCAGACCAAGAACCTGCTCGTCTCCTACGACGAGCACGGCCTTGGTCTCTTCTGATCCCTCGCAAAGGAGCACAGCCATGGCCAAGACCATGAAGGCGGCTGTCGTCCGCCAATTCGGCGCGCCGCTGGTGATCGAGGAAGCGCCGATCCCCACGGTCGGTCCCGGACAGATCCTGGTGAAGATCGCCGCCACCGGCGTCTGTCACACCGACCTGCACGCCGCCGAGGGCGATTGGCCGGTGAAGCCGAACCCGCCCTTCATTCCTGGCCATGAAGGCGTCGGTCACGTCGCCGCTGTCGGGTCGGGCGTCACCCACGTCAAGGAGGGCGACCGGGTCGGCGTGCCGTGGCTCTACACCGCCTGCGGCCATTGCGTGCATTGCCTGGGGGGATGGGAGACCCTGTGCGAGAGCCAGCAGAACACCGGCTATTCGGTCAACGGCAGCTTCGCCGAATACGTCCTCGCCGACCCCAACTATGTCGGCCACCTGCCGGACAATGTCGGCTTTATCGACATCGCGCCGATCCTGTGCGCGGGCGTTACCGTCTACAAGGGACTGAAGGCGACCGAGGCCAAGCCGGGCGAGTGGGTCGTGGTCTCCGGCATCGGCGGCCTGGGTCACATGGCCGTGCAGTACGCCAAGGCGATGGGGCTCAACGTGGCGGCGGTCGACATCGACGACCGCAAGCTCGATCTGGCGACACGCCTTGGCGCGGCCGTGACCGTCAACGCCCGAGAGCAGGATCCCGCCGCCGCGATCAAGGCGGCGATCGGCGGCGCGCAGGGCGTCCTCGTCACCGCCGTCTCGCCCAAGGCCTTCCAGCAGGCGCTCGGCATGGTCCGGCGCGGCGGCACGGTGGCCCTCAATGGCCTGCCGCCCGGCGATTTTCCGCTGTCGATCTTCGACACCGTGCTCAACGGCGTCACCGTCCGCGGCTCGATCGTCGGCACCCGGCTCGACCTGATGGAGGCGCTGGCCTTCGCCGGCGAGGGCAAGGTTCACGCGACTGTCCACACCGAACCGCTCGAGAAGATCAACGACGTCTTCGCGCGCATGCACCACGGCGACATCGAGGGCCGCATCGTCCTCGACCTCGCCTAATCCCCCCGCGACGAACCGCGAGCAAACCATGTTCGACAGTCCTACCTTGCCGGCCACACGGCGCCGCTTCGTCCAGGGCCTGGCGGTCAGCGGGGCGGTGGCCGGAGTTTCGCCGGCGCTGCTGGCGGGCCCCGCCGCCGCCGCGACCGCCGAATTGCGCGGGACCGAATTCGATCTCGAGATCGCCGAACTGCCGGTCAACTTCACCGGCAAGCGTCGGATCGCCACGGCGGTGAACGGCGCCGTGCCCGCCCCCGTGCTGCGATTGCGCGAGGGCGACACCGTCACCCTGCGCGTCCGCAACCGCCTCAAGGAGATGTCCAGCATCCACTGGCACGGGGTCATCCTGCCCGCCGAGATGGACGGCGTACCAGGCATCAGCTTTCCCGGGATCGCGCCCGGCGAGACCTTCACCTATCGCTTCGAGCTGCGTCAGGCGGGCACCTACTGGTATCACGCGCACACCTTGGCCGAGCAAACCGGGCTTTATGGCGCGATCATCGTCGAGCCGCGCGCGCCGACCGGACCTGGGCCCGATCGGGACTACGCCATCCTGCTGAGCGACTGGTCGGACGAACCGCCGCTGCAGATCTTCACGAACCTCAAGAAGCTGAGCAGCTACTACAATTTCGCGCAGCCGACCGCCGGAGACTTCCTCAAGGATGTGGGCAAGCTGGGGTTCGGCGAGGCCCTCGCGCGGCGGCGGATGTGGAACCGGTCGCGGATGAACCCGACCGACTACAGCGACGTTTCCGCCGCCACCTACACCTACCTGATGAACGGAACGCCGCCGGCCGGGAATTGGACGGCGATCGCCGCCCCCGGCGAGCGAGTTCGCCTCCGGTTCGTGGGGGCGGGGACGGCGACCTTCTTCGACGTGCGCCTTCCTGGGGTCCCGCTGACCGTCGTCTCGACCGATGGCCAGCCGGTGGAGCCGGTGACGGTCGAGGAGTTCCGGATCGGACCGGGCGAAACCTACGATGTCGAGTTCGTCATGCCCGAGGGCGCCCGAACGATCTTCGCCCAATCGATCGACCGGACGGGTTTCGCCCGCGGCGTCATCGCCCCAGCGCCCGGCATGACGGCGCCGACGCCGGCGCTCGATGCGCGGACCTGGCTCGATCCGGTCGACATGATGGGCGCCATGGCCGCCATGGGCGGCGAACACGCCGGCCACGGCATGGCGGACACGCCCCCGAAGGCGCGTCACGCGCGCACCGAGTACGGCGCCAACACCGACATGCGCGTCGACTATCCGCGCACCAATCTCGACGATCCCGGCGCGGGCCTGCGCGAGCGGTCCTGGCGGGTGCTGACCCTGGCCGACCTTCGCACGCCCGGCGGCGATCCGGATCCTCGCGAGCCGGAGCGTGAGATCGAGTTGCACCTCACCGGCAACATGGAGCGCTTCATCTGGACGCTGGACGGGATCAAGCTGAACGATTCCCGTCCGCTCCACTTCAAGCCGAACGCGCGGCTGCGCATCGTTCTCGTCAACGACACGATGATGGCCCACCCGATGCACCTCCACGGCATGTGGAGCGATGTCGAAGGCCCGGACGGCGCGTTCCAGGTCCGCAAGCATACCGTGGTGGTCCAGCCCGCCCAGCGGATCAGCTTTCGCGTCACCGCCGACGCCATGGGGCGATGGGCCTTCCACTGTCATCTGCTCTACCACATGGCGGCCGGCATGTTCCGGGAGGTGGTCGTCGCATGACCCGTCTGGCCCTCTCGCGAGCGTCTCTGCTCGCCTTGGCTCTGAGCGTTTCGGCCGTGGCCGCGCCCGCAATCGCCCAGGACGCCCCCCATCAGCACGCCGCGCCACCGCCGCCGAGCCCGGCCCCAACGGCCTCCCCCGCGGCGCCTGCGGATCACGCGGGCATGGATATGTCCGGCATGGATATGTCCGGCGCGGGGACGCCCGCCGGCGGCATGACCATGGACATGGGACGGATGCAGGGCGGCAAGGCTCCGCCGGACGCCCGCAACTCCGACGACTATGCGGACGGCTATCGCAATTCGACGCTGCCGGGCTACGAGATGGCCGACAAGCTGTCGATCCCCAAGGTTCTCGTTGACGAACTGGAGTTCGCCAGCGGCAACGAGGGGCAGGGCGTCGGCTGGACCGTCCTCGTCACCCAGGGCCAGGACGACAGCAAGCTCTGGCTGCGCAGCCAGGGCCTCAAGAACTCCAAGGATCGCCTCGATCCGGAGAGCAGCGTCGAGGCGCTGTGGTGGCGCAGCAAGAGCCCGTTCTGGGGCACGTTGCTGGGCGTTCGTCAGGATCTCGGCAAGGGGGCGACCACTTGGCTCGCCGCCGGCGTCGAGGGCCTGGCGCCCTACTGGTTCGATGTCCAGCTGACCGGCTACGTCGGCGACGACGGCCGCCTCGGCGCTCGCGCCAAGGGCGCCTACGAGGTCCGCTTCACCAATCGCCTCATCCTGACCCCGCAGGTCGAAACCAACCTCTATTCCAAGCGCTCGACCGACCGTGAGCTCGGCGGCGGCTTCAGCAACGTCGAGCTGAGCGCTCGGCTGCGCTACGAGGTCTCGCGGAAATTCGCGCCCTATGTCGGCTTCGTCTGGGAGCGGGCGCTGGACGACACCGCCGACTTCCGACGTGCCGATCGCCAGCGCCCGGCCGAGCATCGGGTGGTTGTCGGCTTGCGATCATGGTGGTGAGGCGCTGCGCGGCGCCTTGGCGACCGGAAGACGGCCTGACGTGTTCTGCGGCGGACGATAGCCCTGGCCGGAGCCAGACGGCTGCGTCGATCCTGTTGCTTCTCGCGGTCGCGGCGGCGTCTGCGGGCCAGACCGCCGTCCTCGCCTTTCTCCCGACCCTCGTCGACGGAGGCCAGGCCGACTTGGCGCTGCGCATCCACGATGTCCATGTCGCGAGTTTGACGGCGGCCCACCCGCTGGCGGCGCTCGTCTTCGCGCCGCTCTGGGGATGGCTCGCCGACCGCATCGACTACCGGATCATTCTGCGCACGGCCCTGGTCGTCCTCGCGCTGGCGACCGCGCCGGTCGGGGCGGTCCCGCTCCCCATGCTGTATGGACTTCGCTTGCTGGCTGGGCTGTCCGCGGCCGCCATCATCCCGCTGGCGCTGCTGTCAACGAACTTCGCACCCGGTGGCCGGGACGAGCAGGCGAGGCGTTTCACCTGGCTGACGGCCTTCATGTTTCTTGGCGACCTGTTCGGCCCCCTGCTCGCCGAAGCGTCCGCGTCGCTCTTTCCCCGCACGCCGCTGTTGGTGCTCGCGCTCGTCATCGCCGTGCTGGCGCTGGCGCTGACGACCGGCATTGTGCGCTTGCCGGCCCGCTGTGCCGCCCGTCCCGAGGGACGTCGCCTGCAAGCCCCGCCGCGCGTCGTCACGCTTGTCCTCCTGCTTGTCACCATCGTCGGCGGCGGCGGACTCGCCGCCATGCATGTCAGTCTGCTCGTGACCCGCTCCGAGGGCGCGCTGAGCCGCGAGGCGATCGCCGGGATGCTCAGTCTCTGCGGGCTGGCGATGTTGGCGGCTCAGCTTTTCCACACCCGCGTCACCTGGCTGGTGACCGCGCCTCGACGCCTGGCCTGCCTCACGCTCGCGCTTCTAGCCCTGTCGCTGTTTCTCTTTCGGTTTGGAACGACCGTGGTCGAAATGGCCGGTCTCATCGCCGTCGCCGGCTGGAGCTCAGCCAGTCTTCGGCTGGTCACGAGCTTCTGGATCAGCGGCCCCATGCGGCCCTCTGGAGTCATGCTTGGGCTGCAGCATACAGCCGCGAGCCTCGGCCAGGCGCTGGCGCCCATGTCGCTCGCCGTCGTGTCACCCCATCGGCAAGCGGCCGTCGTCGAAGCGATCGGCTGGCTGTCGCTCGGTCTGCTCGCGCTTCTGCCGGCGATATGGCGCCGGACGGCGACACCGGTCCATCCAGCCGGGGAAAGGGCGTGACAGCGCCGCCACGTCCGAGAGCCGCGTCCGCCACGCGCCCAGCTTCACGCCAAGGAGTCCGCCCATGAAAATCCGCCTCGCCGCCGTTCTGCTGTTGCTCGCCTTGCCCAGCGCCGCGCTGGCGGCTGGCGACATCCTGCTCTATCGCGACCCTGGATGTGGTTGCTGCGAGGCCTGGGCCCAGGCCGTCCGTGCGAAACTGGACAGAAAGGTCATCGTCAGGGATCAGGTCGCCCGCGTGCGCCTGCAGCGCCAATCCGGCCTGCCGCCGGCGCTTTCCTCCTGCCACACCGCGATCATCGACGGTTTCGTTATCGAAGGTCATGTGCCGGTCGCCGAGGTGAAGCGTCTCCTGGCCGCCCGGCCGGCTGGCGTGAAGGGGCTCGCCGTCGGCGGCATGCCGATCGGCTCGGAGGGCATGGCGGCGCCGAGCGGGGCGCGGCAACACTACGATGTCGTGGCCTTCGGGCCGGCCGGCGCGCGGGTTTTCGCCCGCTACTGACCTCCAACGGTCAGGGCCATGGGCTGGCGTCGGGTCAATGCGCGTCGCGCGACATCCCCGACTGCCTGACGCAAGGCTTCGAGCACCGCCCGGCCGATCACCGGCTTGGGGATCACCTGATCGAAGCCGGCCGCGCGCGCGCGTTGCTCGAGATCCTCGTCGTAGAAGCCGGAGATCAGGATGGCGCCGCCGCGCCAGCCCTGGCGCCGGAGATGATCCAGGAGCGTCAGGCCGTCGATGTCGGGCATCCGGTAGTCGAGGATCACGCAATCGGCTTCCCTAGCGCGCGGATCAGCCAGAAGGGCGCTCCCCGTGGTGTAGCCGCTCACCGTGTAGCCGCGGGCTCGAAGCATGAGGAGGAGGCCGCGTCGCACGCCAGGATCATCGTCGGAGACGAGGACCGTATAGCGGCGATCGCGCGGCGAGGAACTGACCGATAACATCGCGCGATGAAGGCATCCGGTTGAAAGCCTGGTGACCGTCGCATGTCCGCCGCCTCCGGGTCGCTACGTAAACGTCGCAGTCACTTGGGTTTGCGGCCCATCCCGGCGGCGAAGGCGATCCTAAGCGCCTCGGACAGGTTGCGCACGTCCAGCTTGGTCATCAGGCTGGCGCGATGCACCTCCACGGTGCGTGACGAGCATCCAAGGTCATAGGCGATGGTCTTGTTGGGATGGCCTTGGGCCAAGCCCTCCAGCACCTCGCGCTCACGAGGGGTGAGGCTGGCGATGCGAACCTGCGCGTCCGACGCCTCGATCGCGCGGACGTCGGCGTCGTCGATACGCGCGAATGCTCGCTCGACCGCATGGAGAAGAGCGGCCTTCTCGAAGGGCTTTTCGAGGAAATCCACGGCGCCGGCCTTCATCGCCTGCACCGCGACCGACACATCGCCATGACCCGTCAGCACGATGACCGGCATCTGGATGCCGCGCTCGGCCATGGCGGTCTGCACCTCCAGGCCGTCCATCGCCGGCATGCGCACGTCGAGAATGACGCAGCCCTGGGTCGTGGGCCGGGCCCGGGCCAGAAATTCGACACCCGAGGCGTAGGTCTCAACGCCAAGGCCGACCGCCTTCAACGCAAACCCGGCCGCGCGCCGGATCGCCTCTTCGTCGTCGACGAGGTGTATGATCCGCCTATCCCCCATAATCCTCCTCCGCCCCCGCGTGGATCAAGGTGAAATGGAACCGGGCGCCGCCACGCTCAGGCGCTTCGACCCAGATCCGCCCGCCGTGCGCTTCGATGATGGTCCGGCAGATCGAGAGCCCCAGACCCATGCCGTCGGCCTTGGTCGAGACGAACGCCGTGAAGAGCTGCTCGCCGATGTCCTCGGCGATGCCCGGCCCGCTATCCTCGACGGTGACCTCGATCAGGCCGTCGCCGCGCAGGCGCGTGGCGATTCTCAGGTCGCGGATCGGGGTGTCCGCCATCGCCTCGATGGCGTTGCGCATAAGGTTGACCAGGACCTGTTGAATCTGCACCCGATCGACGAGGACGGGCGTGGCCGCCGGATCGAAATCGAAGAAGCTGCGCACCCCCCGCTCGCGCGCGCCCACGAGCGCCAGCTGGCCGGCGTCGCCGATCACCTGCGCCAGGTCGTGCAGGCTCTTCTCGACCTCGCCGCGCGCCACGAAGTCGCGCAGGCGGCGCACGATATGGCCAGCGCGCAGGGTCTCCTGCGCGGCCTCGTCCATGACCCGGCGAAAGGTGGCGAAGGGTTCCCCCTGCTCGGCTTCCAGCATGTCGCGGATCGTCTCCAGATAGAGCGAGACGGCCGCCAGAGGCTGGTTGAGTTCATGCGCCAGGGTCGAGGCCATGGTGCCCATGGCGCTCAGCCGGGAGACATGAACCAGCTCGGCCTGAAGCGCCTTCAGCTTCAGTTCGTCCTGCTCCTTGGCGGTCAGATCGCGAATGAAGCCGGTGAACAGCCGCTGGCCGTTCTCGCCCGCCTCGCCGACCGAAAGCTCCATCGGGAAGGTCGCCCCGTCACGTCGCAGCCCCACCACGACGCGGCCGACGCCGATGATCCTGCGCTCGCCGGTCTGCAGGTAGTGGTTGATGTACGCGTCGTGCCGGCCATGGTCCGGCTCGGGCATCAGACACGCGACATTGCGGCCGATCAGCTCGGCCTCGCGATAGCCGAACAGGCGCTCGGCCGCCGCGCTGAACGAGGTGATGGCGCCGGCCTCGTCGATGATGATCATCGCGTCCGGCACCGTCGCCAGGATCGATTGCAAATGCTGCTCGCGCGTTTCGATGGAGGCGCGCACCGCGGCCTCGTCGGTGATGTCGCGGGCGATGCAGGCGAAGCCGCGATGCGCGCCCGCGTCGAACAGCGGCGTGACGGTCAGGCGGGCGAGGTATTCAGCGCCGTTTTCGCAGACCCGCCAGGCCTCGCGCTCCAGCACGCCGTCGCGCAAGGCCGCGGCGAGATCCGCCCGGGGACGCCCGGCGTGGATCTCATCGGGCGGATAGAAGACATCGTGCTGCTGGCCGACGACGTGATCGGCTGACCAGCATTCGATCCGTTCGCCGCCGATATTGTAGCTCAGGACCCGTCCCGAGGCGGCAAGCAGCGTCAGTACATAGCCGCCGGCCTGGCGCAGAAACAGCCGCGCAAGCTGCTCGACGGCGGCCACGCCCGCCTCGGGGCCTTGATCCTGGTCGCGCATGCCGCCGGCTCAGGCCAGATCCGCGGCGCGCAGGCGCGGCGATGCGGCGCGAGCGCGAGCTTGGCGACACCCCGCGGGGCCGGACCGGCAGGCCGCCCGACAACGCCGCGCGCCAGCCTTCAGCCCCCACGCGCGCGGGTCCGATAGTGCATCCATGGGTCACGGTCTCGCTTGTATCCGCGGGGTCCTATCGCGTTTACGCGCGGGCCGGCCGGTCCCCTCAGAATTTCAGCGCAAAGTGCGGCCGCGCCGTTGCTTGGCGCCCGCGCGGCTTGTCGAACGCCTCGCGGCCTGTTGCCCTCTCCAGCCGCGGGTCTGAGGAGAGTACGTATTGACCCCGGCACGATCTCAGACCCTACAAGGACTGCTGGCGAAAGGAACGCGCGGATGAACGAGACCAAGCCCACGGCGCATGGCGCCCCGGCGGCCGACCAAGTGAAGGACCCGGTCTGCGGCATGAGCGTGGACCCGGCCAAGACCGCGCACCATGCCGAGCACGCCGGCAAGCCGCACCACTTCTGCAGCGCGGGCTGCCGGGCCAAATTCATCGCCGATCCCGACCGCTATCTCGGCGCGCCGGCCGCGTCGGCCGCGTCGGCCGCGCCCGAAGGCGTCATCTGGACCTGCCCCATGCATCCGGAGATCCGCCAGGACCATCCCGGAGCCTGTCCCATCTGCGGCATGGCGCTCGAACCGGCGACGGTGACCGCCGACGCCGGTCCCAGCCATGAGCTGATCGACATGACCCGCCGCTTCTGGGTCGGTCTGGCTCTCAGCATCCCGGTGCTGATCCTCGAGATGGGCGGCCATCTATTCCCCGCGTTGCATCACATCATCCCGATGCCGGTTTCGATATGGGTCCAGTTCGCCCTGGCTACCCCGGTGGTCCTATGGGCCGGTTGGCCGTTCTTCGAGCGTGGCTGGGCCTCGCTGAAGACCCGCAACCTCAACATGTTCACGCTGATCGCCATGGGGACGGGCGTGGCCTGGATCTATAGCGTCGTCGCCACGCTCGCGCCCCAGGTCTTCCCACCCGCGTTCCAGAACACCGACGGCGTGGTGGCGGTCTATTTCGAGGCCGCGGCGGTGATCACCGTGCTGGTGCTGCTGGGCCAGGTGCTCGAACTGCGGGCGCGCGAGCGCACATCGGGCGCGATCAAGGCGCTGCTCAATCTGGCGCCCAAGACCGCGCGCCGCATCGCGGCGGACGGGTCGGAGGCGGAGGTCAGCCTCGATCTGGTGACGGTCGGCGATCGTCTGCGCGTGCGGCCCGGCGAAAAGGTCCCGGTCGACGGGGTGGTCGAGGACGGCCGTTCCTCGCTGGACGAGTCGATGGTCACCGGCGAGTCCATGCCGGTCACGAAGGCCAAGGACGACAAGGTGATCGGCGGCACGCTCAACCAGACCGGCGCGCTGGTCATCGTCGCCGACAAGGTCGGTCGCGACACCATGCTCGCCCGCATCGTCCAGATGGTCGCCGAGGCCCAGCGTTCGCGCGCGCCGATCCAGCGCATGGCCGACCAGGTCTCCGGCTGGTTCGTCCCGGTCGTCATCGGCGTGGCGGTCCTGGCCTTCATCGCCTGGAGCGTCTGGGGGCCCGAGCCGCGCTTCGCCTACGGACTCGTGGCCGCCGTCGCCGTCCTGATCATCGCCTGTCCCTGCGCGCTGGGGCTCGCCACGCCGATGTCGATCATGGTCGGCGTCGGCCGGGGCGCGGGCGTCGGCGTCCTGATCAAGAACGCCGAAGCGCTCGAGCATATGGAGAAGGTCGACACGCTGGTCGTCGACAAGACCGGCACGCTGACGGAGGGCCGCCCGGCGGTCACGCAGGTCGTGCCCGCGGCGGGGTTTGACGAGGTCGAACTGCTGCGGCTGGCCGCGTCCGTCGAACGGGCGTCCGAACATCCGCTGGCGCTGGCCATCGTCGAAGCGGCCAAGGCGCGCGGCGTCGCGGTCGCCGAGGTCAGCGATTTCGATTCCCCGACCGGGCGCGGCGCGCTGGGAACCGTCGAGGGCCGCCGCATCGTGCTCGGCAACGCCCGGTTCCTGGCCGACGAGGGCGTCGCGACCGAGGCCCTGGCGGAGCAGGCCGACGCTCTTCGCCGCGACGGGGCCACGGCGATCTTCATCGGCGTCGACGGCCGGGTCGGCGGCGCCTTCGCCATCGCCGACCCCGTCAAGGCGACCACGCCCGAAGCCTTGGCCGCCCTCAAGGCCGAAGGCATCCGGGTGGTGATGCTGACGGGCGACAACCGCACCACGGCCGAGGCGGTCGCGCGGCGTCTGGGCATCGAGGAAGTGGAAGCCGAGGTCCTGCCCGACCAGAAGAGCGCCGTCGTCGCGCGTCTCAAGCGCGAGGGGCGCGTGGTCGCCATGGCCGGAGACGGCGTCAACGACGCGCCGGCCCTCGCCGCGGCCGATGTCGGCATCGCCATGGGCTCGGGGACCGATGTGGCGATCGAGAGCGCGGGCGTCACCCTCCTCAAGGGCGACCTCAACGGCATCGTCAAGGCGCGGCGGCTGAGCCAGGCGACCATGTCCAACATCCGCCAGAACCTGGTCTTCGCCTTCATCTACAACGTCGCGGGCGTGCCCGTGGCGGCCGGCGTGCTCTATCCGCTGTTTGGCATCCTGCTCTCGCCGATCATCGCGGCCGCGGCGATGGCGCTGTCCTCGGTCAGCGTGGTCACCAACGCGCTGCGGCTCAATCGGCAGAAGATATGAGCATGCGCGCTCGTCCCGAAGCCGCCGCCCAAACCGCTCGCCGCCCCTAGGAGCCCGCCAATGCATTACAGCCGCGGAAATTATGAAGCGTTCGTCCGTCCCCGCAAGCCGGAGCGGGCCGACAGGGCGACGGCCTGGTTCGTCGGCGCGGGCCTCGCCGGCCTGGCGGGCGCGGCCTTCCTCATCAGGGACGGCGGCGTCGCGGGCGAGCGCATCACGCTTCTCGAGGAGTTGGAGCTTCCCGGCGGCGCCCTTGATGGCCTGGACGTGGCGGAAAAGGGGTTCGTCATCCGCGGCGGGCGCGAGATGGAGGCGCATTTCGAGTGCCTCTGGGATCTCTACCGCTCGATCCCCTCGCTCGAGATCGAAGACGCCAGCGTCCTCGACGAATTCTACCGGCTCAACAAGGACGATCCGAACGTCTCGCTGCAGCGGGTCACGCAGAGCCGCGGGCAGGATGTGCCCGACAAGGCGCTGCTGACGCTGAACGACAAGGCCCAACGAGAGCTCCTCTCCGTCTTCCTGGCGACCCGCGAAGAGATGGAGAACAAGCGGATCAACGAGGTGTTCGGCCCCGATTTCCTGAAGAGCAATTTCTGGCTGTTCTGGCGTACGATGTTCGCGTTCGAGGAGTGGCATTCGGCCCTGGAGATGAAACTCTATCTCCACCGCTTCATCCACCACATCGGCCAGCTCGCCGACTTCTCGTCGCTCAAGTTCAACCGGTACAATCAGTACGAGTCGATGGTCCTGCCGCTGGTCAAGTGGCTGCAGGATCAGGGCGTCCGGTTCCGCTACGGCGTTCAGGTCACCGACATCGATTTCGCGATCGACGCCGAACGCAAGCAGGCGACGCGGATCGGCTGGATCGAGAAGGGCGCCGAGGGCGGCGTCGATCTTGGCCCCGACGATCTGGTGTTCATCACCATCGGGTCGCTGACCGAAAATTCCGACAGCGGCGACCATCAGACCCCGGCCAAGCTGAATCAAGGCCCGGCGCCCGCCTGGGACCTGTGGCGGCGCATCGCGGCCAAGGACCCGGCCTTCGGACGTCCCGACGTGTTCGGGGCCCATATTGCGCAGACCAAATGGGCGTCGGCGACCATCACCACGCTCGACGCGCGTATTCCGCAGTACATCCGCAAGATCGCCAAGCGCGATCCGTTCAGCGGCAAGGTGGTCACCGCCGGCATCGTCACGGCCAAGGATTCGAGCTGGCTGCTGAGTTGGACGGTCAGCCGCCAGCCCCATTTCAAGAAGCAGCCGAAGGACCAGCTCGTGGCCTGGTTCTACGCCCTGTTCGTCGATCGGCCCGGCGACTATGTGAAAAAGCCGATGCAGGCCTGCACTGGCGAGGAGATCACCCAGGAATGGCTCTATCACCTCGGCGTCCCGGTCGAGGATATCGCCGATCTCGCGGCGAGCGGCGCCAGGACCGTGCCGGTGATGATGCCCTATATCACCGCCTTCTTCATGCCCCGCCAGGCCGGAGACCGGCCGGACGTGGTCCCGGCGGGGGCCGTCAATTTCGCCTTCATCGGCCAGTTCGCCGAGTCCAAGCAGCGCGACTGCATCTTCACCACGGAGTATTCGGTCCGCACGCCGATGGAGGCGGTCTACACGCTGCTCGATGTCGAGCGCGGCGTGCCCGAAGTGTTCAACTCGACCTATGACATTCGCACTCTGCTCGCCGCCGTCGCGCCGCTGCGGGATGGCGAGGGCATCGAGATCCCCGGCCCCGCCATCCTGCGCAAGCTGCTGCTGAAGACGCTGGAAGGCACCGAGATCGCCAAGCTGGTCGAGCGGTTTCATCTGATCGCGGACTAGCGATCGCCGGGGCGGCCGCCGCGGCGAGCGTCTAGGCTCGCGGCGGCCGTCCCATCCCCGCCGCGAAGGCGATCCGCAGGGTCTGGGCCAAGGTCTGGACGCCGAGCTTGCGTGCCAGGCTCGCGCGACAGACCTCGACCGTGCGCGAGGAGATCCCGAGATCATAGGCGATGGCCTTGTTCGCGCGCCCCTGGGCGAGACCTTCGAGGACATCCCGCTCGCGCGGCGACAGAGCCTCGACGCGGCCCTGCGCCTCGGCTTCCTCGGCCGCCCGGCCATCGGCCCGGTCGATGCGCGCGAAGCCGCGATGGAGCGCTTCGAGCAGCATGGCCTTTTCAACAGGCTTGGCCAGGAAGTCGACGGCCCCGGCCCGCATCGCCCGGACCGCCAGGGCGACATCGCCATTGCCGGTCAGCACGACGACCGGCATGTCGACGCCGATATCGGCCAGGGCGACCTGAACCTCAAGCCCGCCCAGGCCCGGCATCTGCATGTCCAGGATGACGCAGCCGATCTTGGCCTGCGTCGCGACGGCCACAAACGCCGTCCCCGACGGATAGGTCTCGACGCTGAAGCCCGTGGCGCGGAGCATGAAGCCGACCGACCGCTGGATCGTCTCCTCGTCGTCGACGATATGAACGACACGCTTGTCCCCCATGGGCCTCCTCAGGCGAACTGAGCGGGCGCCAGGCTGCAGTGGCGAATGCGGCGCCGCTTCGCGGACGCCTTGTGCGGGTTGGACCGGGGTCCAGGGTCAAGAGGCTTCGCCGTTCGCCTCCCGGCGGCTGGCCGAGGATTGGCGAACGCCGTTCACAGCAGGGCGCGCACGGCCTGGGCGATCGCCGGCGTCATGTCGATGGCGTTCGACGCATGGGCGACCGTGTTGGTGCTGACGATGCGCGCGACGTGTTCGCCCAGGACCTGGGCGGCGTCGCCGGCGAACAGCGCATGCACCACGACGCAGTCCGGCGGCGCAAAACCCAGGGCCTTGAGCTGGCGGGCCGCGACGGCGAGCGTGCGGCCCGACGAGGCGATGTCGTCGACGAGCACGGCTTGGCGGCCCAGGAAGGCGCCGGCGTTGGGGATCGAGATGTCGACCTCACGATCCCCGGACCGCTGCTTTTGGCAGACCAGGAACGGCGCGTCGGCGCCGGCCGCCACCTGCGCCACCCACTGCTCGCTCTCCAGATCGGGCCCGACGATCACCGGTCGGGCGACGTTCCGCCTGATCCACGACGCCATGAGCGGCGCGGCGTGAACGAGCTGGCTGGGGATTCGGTAGATCTCCGCCAGGGCGTGATGGCGGTGCAGGTGGGGATCGACGGTCACCAGCCAGTCGAGGTGGCGCGAGAGCACCGCCGCGAAAATACGCGACGTGACCGCCTCGCCCGGATGGAAACGGGTGTCCTGGCGCATGTAGGCCAGATAGGGCGCGATCAGGCCCACCCCGCGCGCGCCAAGCTCGCGCAGCGTGTCCGCCGCGAAGAGCAGCGGCGGCAATTTCGCGTCCGGACGCTCGAGGCCGCAGACCAGGATGACATCGCGCTCGGTGACGTCGCTGTCGATCCGAAGGTAGGTCTCGCCATCTGGAAACTGGCGCTGCAGCAGGACCCCTGCCTCCGCGCCGAGCGCTGGGCCAAGGGCTTGGGCCAGGCGCTCGCCGCCGTCCAAGGCGAAGACGATCGGCGGCGTCATGGCGCCGCGATCGCGAAGATCGCCCCGTCGCTCAAGGCGAAGGCGGCCGCATAGTCCAGTTCGCCGGGGCTCTCGGCGTGAAGGGTGCACAAGGGCGACCCCGCGACGATCGACTGGCCGAGCCGGGCGTGGACCGCCACCCCGGCCGCCTTGGCCATCGGCGCGCCCGCGAGCTTGGCGACGGTCGCGAGTTTGCGGTTGTCGATGCTGGCGATCCGGCCGCTGGAGGGCGCGGTCAGGTCTCGCTGGAAGCGGGCGACCGGCGGCGAGCGCATGCCGCCTTGGGCCTGGCAGATGCGCTTGAACTTGGCCCAGGCGCGGCCGCTCTCGAGGCTTTGCCGCGCGCGCGCGAGGCCAGCGCCAGGGGCCGCCACGCCCGCCAGCTCGAACAATCCCCCGGCCAGTTCACAGGCCCTATGGGCGAGATCCTCGACGCCGGGCTCGCCTTGAAGCACGGCCAGTATGTCCAGCGCCTCCAGCGCCGGCCCGATGCCGCGTCCGATCGGCTCAGCCCCAGGGCCATACATCACCCGCGTGCGCAGGCCGAAGGCGGCGGCCACCGAGGTGAGCGCCGCCTCGAGATCCCGCGCGGCCTCCAGGCTCCGCACCTTGGCGGTCGGTCCCACAGGAACGTCGATCACCAGGTGGGTCGCGCCGGCGGCGATCTTCTTGGACAGCACCGAGGCCACCAGCTGGCCGACCGCGTCGATGTCGAGCGCCCGCTCGACGCCAATGATCACGTCGTCGGCCGGGCTCAACCGAACCGCCCCGCCCCAGGCGATGCAGCCCCCCTCGCGCGCCACCACCCGGCGGATCGCGGCGATGTCGAGGTCGACGGGCGCCAGAACCTCCATGGTGTCGGCGGTGCCGGCCGGTGAGGTGATCGCGCGCGAGGAGGTCTTGGGCATGACCAGGCCTTCGGCCGCCATGATCGAGACGATGATCGGCGTGGTGCGGTTGCCCGGCAAGCCGCCGACGCTGTGCTTGTCGACGACGATCGGCCCAGGCCAGCTCAACTGCTCGCCGACCTCGACCATGGCCTTGGTCAGTCCGATCGTCTCGGCCTGATCGAGCGGCGCCGCCGAACAGGCGGTGACGAACGCCGAGAGGTGGACGTCGCTATAGCGATGCTCGGCGATATCCGCGACGATCGCCGAAAAGGCCGCCTGGCTCAGGCGCTCTCCATAGATCCGGCGGCGCACCGCCCGCAGCGAGGCCAACGGCGGAGCGTGGGCGACCTCCACGCGGTCGCCCGCCTTGACCCCGAGCCGGGCCCATGCGGTCTCGGAAAGGCCGATCTCGCCGGGGTCTGGCGTGTCGCCCGAGCTGTGCAACAAGGACACCACCGCCTCGCGGCCGCCGGCGCGCAGGACGACCTGGGCGCGCGACCCCAGGCCCTCGGACCGGCAGACCGGGCAGTCGTGCCGCATCACCGCGATCATGTCGCCGCCAGCCGCGGTGAGCCCCATGCGACGCGCGCGCAGCGTGGCCGACGCCGGCCTCGCGTCGGCCTGCTCGTGCCTTGGGACGCTCACGCCAGCCGCCCCCAGCTGCCGAGGGTCGGGACGGTGCAAGGCCAGCCGTGTTCCTCGCCGATGCGCTTGGCCAGGACCTGCGCGCCGGCCGGCTCGCCATGGGTGACATAGACATGCCGCGGCGCCGCCTGCATGGCGCCCAGCCACCGCATGAGCTCGTCGCTGTCGGCGTGGGCCGACAGCATGGTCAGGTTCGCCACCTCGGCGTGGACGGGGACGTGTTCGCCGTGGATCTTGATCGTCCGGGCCCCCGAGACGAGCGCAGCGCCGCGCGTGCCGGCCGCCTGGAAGCCGGAGAACAGGATGAGGTTGCGCTCATCCGGGGCGAACCGCTTGAGATGGTGCACGACGCGGCCACCGGTCGCCATGCCGCTGGCCGAGATGATCACCTTGGGGGTGGCGTCCGCGGTCAGCGCCTTGGATTCCTCGACTTCGCGCACATAGTGCGCGACGCCGCACGCGGCTTCGCATGCCGCGCGGCTCAGCCTGTGTTCGTCCATGAAATCACACATCAGCCCGCTGGCGTCGATCGCCATCGGGCTGTCCAGATAGATCGGCGCATCACGCAGCCGGCCGTCCGCGCGCAGACGGGACAGATGATAGAGCAGCGATTGGACGCGACCGACCGCGAAGGCGGGGATCACCACGGTTCCCCCGCGTCGGATGCACCGTTCGATATGGTCTCCCAGCGCCCGCGACGGATCCACGCGGTCATGGCGGCGGTCGCCATAGGTGGATTCGACGATGACGTAGTCGGCCCGCGCCGGCGGTTCGGGGTCCTTGATCACCGCGTCGTCATAGCGCCCGATATCGCCCGAGAAGAGAACCGACCGGCCCTTCCAGTCGATCTCGATCGACGCCGCGCCGAGGATGTGGCCGGCGCGATGGTAGCGCGTCCTGATCCCGTCGGCGAGCGAGCGCCATTCGCCAAACCCGATGGTCTCGAACAGCCGCAGGGCCAGGCGCGCGTCGGCCTCCGTGTAGAGCGGCAGCGCCGGATCGTGGCGCGAGAAGCCGTGGCGGTTGGCGAACTCCGCGTCCTTCTCCTGGATGCGCCCGCTGTCGGCGAGCAGCAGTTGGCAAAGGGCCGCCGTGGCCGGCGTGCTGAGGACGGTCCCATCCCATCCCAGGCGGGCCATGCGTGGCAGGGCGCCCGAATGGTCGAGATGGGCGTGGGTGAGCAGCACCTGCTCGACGTCGGCCACCTCGGGCGCAAGCGGCGCCCAGTTGAGGCGGCGCAGGTCCTTGGCCCCCTGGAACAGACCGGAATCGACCACGATCCGGGTCTGGCCGTCGTCCAGCAGGTAGCGCGAGCCCGTCACCGTGCCCGACGCGCCGAGGAAGGCCACGGCAAGGCCGCCGGCCGGCCGCTCGGCAAGGTCGATGCGCGCTTCGCGTTCAAGGGCGGCCGTTCCGAAATTGCCGTGGAGCCGTTGCTTCTTCCTGTTCCTGTGCATGGGCGGCTTGCCTCTGGTGATGATGCTCGCCGCGCAGCCTTTCAGGCTCGGTCGCCGCGGGCCAATACGCAAAGGCCGCAGACATCGCCGCCTGCCTCCGGGGACCCGCGGGCGCCGCCCCCACCCGCCGCTGCGGCCTCTACCTATACTTGGCGCCCGGGTCGCGGGCCTATGATAGGGCGTCAAGGCCTGAAGTGAGCGATCCATGGATGTTCAACACCAAAAGCTGCGTCGGCGCGGAACGATCGTCCTGGTCGGGTTCCTGCTGATCGCCGGCTTCTTCCTGACCACCGAGCACGCCGCGCATGTGCTCGGCGTCTTGCCCTATCTGCTCCTACTGGCCTGTCCGCTGATGCACCTGTTCATGCACCATGGCCATGGCGCCCATCAGCACGGGCGAGAGGACGCGCCCGGCCGCATCCCGGCGGACGCGCCGGCCAATCCCAACGAACCGGTCGAGAGGCAGCGGCGATGACCCATCCCGGTTACGGCTACGGCCTCTGGGGACTGGCTTTGGTCAACGCCGCCGTCTTCATCCTGTTCGCGTTCAGCTTCTTCAAGCCCGCGACCGGCCGCGACTGGCGCAGCTTCGGCGCGTTCAGCGCCTTTATCGTCGCCCTGTTCGCCGAGATGTACGGCTTCCCCCTGACCATCTTCCTGCTCTCGGGATGGCTGCAGTCGCGTTTTCCCAGTGTCGACTGGTGGAGCCACGACGCCGGCCACCTGCTGGAGATGATGTTCGGCTGGCGGGTCAATCCCCACTTCGGACCGTTCCATATCGCCAGCTTCGTGCTGATCGGGACCGGGTTCTGGCTGATCTCGGTCGGCTGGGTGGCGCTGCACGCCCGTCAGCGCCACCGGGAGCTGGCCACCACGGGGGTCTACGCCAGGGTGCGCCATCCCCAGTACGCCGGCTTCATCCTGGTGATGCTAGGCTTCCTGCTGCAGTGGCCCACGCTGTTGACGCTGGCGATGTTCCCCGTGCTGGTGGTGATGTACGTCCGCCTGGCCCGTCACGAGGAGCAGGCGGCGCTGGCGCAGTTCGGCGACGCCTATCGCGACTACAGGGCGCGGGTTCCCGCCTTCATCCCCCGCTGGCCGTTGCGTTGACCCCCGCCATCGCCGCGGGGGCGACCGGGCGATGCTCAGCGAAGGGGCGCGAGCATGGCGCTCATCTGGTCGATCTCCTGCTGCTGGCCCTTGATGATCGTGGCGCAAAGGCTGCGGATCTCAGGATCCTTCACCGGCGCGCGTCCGCACATCAGGATCGCGCCAGCGTGATGCGGGATCATCGAGCGCAGGAACTCGCGGTCGCCGACCAGCCACTGCTGGCGAATGGCCGCAAAGCACAAGACCCCGATGACGAGGCTGGACGCGACCAAGCCGCGGTTGAGGCCCTTGCGCGGATACATCATGCCCATGAGCACGAGTTCGAGCATGACCATCGGCGCGGTCATCAGGCCGGCCATGTAGGCCTGGTTGAAGCTTGGATGGATGTTCGCGGCCCTGTCGACCATGGCGTACATCAGGACATACATGGCCAGGAACGACAGCACGGTCATGGCGGCCAGGCGCAGGTAGGGCCTGTGGTGTTGATGGTCTTTGGGCGCGTGGTGCTCGGCCATGACTGTTTTCCGCTCCTGGAGCCCGGCGCAACCACGCGCCGGGGCGAGGTTTTCCAGCGGGTTGCGATGCTCCCACAACCGGCGAACGGCGCCCCCGTTCCGCCTCTGAAAATATTCACCGCGACCGCGCCAAAGGTCGAGGGATGGTCCAGGCCGCTGCGTATTGGACCAGATGGCGGCTTTCAGGCCCCGCCTCCAAGCCGTCGCCAGTCCGCGCGCGTCGCGGCAAATCGCATTCGGGGATTGTCCGGACATGACGAGGCCGTGTGACCGCGCTAAGCTCGCCCGATGCTAAGGCATGCGCTCGCTTTCCTGGCCGCCGTGGCCCTCGCGTTCAGTCCGCTGGCGGTCAACGCCGCGCGGGCTGATTGCGACATGGCCGGCATGGACGCGATGAGCATGATCGCCATGGCCCCCGCCGGCGACGACGTGGCCCAGGCCGAGCCCTGCTGCGATCACGGCAAGACCATGTCGGCCAAGGATTGCGCCAAGGCCTGCGCGATCAGTTGCGCCCTGTCCGTTGCGGCCCCCTGCCCGGGCTCGGAGACCCCGATCGCCGTCGGCTATCGCGTCGAGACCCGCTGGTCCAACACCAGCGGCCGCACCCACCGCCTCATCCCCGAAGATCCGCCCCCCCGAACGATCGCCTAGGACCGGCCCGAGGGCCGATCCCCGCCATCGCTGGTTTCACGCCCCGGTCCTGCCGGGCGCGCGTGATCGCCCGCGCTTTCGCCGGCTGGCTTTTCGATCTTCAAGGATGACCTTCATGTCTCCCCGCCTTCCCGCGCTGGCGCTCGTCTCCGGCCTAGCTTCCGCGACGACCGTCTCGGCCGCCACGCCACGCGCCTGCGGCTATTTGCGGGCCGCCCAACCGGCCTGCCTGGCTCGCTAGCTCGGCCGGGACGGGTGGGGCCGATCCCCTGTCTTCGCCCGTCCCGTCCGGCCCCGGCGAAGCGGCTGCAAACGCTTCGCCGGGGCGCTGGCCCCTCACGGCTTCCTCCAGGATTTTCGTCTCCATGCGTATTCTCCCCCTTCTGGCCGGGCTGAGCTTGGCGAGCGTCGCCCACGCCGCGCCCCTGACCTACGCCCAGAGCCTCGACGCGGCCGCGGCCAATGCGCCGGCGCTGCGCGCCGCGGCCCTGCAGGTCGAGGCCGCCAAGGCCTCGGCCAAGGCGGCCGGCGCCCTGCCCGATCCCAAGCTCGCCGTCGGCCTCGACAACTTCCCAGTCTCGGGTCCGCCGGCCGGTCGGTTCGGCACCGACGAGATGACCATGGGCCGGGTCGGCTTCAGCCAGGACATGCCCAGCGCCGCAAAGCGCCACGCGCGGATCGGCCGCGCCGAGGCCGACATCGTCGCGGCGGGCGCCGAGGGCGCGGTCGAGGCCCGCCAGGTCCGTGTCGCCACGGCGCTCGCCTGGATCCAACTGCTCTATGCCCAGCGCAAACTCGCTGCGCTCGATGGGGTGGTCGCCCAGCTGGCCCCGCTGTGGGACGCCGCGCCGTCCGGCGTCGCCTCGGGACGATCAAGGCCGGCCCAGGCGCTGGAGGCGGCCCAGATGCGCGCCGCCCTGGAAGACCGCCGCAGCGAAGCTGTCTCCGAACTGGGGCGCGCCCGCGCCATGCTGGCCCGCTGGACGGGCGACGCCGATCCACAGGCCGTTGGCCAGGGGCCCGATCTCGACCTTGCCCCTGCCAGTCTCAGGGCGGCGATCGATCGCAATCCCGCCGTGCTGGCGAAAGACGCCGCCGCCCTTCAGGCCCAGGCCGATGTCGCCCTGGCCAAGGCCGACAAGCGCCCCGACTGGAGTTGGGAGGTGGCCTATCAGCGCCGCGACCCGATGTTCGGCGACATGGTCTCGGCCGGGGTCAGCATCAGCCTGCCGCTGTGGGGCAAGAGCCGCCAGGACCCGATGATCGCGGCGCGCGCCGCCAGCGCCGGCCGCGCAGACGCCGAGCGTGAGGACACGCACCGGGCGCTGGCCGCTCAGCTCGAAGCCGATCTCGCCGACCACGTCATGCACCACGAGCAATGGCTGCGGGCCCGCGACACGCTGCTGCCGCTGGCCAAGCAAAAGGCTCAGCTGGAGACCGCCGCCTATGGCGCCGGCACGGCCGGTCTGCCCGATGTGCTGACCGCGTTCTCTGGCCTGGCCGACGCCCAGCTCACCACCCTCGATCGCGAGGCCGCCGTTGCCCTCGACGCCGCCCGCCTGACCCTGACCTACGGAAACGACCAATGACCCCGTCCCCCTCGATGAAGGCGCTGCTCGCGGGCGCCGCCGCCCTGGTCGTCCTGGCTGGAGCCGGTGGCTACGGCCTGGCCCGCCTGACCGCCAAGCCGGCGATGTCGCAACCCTCGGCCGACGACCGCAAGGTCCTTTACTGGTACGACCCGATGGTCCCGGCCCAGCACTTCGACAAGCCGGGCAAGTCGCCGTTCATGGACATGCAGCTGGTGCCCAAATACGCCGGCGAAGCCGAGGCAGGCGGTTCGGCGGCGGGCGTGCGCATCGATCCGTCGGCCGCACAGAACCTGGGCTTCCGGCTGGCGACCGTGGAGGAAGGCGCGCTTTCCAGCGGCTTGACCGCCACCGGGATCGTCGACTTTAACCAACGCGACGTCGCCGTGGTCCAGGCCCGCAGCGGCGGGTTCGTGCAGCGGGTCTACGGCCGCGCGCCCGGCGACGTGATCGCCGCCGGTGCGCCGCTGGCCGACCTGCTGGTTCCCGAATGGGGCGGCGCCCAGGCCGAATACCTCGCCGTCCGGCGCACCGGCGACGCGGCCCTGACCGCCGCCGCCCGCCAGCGCCTGCGCCTCTTGGGTATGCCCGACGGCGTCGTCGCCGGTCTCGACCGCGACGGTCGGCCACGCACGACGATCACCGTCACCGCGCCCTTGGGCGGGGTGATCTCCAAGCTCGACGTGCGGGCGGGCATGACCGTGGCCTTGGGCCAGACCCTGGCCGAGATCAACGGCCTCTCGAAGGTCTGGGTCACGGCCGCCGTGCCTGAGGCGCAGGCCGGCCAGCTGCGTCCTGGCCAGGGCGTCGGCGTCACCCTGGCGGCCTATCCGGGCGAGACCTTGCGCGGGACGGTCCAGGCCGTGCTCCCGCAGGCTCAAGGCGACAGCCGCACCTTGCAGGCGCGGATCGAACTGCCCAACCGCGACGGCCGCCTCAAGCCCGGCATGTTCGCCACCGTCGCCTTCGACGCGACGACCCGCACCACCTTGCTGGTCCCATCCGAGGCGGTGATCCGCACCGGCGCGCGCAACGTCGTGATGCGGGCCTCGGACGGCGGCCGCTACCAGGCCGTCGAGGTTCGGACCGGGCGCGAGGCTGGAGGCCGGACGGAGGTCCTGGCGGGACTGTCTTCGGGGCAGCGGATCATCGCCTCGGGTCAGTTCCTAATCGACTCCGAAGCCAGCCTGGCCGGCTTGCAGGTCCAGCCACTTCCGGCGTCAGGACCTCCAGCGTCGCCGAGCGACATGAGCATGGCCAAGCCTATGACGCCGGCCAAGCCCGCGCTGGCCGAAGCTGTCGGCCGCGTCGAGCAGGTGACGAAGGACGGCGTCACCCTGTCCCACGGTCCCGTGCCAGCGATCGGCTGGCCGGCCATGACCATGACTTTCCGCGCCGACCCGATGCTGCTGAAGGGCTTGAAGGTCGGCGACCAGGTCAGCTTCGCCTTCGATCCGCCGCCGGCCGATCCCACCGTCCGGCGCATCGCCAAGATCGGCGGTGGTGCATGATCGCCGCCCTGATCCGCTGGTCGGTCGCCAACCGCTTCTTCGTGCTGCTGGGCGCCCTGGCGCTGATCGTGGCCGGCGGCCTGGCCGTGCGCTCGACCTCGATCGACGCCTTGCCCGACCTCTCCGACACCCAGGTGATCATCCGCACCAGCTATCCGGGCCAAGCCCCGCAACTGGTCGAAAACCAAGTCACCTATCCCTTGGCCACCACCATGCTGTCGGTGCCCGGAGCCAAGACCGTGCGCGGCTATTCGTTCTTCGGCGACAGCTTCGTCTACGTGATCTTCGACGACAAGACCGACCTCTACTGGGCCCGATCGCGGGTCTTGGAATATCTCAACCAGGTTCAGTCGCGCCTGCCCGAAAGCGCCCGCCCAGCCCTAGGTCCCGACGCCACAGGGGTCGGCTGGGTCTATGAGTACGCCTTGGTCGACAAGACCGGCGGCCACGACCTCAGCCAGCTGCGCTCGTTGCAGGACTGGTTCCTGCGCTATGAGCTGAAGGCCCTGCCGGGCGTAGCCGAGGTCTCGGCGATCGGCGGCATGGTGCGCGAGTATCAGGTCGTGCTCGATCCGCAGAAGCTGGCCAGCTTCGGGGTCACGCACCAACAGGTCGTCGCCGCGCTGAAGGGCGCCAACGCCGAGACCGGCGGTTCGGTGCTGGAGCTGGGCGAGGCCGAGTACATGGTCCGCGCCACCGGCTATCTGAAGACGATTGAGGACTTCCAGGCCGTGCCGTTCAGGACGGCGGCCGGCGGGATCCCCGTGCGTCTCGGGGACGTGGCCACGATCCAGGTCGGCCCGGAGATGCGACGCGGCATCGCCGAACTCAACGGTCAAGGCGAGGTGGCCGGTGGGGTGGTGATCTTGCGCTCCGGCGAAAACGCCCGCACCACGATCGCGGCGGTGAAGGCCAAGCTGACCGAGCTGAAGAAGAGCCTGCCGCCCGGCGTCGAGGTGGTCACCACCTACGACCGCTCGGGCCTGATCGACCGCGCCGTCCATAACCTGACCGGCAAGCTCCTGGAGGAATTCCTGGTCGTCGCCCTGGTCTGCGCCCTGTTCCTGGGCCACCTGCGTTCGGCCCTGGTGGCGATCATCTCGCTGCCGCTGGGCGTCCTGGCCGCCTTTCTGGTCATGAAGAGCCAGGGCGTCGACGCCAACATCATGTCGCTGGGTGGCATCGCCATCGCCATAGGAGCCATGGTCGACGCGGCCGTGGTGATGATCGAGAACGCCCACAAGAAGCTGGAGCGATGGGCCCACGAGCATCCGGGTGAGACCCTGGCTGGCGAGACCCGCTGGAAGGTGATCACCGAGGCCGCCGCCGAGGTCGGTCCGGCGCTGTTCTTCAGCCTGTTGATCATCACCCTGTCGTTCATCCCGGTCTTCACACTACAAGCGCAGGAAGGCCGGCTCTTCCGCCCCCTGGCCTTCACCAAGACCTACGCCATGGCGGCGGCGGCCGTCCTGTCGGTGACCTTGATCCCGGTGCTGATGGGCTATTTGATCCGGGGCCGTATCCCCGACGAGGCGTCCAATCCGATCAACCGCGTGCTGACGGCGGCTTATCGCCCGCTGCTGGACCGGGTGATGCATCGCCCCAGGACGACGCTTGTGGTCGCGCTTCTGGCCTTTGCCACCACCGCTTGGCCGCTGGCCCATCTGGGCGGGGAGTTCATGCCCAACATGGACGAAGGCGACCTGCTCTATATGCCCTCGGCCCTGCCGGGCCTGTCGGCCGCCAAGGCCGGACAGCTCCTCCAGCAGACCGACCGGATGATTAAGACCGTACCGGAGGTCGACAGCGTGTTCGGCAAGGCCGGCCGCGCCGAGAGCGCCACCGATCCGGCCCCGCTGGAGATGTTCGAGACCACCATCCGCTTCAAGCCGCGCGACCAGTGGCGGCTGGGCATGACGCCCGACAAGTTGGTCGCCGAGCTCGACCAGCGCGTACGCGTCCCGGGCCTCACCAATGTCTGGGTGCCGCCGATCCGCAACCGTATCGACATGCTGGCCACCGGCATCAAGAGCCCGATCGGGGTCAAGGTGTCGGGGGCCAACCTGGCGGAACTCGACCGCATCGCGCGCGAAGTCGAGGGCGTGGCCAAGAGCGTTCCCGGGGTCAGTTCGGCCTTGGCCGAGCGGCTGACCGGCGGGCGTTATGTCGACGTCCGCATCGACCGGGCCGCCGCCGCGCGGTTCGGGCTCAACATCGATGACGTCCAATCGATCGTCTCCGGCGCGATCGGCGGCGAGACCATCGGCCAGACGGTCGAGGGCCTGGCGCGCTATCCGATCAGTGTCCGCTATCCGCGTGAACTGAGGGATAGCCTGGAAGGCCTGCGGGCCCTGCCGGTGCTGACGCCCGGCGGCGCCCAGATCACCCTGGGCACGGTGGCGCAGGTCCAGATCGCCGACGGGCCGCCGATGCTCAAGAGCGAGAACGGCCGACCCACGACCTGGGTCTATGTCGACGTTCGAGGCCGTGACCTGGCTTCGGTCGTCGGCGACCTGCGCCAAGCAGTGACCCAGAAGGTGCGGCTCTCGCCCGGCGTCAGCGTCTCCTACTCGGGGCAGTTCGAATATCTGCAGCGGGCCGCCGACCGGCTGAAGATCGTCGTGCCGGCCACCCTGCTGATCATCTTCGTGCTGCTCTACGTGATCTTCCGTCGCTTCGACGAAGCGGGGCTGATTATGGCTACCTTGCCGTTCGCCCTGACCGGCGGGATTTGGACGCTGTACCTGGCAGGCTTCCATCAGTCGGTGGCCACCGGCGTCGGGTTCATCGCCCTGGCCGGGGTCTCGGCCGAGTTCGGGGTGGTGATGCTGATCTATCTCAAGCACGCCATGGACGCCCTGGGTCCCAACCCCACGCCCGACCAGGTCGAGGCCGCCGTACGAGAAGGCGCCCTGCTGCGGGTGCGGCCCAAGGCCATGACCGTGGCCGTGATCCTGGCGGGTCTGGCGCCGATCCTCTGGGGTCATGGCGCGGGTTCCGAAGTGATGAGCCGCATCGCCGCCCCGATGATCGGCGGCATGCTCACCGCGCCGCTGCTGTCGATGTTCGTGATCCCGGCCGGCTACCTGCTGCTGCGCCGCCGCCAGGCCCGCCCCCCCGCTTCTGCTTCCACTTCAGCCTAGGAGATTAACCCGATGAAGACCCTGTCCCTGACCCTGGCCGCCCTGCTAGCGACGACCAGCCTGGCCGCCTGCGGCCGCAAGGCCGAAGCGCCCGCGACGCCCGCCGCTCCAGCTCCCGCCGCCACTCCTGCTCCAGCGAGCAACGCGATGGCCGGCATGGACATGGCTCCGGCCGACAAGATGGCCAAGGGCGTCGGCGTCGTGAAGGCGATCGACAAGGCCGCCGGCACGATCACCCTCGACCACGAAGCCATCCCCCAGGCCGGCTGGCCGGCCATGACCATGGGCTTCAAGATTGCGCCGGCCCTGCTGGACGGCGTCGCGATCGGCGATCATGTCGCCTTCGACCTGAAGCTCCATGACGGCGCGGGCGAGGTGACCGCGATCAGCAAGCGATAGCGGCTTGGCCGGCGGGCGCGGATCGATGTTCGCGTCCGCCGATCCTGTCACCCGCCAAGGTCAGGGTCTCGCCCATGGCGCGGCGGAGATCGTGTCTTGCCCCGCGCCGCCGGCCTTCGCGCCAAGCGTCTGGATCAGCGGGCATCCTGGATCTTGCCCGGCCTCGCACGCTTTCACAGCGTCCGCCAAGACCCGTTCCATCCGCCGAAGGTCGGCGATCCGGGCACGCACGTCATGAAGGTGGGCCGCCGCCAGATCGCGAACTTCGGCGCAGGCGGCGGCTTCATCGGTCGCCAAGGTCAGCAAGGCGCGGACTTCATCCAACTTGAACCCCAGCTCCCGCGCTCTACGCACGAAGCTCAGCTGCTCGACGTCCCGGGTCTCATAGGTCCGGTAGCGTCCTCGGCGCAGGGGCGCGGAAATCAAGCCGATCCGCTCGTAGTAGCGGATCGTCTCGATGTTGCAGCCAGTACGACGAGCAAGTTCGCCGATCTGAATTGCCTGGCCAGCCATGGTTCGCGGTCTTCGATTAGGGCTTGAGTCTGTAGTCGCTACAGATGGCATCTTGGCGCGGATCGCAACAGCAGGTGATGGCGTGATGACAAGACGCGGGCTTGGGACACCGGGCGACGGAACGCCCCGGCGCATGACGGAGGCGGCCTTGAGCTGGACCGCGCTGACAGCGGCGGCCAGTGCGGTGCTGGCCTGGGCGGCTTGCTGCATTTTGCCGATGTCCCTGGCGCTGGCGGGCCTGGGCTTGGGCGGTCTTGGCTGGATCGCGGGTCAGCGCGCTTGGCTCACCCTTCTGGCGCTGGGCGCCATCGGCGCGGGCTGGGCCCTGACCTGGCGACGGGCGCGGAGGTGTCGGATCGACAACGCCTGCGCTGCCCCCTCGCGGCTGGAGGTGGGTCTGTTGGGCGCGGCCACCCTTCTCGTCGTCCTTGCCATGCTCTGGCAGCCGATCATCGAACCTTGGGCCCTGGGCCTGATCCGGAATGCGCGCCGATGAGCGATGTCCAGATCAAACCTCAGTCGACCCTGACCTGTCCGCAATGCGGCCACAAGGCCACCGAGACCATGCCTACCGACGCCTGTCAGTATTTCTACGACTGCCGAGGCTGTGGCGCGGTGCTGAAGCCCAAGCCGGGCGACTGCTGCGTCTACTGCTCCTACGGCGACGTTCCGTGCCCACCGATTCAGAAAAATTGCAGCGCGTGTTGCGGGTGAGTACTACAGCCCGCCTCACCTCGATCTAGCCGGCTTTAGATGAAATTGACCTCCAGTGGGCCGCCGCCTAGAGTACTTAGCCCTCGACACCTTCAAGGGTCATCGGGCCGGGGCGGTGCGGCAGCCTCAGGCGGCGGGATGGAGCCTAAATCGCTCGTTCCTGAACGTGCCGGACGTCTCGCGTATCCCGCCCTGGCCGAAAGCTGGGATCGACATCAGGTCCGACCAATGCCCATATCGGGAGCCACTATGTGAAGCAGTGGGTCAAAGACGGCCTCAGCCCGCGGGCAGCCCGGACCGCTGTCCGAAACGGATAGCTGAACACACTCGCAACCGGCCTGCAGCGTTGAAGATATCGGCCGAAAGCGCAAGAGTGTCGGCATTGCAGCTAGCGGGGGACCGTGGGGGTTGGCGTGTTAGGGCAGCTTCGTCAGGTGGTGGTGGCCATGGCCGCCCTGCTAATGGCGGTGCTCGCCCTGCTGATGCCGGTCGACCGGACCCATCTTGACGCCGACCTCTTCGGGGCCGCGCCCTCCACGATCGCTGAGGACCCGGAGCGCCCCGTCGGTAGGACAGACGATCGCGTCTCGGCGCCGTCGACGCCGACCGATCTCCAGACCTCAGAATCGCCCGCCTCGGGCGCCCATCAGCACCATGCCGATGGCCCCTCCCTCTTTGGGTCGACCGCCCATGCGATCGAACCCACGGTCTCGCTCGCCATGGTCGTCCGGTTCCACCTGACGAACGACCGCAGCACGGGCCTGACCAGCAACCCGCAAGACCGTCCGCCCAAACCCGATCTCGAATCCATCGCCTAGACCGCGCGGCCACGGCCGCGCCCTCCGTGTTCGAGGAATTCCATGTCTCAGAAATCTATCGGCCGCATGCCGCGGCTCTGCGCGTCGGTGCGCGCCGGCCCCCTCCTGTCCTACCCGTCACTAGCCGGAAGCAACGCCTCGTGACCCCGATCCACGATCTGACGCTCTATGCCGCCGCCCACCCCTGAGCCCTGACCGCCGCCGTGCTGTTGGTTTTCATCGCCCTAGTCGCGGTACTGATCTTGGTCTGGATGCACCGGTTCGAGGGGGTGCTGGCGCTCTACCACGACGGCGATGGCGGAGACCCCCATTGCATCTATCTCGACAATGGGGCCATTCGGCTGGAGATCATTCGCCGCCGGGCGGCCTGGAACTTCCGCGTAACCCCGCTCCTGGGAAGCCTCCAAGCCGACCAAGTCGTCGTCGCCACGCTGCGCGCCGACGGCCTTGGACTGAGGTTCGTTTTCGACCGACGGAACGGTCGGCTGGAGTCGACCGCCAAGGTCCGCGAGCCCCTAACGTTCGTGGCGCACGTGTCGATCACCCGCGGCTCCACGGTCAGCGAGTTCGTCGTCCTGTTTGACGGGACCGAGAAGGACGGCGCGCTCGTCAGGCCGGCTGATGGGGCTCGGGCCGCCTGACGAACGGATCATGGCGGCGTAGCCAGCCGCGCGCGGGACGCTCCACGCCATGATAGACCGCAACGGAGACGAACATGCAGAAGACCAGGACACCGCCCCAGGCCACCCACGCCCAGCCGCCGACCGGCCGCACGAAGCGATCGAGCAGCTCGAAATAGGCGATGTCGACCGGTAGGTGGGTCATGTAGACGGCGTAGGAGACCTCGCCCAGATAGACCATCAGCGGCGCCGGCCAGGACGCCGCCCCGCCCGGCCTTCGCCGTCTCGGCGGTGCAGTAGATGAGCGCCGCCAGACCCAGCCAGGTCCAGCGATCGGCCAGGCCCAGCGTCGCGGCCACGACGATCCAGACCACGGCGACGCCCATGCCCGTGTGCGCCACCAGCGTGGGCGGCGCGCGGGTCGAACCGAGCCTATGGAGCGCCACGCCCATGGCGAAGGACGGGATGATCCGCAGCACGCCGCCGTGCGCGGTCAGCCTGGTCAGCGATCCGCCGTAGGCCTGAACGATGGCGTCGAGCGAAAAGAACAGGGTTGCCGCCAGGACGACCGCCACGATCGGACGTCGGCGCAGGGTCAACGACGCCAGGGCGAAGGCGGGGAAAGTCAGGTAGGCGAACCACTCGGCCGAGATCGACCAGGAGGGAAAATTCCACTGCACGGTCGGCGTCGCCCACCAGGCGTGGACCAGTAGTAGATGTTGGGGGATGGCGGCCGGATCGAAGGCCGCGGCCTCGAACCGGGCGCCGGCCCAGCGCCCCAGCCCCCACAGCATGATGGTCGCGCCGAGAGTCAGAAGGTGGACCGGATAGAGCCGCGCCAGGCGCGCCCAGAGAAACGAGCTGTAGGGGAAGCGACCTTCCGCCCAGGCGCGCACATAGACGTGGGACAGGATGAAGCCCGACAGGATGAAGAACAGGTCCACCCCAAGGTAGCCCTTGTCGATCATGCCGACCTGCTCGAGGTCGAGGCCGAGCCGGTTTCGGAAGTGATAAACGAGCACCCATCCGGCCGCGACGATGCGCAAGCCCGTCAAGGATTTGAGGTCAGCTGGATACATGTCGTCCCCCGACGGCGACGGGATGGCACCCGAGCGTCCCCGAACGCGGGTGGCGCTCCTGGTGCCGCGCGCCCTAGCCTTCGCCGATCATCCCGCCGTCGCGGCGGGTCTCGGTTTCACTTTCGACGCCTTCGACATTGCCGCGATAGACGCCGCCCTCGTCGATCATGCCGCCCTCTTCGGGGGGCGAACGATCGGATGGCGGCGCGGGCTGGGGATCTGGCTTGAGCGGGGATTTTGGATCGGTCATCTTCGGCTCCTCGACATAGACCCTTGCGGGTCGGGGCTAGCTTGATCGCGGCCTCAGGCGGGCGGCGCGCTGTGATGACGGTGGCCGCTATAGGCGACGACCTGGACCTTGCCCAGGGTCGCCAGACCGACATCGGCCGCCACTTCGAGCGTCGCGGCCAAAGCGTCGAGCTTGGACCGGGTATCGACCATCTCGACGATCAGGTGCTGTTCAGGCGCCAGGTCGCGGGCCTTGGCGCCATGCAGCACCGCCTCGCCGAAGGCCTCCTCGATGCGCAGCACCGCCGCGCCAGCGATGTCCATGGCGCGGGCGCGCTCGATCAGCACCGCGTCATAGGCCACGCCGTTCAAGGTCGCCTCGGCGTCGAGATAGATCCTCAGGATGTGCAGGTCGTCTTGGGCCACGGGTCACCTCACTCTCTAAAATCCTGGCGCGCCCCGGAACGCGGACGCGCCTTACGCTCATTCAGCCGGCCGCCTAGGCGTGCCGATCTTCCTCCGCGCACTCCACGACCTCGGTCTGGATCGTGACGTGATGCAGGTCGAAGTCGGTCTCCAGCCGCGCAGCGATGGCCTTGCGGACATCCTCACCCACTGCCCCGTCGGCCAGCACGACATGGACGGTGCAGACGGCCTGGTCGGCGCCGGTGGTCCACAGGTGCAGCTCATGGACGCTGGCGACGCCGAGCATCTCGGTGATGGCCTTGCGCACGCCGGCCAAGGCCATGCCCGGAGGGGCGCCTTCCAGCAGGATGCGGGAGGTGTCCTTCAGCAGGATCCAGGTGCGCGGCAGCACCCAGAGGCCGATGCCGATGGCGACGATCGGGTCGACGAAGCGCCATCCCGTGAACTTGATGACGACGGCGCCGACGATCACGCCCAGCGAGCCGAGCATGTCGGCCCAGACCTCCAGATAGGCGCCCTTGACGTTGAGACTCTTGTCTTTGTGGCTGCTGAGCAGGCGCATGGAGACCAGGTTGATGACCAGGCCCAGCACCGCGACGATGAACATCCCCACCGACCCGACCGGCTCGGGATTGACGATGCGCTTGACGCCCTCGACCAGCACGTAGATGGCCACGCCGAACAGCAGGATGGCGTTGAAGGCCGCGGCGAGGATTTCAAAGCGCCGATAGCCGAACGTGAATTCCTCGGTCGCCTTTTTCTGACCGACGCGGATGGCGGCCAGAGCGATGGCGAGGGCGGCGGCGTCGGTGAACATGTGCGCCGCGTCCGACAGCAGCGCCAAGCTGTTGAAGGCGATGCCGGCGACGACCTCGGCGATCAGAAACGTCGAGGTCAGCGCCAAGGCGATCGCGAGCCTGCGGCCATTGGCCTGGCTCGCGCCGTGATCGTGTCCCGCTCCCATCGAAAACGTCTCCCTTTCCCGTGCGCCGAGACGCGCCTGCCAAGTTTGAGGGATCAACGCACGAAACCGATCAATTGTGGGCGTCGCGCGTGATCCGATGGTCTATTTCTTATCGAGAATGGAAAGGGTGGCCTTCTCCATCGCGTCCTGGGTGTCCAGGACGTTGAGATTGGCCTCGTAGGCTTTCATGGCCTGCTTGAGGTCGAGGCTCTCGGCCAGGCTGTTGACGTTGGGCAACAGCACGTAACCGGCGGCGTTGGCCGCCGGGTGGCCAGGGTCATAGGCTTGCGGGAATGGCTTGGGATCGGCCTTCACCCCGCTCAGCACCACGCCCTCGTCGCCGCCCATGGGCTCGACCTTGAAGACGGGAATCTGGCGTCGATAGGGCTCGCCGCCGGGAGTTCTGGCGGTCGAGTTGGCGTTGGCGATGTTCTCGGCCAGGATCTGGATACGCTTCTTCTGGGCCTGCAGCCCCGACACGGCGATGGCCGTGCTTCCCCCTTCGATCGACGACTTGGTCATGGACTGTCTCCGGACTTGGGTTTGAAGAAAAAGACGGCGCGCCGAGACCTGCTCGGCGCGCCGCCCTTGGCTCAGCTGTGTTCAGGACTCCGGATTTCGGCCTTGCGCAGGACGAACCGGCAGATGGCCGGCAGCACGAACAGGGTCAGGGCCGTGGCCGTGATCAGGCCGCCGATGACGACGGTGGCCAGCGGGCGCTGGACCTCCGCGCCGGTGCCCGTCGCCAGCGCCATGGGCACGAAGCCCAGGGACGCGACGAGGCCGGTCATCATCACCGGCCGCAGGCGTTCCATGGCCCCGTCGATGATCGCCTTCTCCAGCGCCATGCCGGTGGCCAGGCGCTGTCGGATGGCCGTCATCATCACCAGGCCGTTCAGCACCGCCACGCCCGAGAGCGCGATGAAGCCGACGGCGGCCGAGACCGAGAACGGGATGCCCCGCAGCGCCAGGCCAAACACCCCACCGGCCAAGGCCAGCGGAATGGCCGAGAACACGGCCGCGGCCGGCGCGATGCCACCCAAGGCCATATAGAGCAGGCCGAAGATCAGCAGGAAGCAGAGCGGGACCACGAGCGCCAGGCGGCCTTGGGCAGCCTTAAGGTTCTCGTACTGACCACCCCAGACCAGCCAGGAGCCGGCCGGCAGCTTGACCTGCGCATCGACCTTCTGCTGGGCCTGCGTGACGAACGAGCCCAGGTCCGCGCCGCGAACATTGGACTGGACGACGACGCGACGCTTGCCGTTCTCGCGGCTGACCTGGTTGAGGCCTTCCGAATAGGAGAACTTGGCCACGTCGCGCAGCGGCACAGATGCGCGGGCCCCGCCACCGGCCCGTTCCGGCAGCATCACCGGCAGGGCGCCGACGGCGTCCAGGTCGTTGCGGCTGGCGTCCGGCAGGCGGACCACCACGTCGAAGCGGCGGTCGCCCTGGAAGACCAGGCCGGCCTCGCGACCGCCCATGGCCACGGCCAGGGTGTCGGCGACCTCTTCGACCGTCAGGCCCAGGCGGCCGATGGCGTCGCGGTCGAGCTGAACGTCGAGGGTCGGGAAGCCAGAGGTCTGCTCGACCTTGACGTCCGCCGCGCCCTTCACCGTCCGCAGGACCGTGGCGATCTCCTCGGCCGTTCGGCTCATGGCATCGAGATCGTCGCCATAGACCTTGATGGCCACATCGCCGCGCACACCGGCGATCAGCTCGTTGAAGCGCATCTGGATCGGCTGGCTGAACTCGTAGGCGTTGCCCGTCAGGCCTTCCAGCTTGCTCTCGATACGGCCGATCAGCTCGGCCTTGGTCTCACCCTTGTTGGGCCATTCCTTCTGGGGTTTGAGGATAATGAAGGCGTCCGAGGCGTTGGGCGGCATGGGGTCGCTGGCGACCTCGGCCGTGCCGGTCTTGGAGTAGACGAAGGCCACTTCGGGGAAGCCTGCCACGACGCGCTCGATCCGCCGCTGCATGCGCAGAGACTGTTCCAGCGAGGTCGACGGGATGCGCAGGGCCTGGACGGCCATGTCCTTCTCGTCGAGCTGAGGCGTGAACTCCCGGCCCAGGAACCCGAAGGTCACTGCGGCGACGACGAAGATGCCGGCCGCCGCGCCAATCACAGGCCAGGGCTTGGCCACGACCTTGCGCAGGGCCGGTTCGTAGCGGGACTTGGTCCAACGGACCGGCGCGACTTCCTTCTCGGCCACCTTGCCGTTGATCAAGATGGCGATCATGGCCGGGATGAAGGTCAGCGACAGCACGAAGGCGCCGGCCAGGGCCAGCATCACGGTGATGGCCATCGGCGAGAAGGTCTTGCCCTCGACACCGGTGAAGGTCAGCAGCGGGGCGTAGACCAACAGGATGATCGCCTGGCCATAGACGGTGGGCGAGATCATCTCGCGGGCGGCTTCACGGGTTTCGCCAAGACGCTCCGACAGGGTCAGGAGACGGCCCTCGTGGTGCTGGCGCTCGGCCAGGCGCCGCAGGGCGTTCTCGACGATGATGACGGCGCCGTCGACGATCAGGCCAAAGTCCAGCGCGCCCAGGCTCATCAGATTGCCCGAGACGCCAAGCTTGTTCATGCCGATCGCGGTGATCAGCATCGACAGCGGGATGACCAGGGCCGTGATCAGGGCGGCGCGGAAGTTACCCAGCAGCAGGAACAGCACCACGATGACCAGCAGCGCGCCTTCGGTCAGGTTCTTCTCGACCGTCTTGATGGTCGCGCCGACCAGCTTGGAGCGGTCGTAGACCACCTGGACCTTGATGCCGGGCGGCAGGCTCTTGGTGACCTCGGCCAGCTTCTCGGCCGAGGCGCCGGCCACGGTGCGGCTGTTTTCGCCGGTCAGCATCAGGACGGTGCCGACCACGACCTCCTCGCCATTCTCCGAGGCCGCGCCGGTGCGCAAGGCGCCGCCGAGCTTGACCACGGCGACGTCGCGGACGCGGATCGAAACGCCTTCGCGCGCGGCGACCGTGGCGTTGGCGATCTCGTCGACCGTGCGCACGCGGGCGTCGGCGCGGACGAGGAAGGCTTCCCCGCCCTTCTCGACGAAGTTGGCGCCGACCGCGAGGTTAGCCGCCTCCAGGGCCTTGGCCAGGTCGTTGAACGACACGCCCAGCGAGGCCATGCGCACAGCGTCCGGCTGGACGATGAACTGCTTTTCGAAGCCGCCGATGGAGTCGACGCCGGCCACGCCCGCGACCGAACGCATCTGGGGCCGCACGATCCAGTCTTGCACTTCGCGCAGGAAGGCCGCCTGGGCTGTGGAATCCGACAGTCGCTCGCCCGTAGAGGTCAGGTAGGTTCCATCGCTTTGCCAACCGGGGGCGCCGTCGGTGACCTTGGCGCCCTTCCCGCCCGGATGCTCGTAGGCCACGGTCCACATCAGGACCTCGCCGAGACCCGACGAGATTGGGCCCATGGCCGGTTCGGCGCCGGCGGGCAGACTTTGGCGCACCTGGGTCAGGCGCTCGGCCACCTGCTGGCGGGCGAAGTAGATGTCGGTCTTTTCCTTGAAGACGATGGTGACCTGGGAAAAGCCGTTGCGTGAGATCGAGCGGGTCGACTCCAGACCGGGGATGCCGGCCATGGCCGTCTCCACCGGGAAGGTGACGAGCTTTTCCACCTCGGCCGGGGCCAGGGTCCCCGAGACGGTGTTGATCTGCACCTGCTTGTTGGTGATGTCGGGCACTGCGTCGATCGGCAGGCGCACGAGGTTGTAGACGCCCAGGGCCGCGACCAGCGTGACCAGAGCGATGACCGCCCAGCGGAAGCGAACGGAAAGGTCGAGGATGCGGCCGATCATCGGGCCACCTCGCCGGTTTCCATGGCGTGTGGTTTGGCGGCGTAGCGGACCTGCAGCCTGGTCACCGACGCCCGCTGCACCAGCGGCAAGGTCGCCTCGTAGCGAGCCGGTTCGCGATCCATGCGCTGGGGACTGAGCGCGGCCAGGCGTGTGGGCACGGTGATGGCCCAGTGACCGTCAGGATCGTAGGCGCTGATGTCGAGGTGAGCGGTGACAGGTGGCAGGCTTGCACCAGACGCGCGCCGGATCAGGCCAAAGACACGCAGACCGCTTGCGGTGTCGCGCGCCGAGGCAGTGATGATCTCGACCTCCCGACCGCCGAGGCGGTCGATGGTCACGCTATCCTTGGCCACGGCGGCCGAGGCGGTGAAGCTCGCGGCCAGGGCGGCCACGGCGAGGATGACCTTAGTCCTCATGGCTCGCCTCCCCCTTGCCGAGTTCGGCCTTGAGCAGGAAGGCGCCTTTGCCGGCGATCTGCTCGCCGGCGCGCACGCCCGAGAGGATCTCGACGTGACCGCCGCCGCGGCGGCCCACCCGGACCGGGCGCGGCTCGAAGCCCTCCTTGGTGCGGACGAAGACGACCTCCGCGCCATTGACCGTCTGGACGGCTTCATCGGGTGCGGAGATGCGACCCTCTGGGCCGGCGGCCGGACCGCGCGGGGTGATCCGCGCGCGCAGGGCCTGGCCGGGTGTCAACATCGGAGCGCGGCCGCTGACGGCCAGCACGGCGG
The DNA here is from genome assembly GCF_002742635.1 of Caulobacter sp. X. NCBI lineage: Bacteria > Pseudomonadati > Pseudomonadota > Alphaproteobacteria > Caulobacterales > Caulobacteraceae > Caulobacter > Caulobacter sp. X. The sequence continues at coordinate 935,353 of NZ_PEGF01000002.1, read as the reverse complement.
TAGCCGAGCGGTTCTCGGCGTCCAAGGCTGGCGTGATGCTGCGCACCGTGGCGTTCACCGAGCCGCTGGCGGTCTCCAGGATGGCCGTGTCGCCTGGCTTGACGCGCTGGGCGTCGGCGACCGGCAGGGCCGCCTGGATCTCGATGCGGCCCGGGTCGGCGACGCGGAAGAGTTCGGAACCGGCCGTGACATAGGCGCCGAGCGTGGCGCTAGCGGCGGTGATCCGGCCGGAGATCGGGCTGGTGACCGCCAACGTACGACCGTTGCCGCTGACGCCGGCGGCGGCGCTGGCGCCGCTGGCGCGGCGCAACTCCGACTCGGCGATGGCCGCCTCGCGCTGGGCGGCTTCGAGGTCCTGGCGAGCGGTGATCTTGGCGTCGAACAGGCGCTGCTCGCGGACCAGGGCCTGGCGGGCGGCAGCGGCCTTGGCGGCCGCGGTGCTACGGTCGGCGCTGATGGCCGCGGCGTCGCGGCTTTCTATGGCGGCGATCACTTCACCGGCGGCGACGGGGTCCCCCAGGCGCTTGTTGATGCGGACGATAGCCCCGTCGGCGCGGGCCGCCAGGATCGCCGCGCCGTTGGGCGTGGCCACCACGGTGGCCTGGGCCGAAACGGCGGCGTCGAGGCCGCCGCCGGTGAGGGTCAACAGTTGGATGCCATCGGAGACGATGCGATCGGCGGTCATGCCCACGTGGGGCTTTTCGCCGGCGTGGTCTTCCTTGGCCTCGGCCGCGGGGGCGTCCTTGGCCGGCGAAGACAGCAGGGACTTGCCGACCAGCGCGCCGACGCCAGCGGCCAGCAGGCTACTGACCGCCACGGCCGTCAGCAGGGTCTTTCGATCGTTGGATTTCATGGTGAGCTTTCCTATTGGGCGGCGGCGCGTTCGAGCGCGGCCAGCGCCTTGGCGCGGTCGAGACGCGCGGCGATGAGTTCGGTGCGGGCGGTCGTCAGGGCGGCTTGCGCGTCTAGGACTTCGAGCAGCGAGAATTTCCCCGCCTCGAAGCCGCCTCGCGCCAGGTCGACGGCGGTCTGGGCCTGGGGCACGACCTTGCTGTCGAGCACTTCCAGCCTGGCGGTGGCGGCGCGCAATGCCGCCTCCCCGTCCCGAACGGCCCGAACCGAGCGCGCCAGGGCCAGGCGTTCGCGCGCCTCGGCCGCGGTGGCGTCCGCGCGGGCGGCCGCGACGGTACCCTGGTTGCGGTTGGAGATTGGGATCGGGGCGGTAAAGCCGACGATCATCGCCGAGTCCCCGGTCTGCTCGAACCGCCGAACCCCGGCCTGGACGGTGAGGTCCGGACGACCAGCGGCGCGTTCGCGATCGATCACCGCCCGGGCGGTCTCCAGCTGGGCGCGCGCTTGGCGCACATCCAGGGTTTCGCCGGGATCGATCGTGGCCATCACCGGCGTCGCCGGCTGCGGGGACCGCACCAGCTCGATGGTCTCGGCCGCATCGCCCCAGAGGGTTACTAGAGCGCGGCGCGCGGCTGCGGCCTCGGCCTCGGCGGCAATGACGGCGGCGGCGGCCTCACGGCTGGCCGCCTCAGCCCGCAACGCCCGCAGGGGCGGCTCGCGACCGGCTTCGACCAACGTGCCGGCGACCTTGGAAAGGCCTTCGGCGCGGGTGGCCGTCTCTCGGGCCAGGGCCAGACGATCCTGCGCCGCGAGGGCTTCGGCATAACGGACGCTGACTTCTTGGGTGAGGTCGGCCTTGGCGATGACGAAGCCGATCCGGGCGGCGTCGACCTCGGCGTTGGCGGCGGCGGCGCGGGTGCGACGCTTGCCGCCCAGCTCCAGGCGCTGGCTGATGGTGGCCGTGGTTTCGGCTGCGCCGAAGCGGCCATAGGGGCCCGAACCGGCGAAGTTCTCCGATTGGAGGCCGGCTTCAGGGTTTGGCATCAGGTCGGCTTGGCGAGCGCGGCCCTCAGCCGCTTTCACCGAGGCTTCGGCTGCCGTGACAAGCGGTGACTGGGTCTGGGCGCGCATGATAGCGGCGTCCAGGGTGAGCGGCTCAGCGAGCGCGCGCGAAAGCGCGCCGCTGCCGGCAAGCGCCAGGACCGCGCCGAAAATGGCGGCGGACCGAGCATAGCGGGAATGCATGAGAGGTCCCTATGTGAGAACTGACGAAGGCGATTACGCGCGCGAGGGCGCGGCCAGGGTCAGGCTCGAGGGGGCTCGTTGGGGCCGTCCGGCATGCGCGAGAGCGGCATGTGGGGCGGCGCTGGAGTCAGACGGATGCGCGTGACGGAGACGTAGGTCTGCCCGGCCGTGGCGAGCCCGATCAGCGACGGAGAATGATGGCAATGGCCAATCCCGCAGACCTCGCCGTCGGCCAGGTCTGCGGGATCCTGGTCATTGGCCTGGGCAAAGGTCGTGGCCTCGGCGACGGCGCTCGTCTTCTTGCTCGACAGGGAGTCGGCCGAGCATAAGCCTGAACGCAATGATGGCGCAGCTACGGCGAGCACCAGCAGGCACGCTAGAAGCGCTCCCGTCCAGGTTTTCAGCCATGTCGCCACATCGAACATGTAAGGGCCTATAGCGTCCGTGATGCGTCGAGGAAATACGTTACAAGATACACTTGGCGTGGCGCATCAGCGCGGCAGTGAGAGTTAGATCCGAGTTCGCGGACGGGCCCGTGTCACCGCTCGCAGCGGCGTGCTGGTGGTCACGTATTTCGAAAGAGCGTCCAGGCGGAAGCTATAGATTCTGATCAACTTTTCGCGCTCGGCCTTAAACTTGAACTGCAGCGCCGCTAGGCCGGTTATCTTGTTGGTGTGGCGAAGCAGCGTGCCGCGCGCGCTGCGCTCCAGGTGGAAGTATTCATACGATCGCGCGAAGAATGGACCGGACTGGAAGGCGATCTCCTCGCCTGGCGCCATGCCAATGACCCGAGCCCTGACCCTCAGACGCTTTTCCGGATTGGAGCCGATACGGATGTAGACGCTGGCGCCCCGAATGGGGACGCCGTCGATTTCCCAATGAGGATGCCAACGCGGGTAGCCACCGAACTCCGACAAGGTTCGCCAGACCTTAGTGGGGGGGGCGGCGATATCGATCTCAGATTCAATGATCATGGGCGGCCTTTCGTCGCCATCTCGCTTGAGCTCGATGCAGCCGAGACAGGCTGCGGGCACGGACGGTTGGTGGAAAGCGTACAGACCCGAAACTGCTCGCCTGACATGACCGGGCCGGGGGTCGGCAGGTCGAAGAAAATGCAATGGCGCTCGCGCCCACGCAGGCCCCACAGGACACGCGTCGCCGTGCTGATGACGTTTCCACCCGCGTCAAGACGATCCGCTCGGATGATCCGCGGCGAGGATCCTATGGACCGTCGACAGATCGCGCCATGGAAACGGACCCCCTCACCTTCGGCGATGGCGCGGACCGACTCAAGTGCGAAGCCCCGCTGAGTGTTGAGCACGATGGGCTTTTCGATCGTGTCTGCAGTAGCCCCGCCCGAAAAGGCCAGGATCAGAAGCCCAATTCCTTTTCCGCCTAGGTGGCGCAAGTGTTGTCGGTTCATGTTCGATGCTCCAGGTCGATCGCCAAAACCCCAATCGACATGACGAGCAGAAGCATCGCCGCAGCCAGGGCCATTATCGCACGGCGGGCCGATCGGCGGGCCCAGTCCGACGCTTCGGTGCGAGGTTCTTCGCCATTCATGCCTGGCGGTCCTTGTAGGCGAGCAACCGCAGCGCGTTGGCCACCACCAGAAGGGTCGAGCCCTCGTGGAAGATCACCGCCTCGCCGATCTTCAGGCCAAACAGGGTCGCTGGGATCAGCACCGCGACCATGCCCAGGCTGACCCACAGGTTCTGGCGGATGATGGCGCTGGTCTTGCGGCTAAGGCCCACGGCGAACGGCAGATGGGTCAGGTCATCGGCCATCAGCGCGACGTCGGCGGTTTCCAGCGCCACGTCCGAGCCGGCCGCGCCCATGGCGATGCCGACGGTGGCGTTGGCCATGGCCGGGGCGTCATTGACCCCGTCGCCGACCATCGCGGCCTTGCCGTAGTGCTGGCGCAGGGCCTTGATGGTCTCGACCTTGTCCTCCGGCATCAGGCCGCCGCGGGCTTCGTCGAGACCCAGATCACGGGCGATCGCATCGGCGACCGACTGGTTGTCGCCCGACAGCATGATCATGCGGGTGATCCCCAGCGAGCGAAGGCGAACGATAACGTCGCGGGCCGCGGGGCGGGCGGTGTCCATCAGGCCCAGCACGCCGAGAAAACGATCACCGTAGCGGACGACGACCACTGTCCGGCCGCGCGCTTCAAGGCGCTTGGCATCGCTCCAGACCGATACGGGCAGGTCTTTCTGGTCGCCTTCGAATAGGCCCGGCTTGCCGATCACGACGTCCTTGCCATCGACCTGGGCCTGGATGCCCTGCCCTGTCAGGCTCTTGACGTTGGTGGCTTCACGATGGGCCTGGCCGATCAGCTTGGCCTCCCCGTCGCGCACCACGGCGGCCGCCAGCGGGTGGTCGCTGAGCGCCTCGACGGCCACGGCGATGGCGAGCAGCTCGGCCTCATCGACGCCTTCGGCAGGGACGATATCGGTCAGCTTGGGCTTGCCCTCGGTTAGGGTGCCGGTCTTGTCGAAGGCCAGAGCGGTCAGCGTTCCGAGATTTTCCAGGGGACCGCCGCCCTTGACCAGGACGCCGCCGCGCCCTGCCCGGGCCACGCCACTGAGCACGGCGCTGGGCACCGAAATGGCCAGGGCGCAGGGGCTAGCGGCTACCAGGACCGCCATGGCGCGGTAGAAGCTGCGGCTGAACGGCTCGTCGAGCACCAGGAAGGCCAGCATCAGGGTCGCGACCAGCACCAGCACGGCCGGCACGAAGACCTTCTCGAACCGGTCGGTAAAGCGCTGGGTGGGCGAACGCTGGGCCTCGGCCTCGGCGACCATGCGCACGACGCGGGCCAGGGTGCTCTCGCCGGCCTTGCGGGCCACGCGGATGTCGAGCGCGCCCGCGCCATTGATGGTGCCGGCGAAGACCCGGTACTCGGCGCTGGCCTTGGCGAAGTCGAGGTCGCGATCGGCGCTGGCGCGCTTGTCGACCGGCACGCTTTCGCCGGTGACCGGGGCCTGGTTGACGCTGCTGTCGCCGGCTACGACGACGCCGTCGGCGGCGATGCGCTCGTTGGGCCGCACCAGGATGATGTCGCCGATCTCCAGGGCCTCGACGGCGACGTCCTCTGTCTTGCCGTCGCGGCGAACCGTGGCCCGCTCGGGGGCCAGCTTGGCCAGGGCTTCGATCGCCCGGCGGGCCCGGCCCATGGCGTAATGCTCCAGGGAATGACCCATGCTGAATAGGAAGAGGAGAAGCGCGCCTTCCGCCCATTGCCCCAGGGCCGCGGCCCCGGCGGCGGCCACCAGCATCAAGGTATCGATCTCGAACTTGCGCTTGCGCAGGTTTTCGATCGCCTCGGTCAGGGTGAACCAACCGCCGAACACGTAGGCGGCCATATAGAAGGCCAGCGGGATCCAGCCATCGGCCTTGAGGCTGATGAGCCAGCCGACCAGCAGGGTCGCGCCGCACAGCAGGGCGAAGATCAGTTCGGTTCGCTCGCCGAAAAGCCCACCATGGGCGTGGCCGTGGCCGCCCTCCCCTTCACCGTGCTTGTGGTCGTCATTCGGGCCATGATCGTGGCCCTTATGATCGTGAGCAGACTTGCTGGTCATAATGCTCGCTCCTACCGGTGCGGCTCGACGTGATGGCCGCCGTAGCGAAGGACCTCGACCTTCTCGAAGGTGACCAGGCCGATGTCCTTGAGGTCGTCGAGCTTGGTCAGGAACTCGCGCAGGCGGGCTTCCTCATCGACGAACTCGATGACCACGGGCAGGTTGTCGTTGAAGTCGAGCGGGCGCGGCTCGTGCATGCGTGCGGATTCACCGAACCCCTTGCGGCCGCGCAGGACCGTGGCGCCGGCCAGACGCGCGGTCTGGGCGCGCTGGACGATGACGTCCATCAGGGAGCGATCGCCGACCAGGGCGTTTTCGTCGGTGTAGATGCGGAGCAGGACGGCTTGTCCGGGGGTTTGCATAGGCGTCTCCTCTTGATGATTACGGCCCGTGAGAGCTGTTCGCTCGGGACGGTTGAAGGTGATGCGCCGGCGCGACGCTGTGGGGGCTGAGGGGCCGCGCCGGCGCCCCGGCTAGTGCGTCGTGCTCAAATCCGACGCGGCCGGTCCCTCGTCTGGGGTCTTCCGACCAGACCCCAGTTGGAGGATGAGTTTGGCGATGGCGGGCAGGACCAGCAGGGTCACGGCGGTGGCCGTGATCAGGCCGCCGATGACCACCATGGCCAGGGGCTTTTGGACCTCGGCGCCGGTGCCGCTGGCCAGGGCCATCGGGATGAAGCCGATGGCCGGCACCAGGCCCGTCATCAGGACCGGGCGGAAGCGTTCGACCGAGCCCTCATAGATCGCCTGGGCGACGGGCACGCCGGCGTCGAGCCGCTCTCGGACGCTGGTCATAACGACCAGGCCGTTGAGGACGGCCACGCCGGCCAGCACGATGAAGCCGACCGCGGCTGAGATCGAGAACGTGATCCCGGTCAGGGCCAGGGCGAACACGCCGCCGGATAGTCCCAGCGGAATGGCCGCGAACACCGAGGCTGCCGGCCCGAAACCGCCCAGCGCCATGTAGAGCACCAGGAAGATCAGCGCGAAGCACAGCGGCACGACGATCGACAGGCGCTGGGTGGCGGCCTTCAGGTTCTCGAACTGGCCGCCCCAGGTCAGCCAGTAGCCGGTCGGCAGCTGGACGGCGTCGACCTTGCTGCGGGCTTCGGTGACGAACGAGCCGATGTCGCGGCCACGAACGTTGACCTGGATAACCACCCGGCGCTTGCCGTCTTCGCGGCTGATCTGGTTCAGACCATCCGAGAAGCGGAACTGCACCAGCTCCCGCAGCGGCACCGACCGTTGCAGGCCGTTCTCGCCGGCCGGCAGCATGACCGGTAGAGCGCCCAGGGCATCGAGGTCGTTGCGCTGGGTCATCGGCACGCGGACGGTGATGTCGAAGCGGCGATCACCCTCGAAGACGTCGCCGGCCTGGCGACCGCCCATGGCCGTGGCCACGGTGTCGGCCACCTGGTCGATGCTGAGCCCAAAGCGGGCGATGGCGGCGCGGTCGAACTTGACGTCCAGGGTCGGGGCCCCGCCGACCTGTTCGACACGGACACCCTCGGCGCCTTGGATCGACTGCAGGACCGCGCCGATCTTGGCGGCCGTGGCGCTCATCTTGTCCAGATCGTCGCCGTAGAGCTTGATGGCGACGTCGCCACGCACGCCGGCGATCAGCTCGTTGAAGCGCATCTGGATCGGCTGGGTGACTTCGAAGCTGTTGCCCAGCAACGGCGAGACCTTGCCCTCGATGCGCTCGACGACCTTGGCCTTGTTGGCGACGTCCTTGGGCCACTCCTTCTGGGGCTTCAGGATAATGAAGCCGTCCGAGGCGTTGGGCGGCATCGGGTCGGTGGCGACCTCGGCCGTGCCGGTCTTGGAGAACATCATCTCCACTTCGGGCAGGGACGAGACGCTCTTTTCGACCTGGCGCTGCATGGTCAGCGACTGTTCCAGGGCCGTCGACGGGATCTTCAGCGAGCCCATGGCGACGTTCTTTTCGTCGAGCTGCGGGATGAACTCCTGGCCCAGCGTCGTGTAGACCACGCCAGCGACCAGGAAGAGCGCCACCGCGCCGCCGATGAACGGCCAGGGGCGATCGACCACGCGCTTGAGGACGGGTTCATAGCGCTGCCGGGAGACAGCGATCAGCTTGACCTCTTTTTCCGAGACCTTGCCGCGCATCAGGATGGCGACAAGGGCCGGGACGAAGGTCAGCGACAGGATGAAGGCTGCGCCCAGGGCCAGCATGATGGTGATGGCCATCGGCGAGAAGGTCTTGCCTTCCACGCCGGTGAAGGTCAGCAGCGGAGCGAAGACCAGGAAGATGATCGCCTGGCCGAAGACGGTCGGACGGATCATTTCCTGGGCCGCGCGAAGCACGGTCTCCAGGCGTTCGGGCAGACGCAGCAGCCGGCCTTCGTGGTGCTGGCGCTCGGCCAGCCGTAGCAGACAGTTTTCGATAATGATGACGGTGCCGTCGACGATCAGGCCGAAGTCCAGCGCCCCCAGGCTCATCAGGTTGCCCGGCACCTTCAGCTCGTTCATGCCGATGGCCATCATCACGAAGGACAGCGGGATGATCAGCACGGCGATGAAGGCGGCGCGGACGTTGCCGAGCAGCAGGAAGAGGGTCGCGGCGACCAGGATGGCGCCTTCGGTCAGGTTGCGTTCGACGGTCTTGATGGTGGCGTTGACCAGCACCGATCGGTCGAGCGCGGTGGTGATGACCACGCCGTTCGGCAAGGCCTTGCGAACATCGACCAGCTTGTCGCCGACCGACTTGGCCACCGAGCGGCTGTTCTCGCCGATCAGCATCAGGGCGGTGCCGACGACCACTTCTTCGCCGTTCTTGCTGGCCGCGCCGGTGCGCAGGTCGCCGCCGACCCGCACGGTGGCGACGTCCTTGACGGCGACGGGTACGGTGCGACGGGTGGCGATGATGGCGTTCTGGATCTCGTCGAGCGTGCGAACCCGCGCGTCGGCCCGGACCAGATAGGCCTCGCCGGCGCGCTGGATGAAGTTGGCCCCGACCGAGAGGTTGGCCCCTTCCAGGGCCTTGGCCAGGTCGGTGTAGGAGACGCCGTAGGCCACGAGCTTGGCCGGGTCGGGTTCGACCACGTACTGCTTCTGGAAGCCGCCGATGGAGTCCACGCCGGCCACCCCCTTGACGGTGCGCAGTTGCGGACGAACGACCCAGTCCTGGATGGTGCGCAAGTACGCGCCCTGCGAGGTGGCGTCGGTGAGGCGCTCGCCTTCCGGCGTCAGATAGGCGCCGTCACTCTGCCAGCCGGTCTGGCCGTCACGCACCTTGGCGCCCTTGCCGCCCGGATTGGCGTACTCCACCGAGTACATGTAAACCTCGCCCAGACCCGTCGTGACGGGCCCGATCTGCGGCTGGATCCCAGCGGGCAGGCTGTCGCCGGCCTGGGTCAGACGCTCGGCCACCTGCTGGCGGGCGAAGTAGAGGTTGGTCTTCTCCGAGAAGATCGCGGTGACCTGCGAGAAGCCATTGCGCGAGATCGAGCGGGTGGTCTCCAGGCCCGGGATGCCGGCCAGGGCCGTTTCCACTGGGAAGGTCACCCGCTTTTCGATTTCGACCGGCGAAAGCGCGCCGGCCACGGTGTTGATCTGCACCTGTTTGTTGGTGATGTCGGGAACGGCGTCGATGGGCAACTTGGTCAGCTGCCATGTGCCGAGGGCGGCGATGATGACGGTGAGAAGCAGGACGTACCAACGCCCCTTCACCGACATCGAGAGTAAGCGACCGATCATTTCGGCGTGTCTCCGGACTAGCGGTTAGGGGTTCAGTCTTCTTCCGAGCTCTTGCCGAGCTCTGCCTTCAGCAAGAAGGCGTTCTTGACCGCTACGGTCTCGCCCCCCTTCAAGCCGTCGACGATGACCACCCGGCCGCCGCTGCGCTGGCCGACCAGAACGTGCTGCACGCGGAAGCCCTCCTTGGTCCGGACGAAGACGACGTCGTTCCCGTTCAGGTTCTGAACAGCCTCCTCGGAGACGACGATCCCGCTGGAGGTCGACTGGCGCGAGGTGATGCGGGCGCGGACCAACTGGCCCGGCTGCAGCGCGCCGGTTCCCCCGGTCAGGGTCAGGACCACCGTGGCGCTGCGGGTCTCCTCGTTGACGCCGGGGGTCACCGATCGCACGACGGCGGTGCGGGTCTCGCCGCTGGTCGTCTCGACGATCGCCTGGTCGCCGGGCTGGACCCTGCGGGCGTCCGCGGCGGTAACCGACGCGTCGACCTGGATCTTGGCCGGATCGGAGATACGGAAGAGTTCGGTCTCGGGGGCCACGAAGGCGCCCAGGCTGGCGGTCATGGCGGTGACGCGGCCGTTGATCGGGCTGATGACGGCGACATAGCCGCCCGACACCGCCGAGGCGCCGGCGGCCGTGGCCGCGCGACGGGCCTCGGCCTCGGCCACCGCGACTTCGGCCTGAGCCGTCTCGTAGTCCTGACGCGGGCTGACCTTCTGTTCGAAGAGGCGCTTTTCGCGGGCCAGGTTCTTGCGGGCCAGGTCGGCCCTGGCCGAAGCCACGCTGCGGTCGGCTGAGATCTGGGCGGCCTCGCGACTGGAGACCAGGGCCAGGGTCTCGCCGGCCCGCACGGGGTCGCCGAGGCGCTTGGTGATCCGGGTGATCGAACCGGCGGCGCGGGCGGTCAGAGCCGCCTCCCCACCGGGTTCGGCTTCGACCGTGGCCTGCGCGACGACCTCGGAAGCCAGGCCCCCGGTGTTGACCGTCTGCAGTTGGACGCCCGAGGCGGTGATGCGCTCGGGGCCCATCGACAGGCTCTGGGGTCCGGCCGCGGGAGCTGCCGCCGCCGGCTTTTCAGCGGTCGCGGTCTCGGCGGGTTTGCCGCCCGACATCTTGCCGACCGAGAAGGCGGCGATCGCCACGACCACCACGGCCGCGCCGGCCAGCAGCAACTGCCGGTTCGAGGAGTTGGACTTGCGCATCAGCGATCTCCGAAGAGGCGGCCTTGCAGGCGCGCCAGGTCGGCCTCGGCGCGAACGCGCGCCAATTGGGCCTGAATGGTTTGGTCACGCGCTTCGGCCAGGGACCGGCGCGCATTGATTAGTTCGACAAGGGGGGCCTTGCCGGACTCGTAGGCGATCCGCGTGAGGCGGAAGGCTTCGGCGGCGCTGGTTTCGCCCTGGCCGGCCGCGTCGGCGCGCGACTGGGCCGCGCCCAGCTGGAAGCGGGCCGTGCGGATGTCGGCCTCGGCGTCGAACCGCGCGGCATTGAGCCGAGCCTCGGCGGCCTGCAGCTCGCCTTGGGCGGCGGTGATGTTGCCGCGGTTCTGGTCGAAGACCGGGATCGGAAGCGACACGCCCGCGACCAAGGCCGTGGAGTCGTCGCCGCTGAACCGGCGAACGCCGGCCGAGACCGTGACGTCCGGCACAGCGCGGGTCCGCTCGATGCGCACGCGACGGGCGGCGGCTTCGCGATCGGCCTCGGCCGCCAGAACGGCGGGCGTCGACAGCGCGTCGATGTCGCCCGGCTGGCTCGTGACCTTGGGGTTGGTCAGCAGGCTGTCGCTGAGCGAGGTGTAGGGCGTGGTCGATCCGACGAGAGCGGTGAGCCGCGAGAAGGCGCCCGTCCGCTCGGCCCGCGCTTCTTCCAACGACGCGCGCGCGCCGGTGAGCGCGGCTTGCGCCTGGAGGGTTCGCAGTTCGGCCTCTTTGCCCGCGTCGACCAGAGCTCGGGAGGCGCGCAGGGTCTCGTCGGACAGCGTCACGGCCTCTTCGGCCAGGGCGACCCGGCGTTCGGCGGCTTCGGCCTGGGCGTAGGCGTCGGCCAGAGCGAAGGCGAAATCGGCCTTCGACTGGACCAGCCGCGCCCGTGCAGCATCGAGAGCCGCCCGACCGGCGGCGACCCGCGCGCCGCGCTTGCCCCCGACTTCGAGCGGCTGGCTCAGCGAAAAGGTCGTCTCGGCATTGTTCGCGCCGCTATAGACGCCGCTGCCGCTGAAGTTCTCGATCTCCATCCCGACGGTGGGATTGGGTCGAGCGCCAGCCTGACGAGCCAGGCCCTCGGCCTGGCGCACGCCGGCGGCGGCTTCGGCGAGCCTTGGGGCATTGGCTTGCGCCTGGGCGAGAAGGTCCTTGAAAGGCGGCGCCGGATCGGCCGCCGCGCCGCGAGCGGACGCCAACGCGCCGACAATCGCGACCACGCTCACGGCCGCGAAACGCAGCTGTCCACGCATGATGAGAGTCATGAAGATGTGTTCCTAGAGATTGAGACGCAAACGGTCCGCCTCCTCGGGCGGAAGGGTCGCGTCAGGCTCTAGGCGGACGTTCGAGCAGGACGGAACGATCGATGAGCAGGCCCACATCCGGCTCGGCCAGCCAAACGGCACGATGCTCAAACGCTATCATCTCGGGCGCGAAGGACACGGGCAAGCTTATGCCATGCGCCGAACAATGACCGGTGCAGGCCGTGAGCGTTCTCTTGATGGGGGTCTTCTGGTCGCCAGCGGTCTTGATCAATGCTGGCGCCTGGACGCTCGACATGACGATCTGGCTGGCGACCTGAGTTTCGGTCTCCAGCGCAGCGTGCTCAGCAGGTCCGCAGATGACGATGCCGAGGATGAACGTGCAGGTTACGAACAGCGCCCATGCCTTGCCGAAGCTGAATCGCGAGGACGGCGCGCGGCGCGAGCGCCACGTGTCGGCATATCTGCCGACTTGCCGACGAAGGGGCGCGATTCCAGCCATCGAAATCTGCAATACCTCCGCTCAGTCCAGATTGAAATGCGTTATATGATTACATGTTATAGTGTCACATTGCCGAGCGCTCCAATTACGGCAACAAACACCTGGCGAAGACTTCGCGATAACTGGGGCAAAGCGGAAAGCTACAGAAGCCCGTACCGCGTTGTCGCGCCATGATCGAATCTCTCTCGATGCCCTGCCCATCCCGTTTGAAGTGGTCAGATGGCCCTTAGGCGGACCTCTTTGCCCCCATTTCGCCGGCTCTGTGCCGAGACCACCAGAATCCGCCGACCAGGATGGCCAGGGTGAGCGCCTGGGCGGCGACGCCTTCGATGGTCGGGAAGAAGCCCAGCAGTTCGATGCGCGGCAGAGCCAGCGGGTGCAGGTCCAAGAGGCCAGCCTCCTGCAGCGCGGCCACGCCCTTGCCGGCCAGGACGACCGCCAGGATCGCCATCAGGATGGCGCTGTATTCGAAAAACTTGCCGATCGGCAGGCGCTTGGAGAACCGCAGCATGGCCCAGGCGATGGCGGCCAGGACGACGACGGCGCAGCCGACGCCGGCCAGCACCGCCCCTGCCCCGCCCTGGGTCCACAGCGCCGTCAGGAACAGGATGGTCTCGAACACCTCGCGATAGACGACGATGAAGGCCAGCAGGAACAGGAACCACGCCGACGACTTGGAGAGCGCGTGGGATAGTTTCTCGCGGATATAGACCTGCCAAGCGTCGGCCTGGGCCTTGCCGTGCATCCAGAGTCCGACCGAGATCAGCACGGCGGCGGCGATCACCGAACCGAAGCCCTCGGTCAGCTCGCGGCTGGCCCCGCTGATCGAAATGAAGAAGGTCGCTGCGGCCCAGGTCAGACCACCAGCCGCCAGGGCTGCGATCCAGCCGCCGTGGACGTAGGGCAGCACGTCGGTTCGCTCGGCCTTGCGCAGGAAGGCGATCATGGCGACCACGATCAGCAGGGCTTCCAGGCCCTCGCGCAACAGGATGGTGAAGGCGCCGGCGAAGCTCGACAGGCTGTTGGCCTTTTCCGGGGCCAAGGCTCTGCCTGCGGCCGCGAACAGGGCGTCGAGCCGCTCGATCTGGCTCTTGACCTCGCTGGCCGGCGCGGCCTTACCGATCGCGCCGCGCACGTCGCCCATCGCCCCTTCGATCCGTCGCATCAGGGCCGGATCGCGCGCGCCCAGCGACGGCTCGACCGGCTCGAAGCCATCGAGATAGGCCGCGAGCGCGAGGTCGGCGGCGGCCTTGCGGTCGCCGGCCTCGTAGGCCTTGAGGCTTGCGGCGAGCTTCTGGCGGGCGACATCGAGCGAGCCGCCGCCGGTGCGGGTGACGACTTCGGGATGGCGTCGCAGATAGGCGGTCAGCGCTCGGGCCTTGGTCTCGCCGAGGGTGGTGGCCAGGGCGGCCGGCGTGGTCTGGGTCAAGGTCTGCAGGTCGGGGAAGCGGGCGCGGACGGCGGCGTCCTCGTTCCAGAGCTTTTCGCCGACGGCGGCCTCGGCGTCGCTGAAAGCGAAGCGCCCGACATAGAAGGCCAGGTCCCAGCGGTCGTCGGACGGCAGGTGGGCGTAGCTGGCCATGGCGGTGCCGTCGAGACCCTGCTGGATCACCTGGTAGAGGCCAAAGACGCTGCGCTGGCGCGCGCGGCCGGCGTCGGCGAAGGCGATCGGCGGCGGATCCAGGCCCGCGGCGTTGGGGCCGTCAGCCTTGCCGGTCTCGCCGTGGCAGGCCGCGCAGTTTTCCGCATAGAGCGCCGCGCCGCGCGCCAGGTCCGGCGCGCGCTTGGGGGCCAGGGGCGTGGGATAGGCGGCCAGGAGGTCGTTGGCCAGGGCATGGGCCTTGGCCGAGACCACGGCCGGCTCCTGCTTGGCGGCGATCGTGGCTTGCAGGCTTTGCGCCTTAGCCAGCAGGTCCGGCTGAGCCTTGGTGGCCGGCAGGCCGGCGATGCGCTCAGGCACCTGGCCGGCGAACTCGTTCATCTCGGCATATTCGGACGGGCTGATGACCTTGCCGTCTTTCACCGCGCCCGCGTAGTCGACCGACAGATAGTCGAGCAGCCGCCAGGCGGTTTGCGAGGAACTGGCCTCCTGGGCATGGGCCATCGGCGCCGCCGTGAAGATCAGGACCGCCAGCAGCCCGCCAAGGATCGAGGCCAGACGCCCCTTGAGACCAGTAATCATTATCAATCCATGGGCGCAAAAAGGCGCGTGTGGCAAGAGCTTGAGCATATGTCAGGAAGTCGCGAGGTCGGCGCGGTGTTCGTCGCGAGCCTGGCGGATGATCTGGTAGGCCGAACTCAGGAAGACGCCGGCCAGGAGCACGCCGACGATCAGGTCAGGCCAGCGCGAACCGGTCAGCCAGACCAACCCGCCGGTAGCCGCCACGCCCAGGCATTGGATCAGATCGTTGCGCGTGCAGAGCCACACCGAACGGACATTGGCGTCGCCATCCCGATAGCGGACGAGCAAGGCGGCGGCGACGAGATTGGCCAGGGCGCCAAACAGCCCCAGGGCCGAGATCGCCTCGCCCGAGGGCGCCGCGCCGCTCCAGGCGCGCCAGGCGGCGAAGCCCGCGACCGACAGGGCGACCAGGCCCAGGCTGACGCCCTTGAACAGGGCCGCGCCGGTGCGGATGCCCACCGACTTGCCGATGGCCCATAGACTGATGGCGTAGGTGGCGCTGTCGGCCAGGAAGTCGAGCGCATTGGCCGACAACGACGCCGAGCCTTCGACCATGCCGCCGATCAGCACCACGACAAAGCCGACCAGGTTGATGGCGATCACCCAGGCCAGGGCGCGGCTATAGGCGGGCGTGGCGCCGTCGAACTTGACGTCGCTTCCGCAACCGCAGCCCGACGCGGCCGGTTTGCTGGAACAGGATTCGCTCATGAGGCCACCATGCATCCTCTAGCCACTAGAGGATCAAGGGCCTATCTGCAAAACTAAGGAGCACCTCATGACCCTTTCCATCGGCCTCTTGGCCAAGGCCGCCGACGTCAAGGTCCCGACCATCCGCTTCTATGAGGAGATCGGGCTGCTGCCGGAGCCCCGGCGAGCAGCCAATGATCGCCGGGTCTATGACGCGGACGCCGTCCGCCGCCTGGCCTTCATCCGCCACGCGCGCCAATTGGGCTTCTCGGTCGAGGCGATCCGCAATCTGCTGGATCTTTCCGACAATCCCGAGCGCCCCTGCGGCGAGGCCAACGCCCTGGCGGCGCGACAGCTCGACGATGTCGAGGCCAAGATCGCCCAGCTGGAGACCCTGCGCGGTGAACTGCAACGGATGGTGGCGGCGACCTGCGACGGACGGGCCGCCGACTGCCGGGTGATCGAGGCGCTGGCGGGCTAGGCGTCTCAGCGGGCGGTCATTCGTCGTCTTGCGCCGGGGATGATTGAATATGGACGCTCGTGTAAGATCATGTGCGCCCAACTACCGAGGCATAGGTCGGCATGGCAACATCCCCGATTGCCGCCCCCATCGGCGGCCGGATGGTGGAATTATCTTCAAAATATCCAATAACTTACCTAATTTACATCGGGTCCTCCACAACCACCCGTCGGGCGATCCGACGCCCTCGCGCCCCGACATCGACATGACCAAGCAGATCGTCGAGGCCGGAAAAGCCCTGAAGATCGCCGTCCATGATCACCTGGTGGTCGGTCGCGAGGGGGTGGCGAGCTTCAAGGCGCTGGGGTTGATGTGAGGCGACCTCTCACGCCCAGGGATCTGCTGCGCCGTCGCCTGAGCCTTGGGTGGCTGGCGCTTTGGATGATTTCCCTGGCCCTGCCGGTCGCGCGCTTTGAAAACTCCGGCTACGATTGGATGCGCGGCTGGACGCTGCTGGCCTTCGGCGGGCTCGGAGGCATGGTCGCCCAGTTTGGCTGGTTCGCGAACCTCACCTTCGTCGCGCTGACTGGCGGCGCCTTCACCTTCCGGGCCACGCCGCGCACGGACATCCCCCTGTCGCTGGTCTCGGTGATCTGCGCGGCGGACGCCTTTTTCTGGCGCGCGATGTACGACGACAGCGGCCAGACGGCGGTCCGCAGCTTCGCCGTCGGCTTCTATGCCTGGCAAATCGCCATCCTGGGGTCGGCGGCGACCACGATCTGGTATTGGGTGGACCGCAAGCGAGAACGCCGCGCGCTCCCTTGACGCCCGCCCTCCAAACCTTGAGCGTCGGGCCCTCAGTTCGTCCGGAGTGCTCCCATGCGTCGCCTGCTCACCGTCCTCCTCGGCTCGGCCACCCTGCTTTCCACCGCCGCTCACGCCGCAGACAAGAAGGCCGTTGAAAAGCCAGGCGATGTTCCGAAAGCCATCAAGACCCTGCATGACGGCTTCCTGATCCTGGACACCCACCTCGACACGCCCGAGCACTTCTCGCGCCCCGGCTGGTCGATGCTGGACAAGCACGCGGTGACCGAGGACGGCACCCAGGTCGACCTGCCCCGCATGAAGGCCGGGGGCCTGGATGGCGGCTTCTTCGTGATCTACACCGGCCAGGGCGACCTGACCGCCGAGGGCTATCGCAAGGCCCGCGACTTCGCCCTCAATCGCGCGACCGAAATCCGCGAGATGGTGGCCGCCCATCCGGACCAGTTCGAGCTGGCCTACACGGCCGAGGACGCCGCGCGGATCAACAAGGCCGGCAAGGTCTTCGTCTTCCAGAGCATCGAGAACTCCTGGCCGATGGGCGAGGATCTCACCTTGATGGAGACCTTCTACAAGACCGGCGTGCGCATGGCCGGGCCGGTCCACTTCCGCAACAACCAGTTCGCCGACAGCTCGACCGACCCGAAGGGCAAGATCTGGAACGGCTTCTCGCCGCTGGGTCTGCGCTGGCTGGCCGAAGCCAACCGCCTGGGCATCCTGGTGGACGTCAGCCACGCCAGCGACGACGTGGTCGACCAGGCCGTGGCGCTCTCCAAGGCGCCGATCATCGCCTCGCACTCGGGCGCCAAGGCGGTGTTCGACCACCCCCGCAATCTGGATGACGCCCGCATCAAGAAGATCGCCGAGAGCGGCGGGGCGATCTGCATCAACTCGGTCTATCTGATCGCGAGCGTCGACAGCCCCGAGCGCAAGGCGGCCCTGGCGGCGATCCCGCGCCCGCCGCGCGATGACGCCACCGAGGCGGATGTGAAAGCCTGGATGGCCAAGCGCGTGGCGGTCGACAAGCAGTTCCCGCCGGTCCGCGCCAACTTCGACATCTTCATGGACAGCATGCTGCACACCCTGAAGATCGCGGGCCCCAAGGGCGTCTGCGTCGGCGCCGACTGGGACGGGGGCGGCGGAATCGAGGGCCTGGAGGACGTCGCCGACCTCCCCAAGATCACCGCCCGCCTGAAGGCCGCCGGCTATAGCGACGCCGACATCCAGGCCATCTGGAGCGGCAATGTGCTGCGCCTGGTGGCCGGGGCGCAGGCCTATGCGAAGAGCGTGGCGAAGTAGAACTACAAATCCTCCCTCTCGCGGGGGAGGTGTCGACGCAAAGCGGCGACGGAGGGGGAAGAGGCAAGGTCAGCAGGACTTCCCCCTCCGGCGCTTCGCGCCACCTCCCCCGCTAGGGGGAGGATTTGAGCAGCGCCCGCCGCCCCTCCCAAACCCGCCACAGCATCAGCGCCGCGAACACCACGCCGTAGATGATCGGCGGCCGGTGGTCGGCTTTGACCAACAGGTAGTAGTGGAGGACGCCCAGCGGGACGATCAGGTAGATAAGCTTGTGCAGCCGGCTCCAGGCCGCGCGACCCATGCGGATCACCCAGCCGTTGGTCGAAGTCACCGCCAGCGGGATCAGCAAGACAAAGCCCAGCATCCCCAGGGTGATGAAGGGGCGCTTGAGGATGTCCTTCCACAGCTGGTTCCAGTCGAAGAACAGGTCGACGCCGATATAGCTGAACAGGTGCAGCACGATGTAGCTGAAGGCGAACAGGCCGATGGTCCGTCGGAAGCGGATCAGGCGCGGCTGCTTCAGGATCCGCGCGGCGGGCGTGATGGCGAGGCCCGCCAGCAGCAGCCGCAGGCCCCAGACGCCGAGTTCGCGGATCAGCTTCTCGATCGGATTGGCCCCGAGCTCGCCCATGAAGCCGCGCCACGCCAGCCAGACCAGCGGCGCGAAACACGCCAGCCAGACGAGGCCGTAGACGAGGTTGTCCTGGGTTTTGGAGGGGCGCTTCTTGGCGGACGCCATCAATAGAACCGCTTCAGGTCCATGCCCCGATAGAGGTCGGCCACCCACTCGCCGTAGCCGTTGAACGGCAGGGTGTCGCGGCGGCGGAACTCGCCGATGCGGCGCTCGGTGGCTTGCGACCAGCGCGGATGATCAACGGCCGGATTGACGTTGGAATAGAAGCCGTACTCGCGCGGCGCCAGCCGGTTCCACGAGGTCGCGGGCTGGTTCTCGACCAGGCTGATCCGGACGATCGACTTGATGCCCTTGAAGCCGTACTTCCAAGGCACGACGAGCCGCAGCGGCGCGCCGTTCTGGTTGGGCAGGACGTCGCCATAGAGGCCCACCGCCATCAGGGTCAGCGGGTGCATGGCCTCGTCGATCCGCAAGCCTTCGCGGTAGGGCCAGTCGAGCGTGTTCCAGGCCTGTCCTGGCATTTCGGAGGGCCGCATCACCGTCTCGAACGCCACATACTTGGCCTTCGAGGTCGGCTTGACCGAGGCCAAGAGGTCCTTCAGCGGAAAGCCGACCCAGGGGATCACCATCGACCAGCCCTCGACGCAGCGCATGCGATAGATGCGCTCCTCCAGCTTGTTCTTGCCGATCAGGTCCTCGATGCCGACGGTGCGCGGCGCTTCGCAGGCGCCGTCGATGCGGACCGTCCATGGGCGCGGCTTGAAGCGGCCGGCGTTCTCGGCCGGATCGCTCTTGTCGACGCCGAACTCATAGAAGTTGTTGTAGGTGGTGATGTCCTCTTTCGAGGTCGGCTTCTCCGGCGTCGAAAAGCCCTTGGTGAAGGTCAGGGCCGCCTGCGCTTCGCCCGCCGCCGCGCCGGCCAGCCCCACGCCCGCCAACCCCGCCATCAGCGTTCGACGCTTGAGATAGAGGCCGTGGTCGGTGACGTCGTTGTCGGTCAGGTCGGGGGCGTGGCGGATCAGCATGGAAACGCTCCGTAAGCGGCTGTCCCTACAGATACGGACCAAACCCGCCTTTGGTTACCTGTCCCGCGAAATTCAGTTGGGTCCCGGCATCGGTCGGCGCGCGCCCAACGGCGCGTAGACCTTCGCCAGGCCCTCGGCGAAGATCACCCGCTCTTGCGGCGACAGCGTGGCGGTGAAGTTCGCCAGCGCCACCTCGACATTGCCGCGCGCCTGCTGCTCCAGGTCGCGCGCCAACGCCAGGCGCCGGGCCACCTCGCCGCTGTCATAGCCTTGCGCGCCGAGAGCGCTCAGCGCCGCCAGACGCTCGGCCCGCGCCTGCTGGGTCAGCGGGCGGTTGCGCTTGTTGGCTTCGTTCAGCGCGCGGCGGAAGGCCTGGCGCGTCTCGGGCGACAGCCCGTCGGCGGCCGAGACCAGCGGCGGACGGGCCGGCGCGGCGGCCGCCTCGACCGCGGGGGCGGGCGCCGGCGGCGCAGGGGTGGGCCGGGCTTCGACGGCGGACGCGCGCGGGGCGACGTGATGGGCTGGCTTGGGGGTCGCCTCGGACGCTTCGGGCGCGGCGGACGGCGCCAGGGCCGCCGACGGACCGGGCGCCGGGAGACGCGGAGCCGGCGGCGCGCTGACGACAGCGGGGACTGGGGCGGGCGTCGGCGCGGGCCCGGTGAGGCGCACAAAGGCCATGCCGGCGAAGCCGCCGATCAGGAAGACGTTGACCGCCGCCGACGCGGCCAGGGCGATCACGAGCGGACGCGATGCGCTCATAGGTCAGCCGCCGGCTCGGCGATGGCGTCCTGCAGGGAGGCGCTGGTGTCCACCGCCGTCACGACCGGCTCGGGCGCGGCGACGGCGACCCGGGGCGCGACGTCCAGAGGCGAGCGTTCGACCATGACACCGGTGACCACGCCCGCGGCGGCGGCGACCGAAAGGCCCAGGGCGGCGGAGAGGCCCGCGAACCAGCGCCAACCGGCGGCGGCGGGCCGGGGCGCGGCCGAGATCAGGCGGCCGATCAGGGCGGCGTCGGGGCTCTGGGCGGGCGCGAGGTCCAGCAGGCGGTCCAGCTGGGCGGCGGCGGCCAGCACCGGCGCCAAGCGCTCGGCCTTTTCCGCCAGCAAGGCGCGCGCGGCCTCGCGCTCGCCTTCCGGCCAGCGGGCGATGTCGCCGCCATAGATCTCGGCCAGGTCCTCGAACCTCTCGAGAGACATCATGACCACGCCTCCTTCATCCGCTCGCCCCCCGCAGATCCGCCAGCGACGTCTTCAACGCCCGGCGCCCCCGCGCGAGCAAGCTTTCCAGGGCCTCGACGCTGATCTCCATCAGCGCCGCGGCCTCGATATTCCCTAGGCCTTGGTGGTGGCACAGCACGATCGCCTCGCGTTGGCGCGCCGGCAGCGCCGCCAGCGCCGCCTCGACCCGCCGCGAGAGCTCCGCCCCCATCAAGCCCGCGTCCGGCGCGGGTCCCGTATCGACCTGCTCCGGCGGCGTATCGGTCGCGATCTCGCGCCGACGCCGCAGGCGATCGTAGCACAGGTTCAGCGCCACCCGGTGCAGCCAGGTGTCGAACCGCGCCGGGCCGGGTTTCCAGGCCCGAGCCTGTTTCCAAGCCCGCAGGAAGGTCTCCTGCGCGACGTCCTCGGCCTCGCCGGGGTCGTTCAGCATGCGGCGGGCCAGGGCGAGAATGCGCGGCAGACGTCGGTCCAGCAGCTGACGCACGGCGGTCGGCTCGCCTCGGCTCACCCCCGCCAGCAGGACCTCGTCGGGATCGTTCCCGTCGGACGCCAAGCTTCAATCCGCCGCGCACGTCGTCATCAGACCCCGACCTTGGCCCTGCCGGACTTGGCCTGCAACTCTTCCAAGGTCAGGACGCCGTCGTTATTCGTGTCCATCCGCTTGAACCGCATGGCCAGCACATCGTTGGCCTCGGCCCGCGACAGCGAACCGTCCTTGTCCTTGTCGAAGCGCGCGAACATCCGCTGGCCGCGCTTGCCGGCCCTGCTCGCCTTGGCGTCGGCCTGGGCGTTGCTTTCGCGGAAAGCGGCGAACTCCTCGGGCGAGATCTTGCCGTCCTTGTTGGTGTCGAGGCGCTCGAACATCTTGTCGGTGTTCTTGGCCTGGAATTGTTCGAGGGTCATGCCCGTGGGATTTTGGCCTGCGGGGGCGCTGGTCTGGGCCAGCGCGGGCGCCGCCACGGCCAGCACGGCGCCGGCGGCGATCAAGGTGCGTTTGATCATTGTCTCGAAGGTCTCCGAAGCTGGAAGGCCCGTCCCTGAGAGTGAAACGCGTTGAGGCGGGGATTCCGTCGGAGGTGTGGTCAAGAATTGCGCCCCCTCCGTCGTGATGCGTATCGCATCACGCCACCTCCCCCGTTTCACGGGTGAGGAGGAAACAGCTTCCCTCCTGCCCCGCTTGCGGGGGAGGTGGCGCGGCGCCGATAGGCGACGTGACGGAGGGGGCGTCTCACCCTACCCCTTCACCACCGCCTCATAAGCCGCCCGCGCCTCGGCCTTGGCCTTGGCCAGCTTCGGCTTCAGCGACTTGAACTGGGCGACGCCGCCGGCCTTGGCGAGCAGCGCCTTGAAGGCTTTGGGCTCGGTCTCCGGATCGCCGCCGTCTTCCAGCGCCACCTTGATCAGTTGCGAAAGGTCCTGCTCCAGCCGCCAGGCCGCCTCGAGCCGCGAGAGCGCGCCATCGTCCGCCAGCCCCGCTTCACGCAAGGCCGCCAGGGCCTCGCCGGTGTTCTGGCGCAGGGGACCGCCCGCCGCCGCGTGGGCCAGTTGCAGGAACTGGGCGGCGAACTCGATGTCCACCAGGCCGCCGGGATCGAGCTTCAGGTCCCAGTCGCCCTTGCCGGGCCGCTCGCGCTCCATCAGCTGGCGCATCTCGACGACGTCGGCGGCGGTCTTCTTCGGATCGCGCGCCCGGCGCAACGCCGCCGCGATCGCGCCCTCGGCCCGCTGCCGGAACGCCTCGGAGCTGGCCCAGACGACCCGCGCGCGGGTCAGGGCCAGCAGCTCCCAGGTCTCGGCCTCGCGCTCGTAATAGTCCTCGAAGGCCGCGAAGCTGACCGCCACCGGGCCCTTCGTCCCGGAAGGCCGGAGCTTCAAGTCGACCTCGTACAGCGTTCCCTCCCCCGTCGGCGCCGACAAGGCCGAGGTCAGGCGCTGGGTGAAGCGGGCGTAGAAGACGTCGGCGCTCCACTCCTTGATGGCGGACATGCCCTGGGGGCCGTCGGCGGCGTAGAGGGTCATCAGGTCGAGATCCGACTTGGCGGTCATCTCGCGCGAGCCGGCCTTGCCCAGGGCCACCACGGCGACCTGGCCGGGGAAGGCCCCGCCCAGCCGTTCGACCTCGGCGAGGGCGGCGGGGGCGAGGCCGCCGATGATCAGGTCGGCGAGCTCGGCGAAGGCCCGGCCGATGTCGCGGGCGTCGGCGGTGCCGCTCATCACCCGCACCCCGATCCGGAAGCTCTGGTCGCGGAACAGCCGCCGGGCGGCGTCCATCGCGCCCTCGAAGTCCTCCGGATCCCACGGCGCGACGGCCGGCGTCTCGATCGGGCCGAAGAAGCTGGGGTCCAAGAGGGCGTCCAGCGCCGTCGGCCGCTTGGCCATGGTGCTCGCCAGACGGGGTGCGAAGGCCATGACCTCGACGATCAGCTCGAACAGGCGCGGCTGGGCCAGGAACAGCGACTGGATCTGCACGCCCGACGACAGGCGGCTGAAGAAGTCGGCGAAACGATTGAACGCCTGGTCCGGCGCGCCGGTGGCGTTGGCGGCGTCCAACAGGCGCGGCGCCAGGCGGGTGAAAAGCTCTCGCCCCCGCTCGGTGCGGGTGGCGGCGATGTGGCCATGGTGCCAGCCGCGAATGGTGGCGGCGACGCGCTCGGGATTGGAGAAGCCCATGCGCTTCAGGGTCGCCAGGGTCTCGGGGTCGTCCTCGACGCCGGTGAACACCAGGCTGCCGAAACGCGAGGACAGTTCCTCCTCACCGGCGAACAGGCGGCCGTAGCGCAGGTTCACGCCCTTCAGGATCTTGCCGACGGCGGCGTCGAAGCTGCGCAGGTTTCCCTCGCCCCACAGGGCCGCCACGCGCTTGCGGTCGGCGTCGGAGTCCGGAAGCTTGTGGGTCTGATCGTCGGCGATCATCTGGGCGCGGTGCTCCAGCGCCCGCAGGTCCTTGTAGGCTTGCGTCAGCCAAGCGGCGTCCTCCGGCGTCACGTGGCCCGCCTCCGATAGCGCCTTCAGGGCGTCCAGCGTGCGCGGGCTGCGCAGATCGGGCTGGCGGCCGCCCAGGATCAGTTGCTGGGTCTGGACGAAGAACTCGATCTCGCGGATGCCGCCGCGCCCCAGCTTCAAGTCCGCGCCCTTGGCGGTCAGGCGGTCGTCGACCTTGTAGGTGTGGATCTGGCGCTTGATCGAGTGGATGTCGGCGATGGCCGCGAAGTCGAGGTTCCGCCGCCAGATGAACGGCTGCAGCCCCTCCAGGAAGGCGCGGCCTTCGGCGAGATCGCCAGCGGCGATGCGGGCCTTGATGTGCGCCGCCCGCTCCCAGTTCTGGCCGACGCTCTCGTAGTAGTCCATGGCCGCGTCGACCGGCATGGCCGGCGGGGTCGAGGACGGGTCGGGGCGCAGGCGCAGGTCGATGCGGAACACATAGCCGTCGCCGGTCCGCTCCTGCAGGATCCGGCCCAGATGGTTGGCGATCCGCACGGCCACGGCCTGGGGCTCGTGCCCCTCAGCGACCGGCAGCTTCTCGGGCGCGTAGAAGATCGAAAAATCGATGTCGCTGGAATAGTTCAGCTCGAACGCGCCGTGCTTGCCCATGGCGACGCAGAACAGGCCCGGCGCGGGACCGTCCTCGCCCTCGCCCACCTGCGTCAGCGCCCCGCGATCGACCTCCTGGCGCACGGCCTGGGCCAGGGCGGCGTGCAAGGTCGCGTCGGCGAAGCGGGTCAGGGCGCCGGTCACCTGGTCGAGGTCCCAGACGCCCGACAGGTCGCACAGCGCGGTCAGCAGATGCAGGTCGGCCTTCAGCTCGCGCAGCACCCGGCGGGCGGTCTCGAAGTCCGGCTCGGCGGCGACGGCCTCGGCGGCGTCGAGGATTTCGGCCAGGCGCGCCTGTGGTTCGGCTCGCAGGATCGACGGCAACCGGACGCCATCCCGCCGCGCCAGGCTGGTCAGGTAGGGCGAGCCCGCGAACACCGGCGCCAGGGCCGGCCAGGCGGCGTCCACGACGGCGAAGGCCTCGCCGGTACGCTTGGCGATCGCCTCGTGGGCGCGCTCGGCGGCCTTGGGATCGACGATAGGGCCACAGGGCGTCAGCTGGTCGGCGAGGCGAGTCATGGCGGCACCGTCGCGCGCCTGAGCCTTCCGAACAAGACTCCGGCTTGACGCCGCATATTACAGTTGTAACCATTGCGTCCGAGGAAACGGCAGGAACCGCCCGAGAATGATCGAGCTCTTCGCCCTAGCCCTGATCCGAGCCCAGGTGGCGGCCGCCGCGGCGGTGCTGCTGATCATCGCCCTGCGACCGTTCGCGCGCCGCCTGTTCGGGCCGCGCCGAGCCTATGGCCTGTGGATCATCGCGCCGGCCGCCGCCGCCGCGGCCTTCTTCCCCAGTCTCGCCGAGACCATGGACCTGGGCGCGCCCGCCCGGCCGCTCGGCGTCTGGGCGCCGAAGCTGGTGATGCTGTGGCTGGGCGGCTGCGTGATCGCCACCGCCATTCTGGTTCTGCGCGAGCATCTGTTCCGCCGCCGCGTCCGCCAGGGCCGAGCCGGTCCCGCCGTCATGGGCGCCCTGTGGCCGCGCATCGTCCTGCCCGCCGACTTCGCCCAGCGTTTCGACGCCCGCGAGCGCGAGATGATCCAGTTGCACGAACGCACCCACATCAATCGCGGCGACCCGATCACGAACCTCGTCATCGCCGCGTTCGGGGTCCTGGGCTGGTGCAATCCGATGGTCGCCCTGGCCCAGCGCCTGGTCCGCATCGATCAGGAGCTGGCCTGCGACGCGACGGTCGTGGCCCTGCGCTCGGACATCCGCGCCGACTACGCCAAGGCGCTGATGAAGGCGCAGCTCAGCGTCTCGACCTCGCCGCTGGCCTGCGGCTGGGCCACCCATCCGCTGATCCTGCGGGTCTCGCTGCTGAACCGCCGCGAGCCGAGCCTGACCCGCGACGTGGCCGGTTTCCTGACGATGACCTTCCTGGCGATCGCGGCCATGGCCATCGTCTGGAGCGTCGCCCCACGCGGGCCGGACTACAGCGACATGCCCCCCGCCTACGCGCCGCAGATGGATCCCTATACGGGCGCGATCACCTGGGTGGCGGTGTCGCGGTAGAGCGGCGGGGCTCAACGCCCCCTCCGTCACGCCGCTTCGCGTCGCGACACCTCCCCCGCTTCGCGGGTGAGGAGGACGTCATCCTCCCCTGTGCAACGGGGGAGGTGGATCGGCGCCGATAGGCGACGAGACGGAGGGGGCGCTTTAAGCCTCTAGCCTTCCCTACTCCACCCGCGGCAGCACCAGCGCCACGCGCAGCCCAGGACCGGTGCCGTTGTACTCGCCCGGCCCTTCCGCCAACTCCAGCCGGCCACCGTGCGAGGCCGCCACGGCCTGGACCAGCGACAGGCCAAGGCCGGCGCCGGGCTCGCTGCGGCTGTTCTCCAGGCGGACGAAGCGCTGGACGACGCGGGCGCGGTCGGCCTCGGGCACGCCGGGGCCGGTGTCGGTGACCGAGAACTCCAGCTCGCCGGACGAGGTGCGCCGCGCGCGCAGCATGATCGCCCCGCCCTCGGGCGTGTACTTGATGGCGTTGTCGAGGATGTTGGCCAGGGCCTGGGCCAGGAACTCGCGATTGCCCTTGATCGACAGGGCCGGCGTGATCTCGGCCTTGAAGTCCAGGCCCTTGTCCTCGCACGACAGCTCGTAGAGCTCGGCCATGTCGCCAGCCAGCTCCGAGGCGTCGAACACCCGCTGGTCGGGCGCGGCGCCGGCGGCCTGCAGGCGGGCGATGGCCAGCACCGCGTTGAAGGTCTTCAGCACGCCGTCGGCGTCGGCCAGGGCCGTCTCCAGCGCCGCCACCGGATCACCCTTGCCGTTCTCGGCGTCGATCAGGGCGACCTCCATCCGGGCGCGCAGGCGGGTCAGGGGCGAACGCAGGTCGTGGGCGATGGCGTCGCCGGCGTGTCGCAGCCCGCCCATCAGGCGCTCGATCCGGTCGAGCATGTCGTTCAGCCCTTCGGCCAGCTCGTCGTACTCGTCGCGCGTGCCGCGAACCTTGGCGCGGGCGTGCAGGTCGCCGGCGCGGACGGCGTTGACCACGTCCACGAGACCCTGCATCGAGCGGCTGACATTGCGGCTGATCACCACCCCGCCGGCCAGGCCCAGCAGGATGACGAGCGCCCCGGCGCCCCACAGCGCCCGGACGATCTTGCGGACATAGGCTTCGGAGGCGTCGACATCGGCGCCGACGAAGAGGATCTCGCCGTGGTCGAGGCGCTGCTGCACGCCGCGCGCGGCGGCCTTGACCTCGGCTCCGTCCGGATCGGTTTCGGTGACCTTGAAGCTGGCCCATTCGGGCCCGTCGCCGGAGAAGTTGGCGATCGGCGACTCCTCGATCGAGCCCGAGATCCGCTTGCCGGTCTTGTCGGCCAGGAAATAGAGGAACGGCCGCTCGCCGGTCGCCCGCTCGACGATGGTCTGGTTAAGGGCGTTGACGCCGCCCTGGCGGTAGGCGGCCTCCAGGCTCTCGAACTCGCGGCTGATCTCGGCCTGGGCGCGCCGGTTCACCTCGCCCGCCGTGGCGACGTAGATGTAGCCCAGGAAGGCGCTGGCCGCCGCGGCGAACAGCGCCAGGAACAGCAGGGTCAGCCGGAACGGCGTGGTGCGGAGAAGGCGCGGCAGACGCATGGCGGGTCTCGGCGGCGAACCGCCGCCAATCTCCTACGGATCCAGCCGGTAGCCGGCGCCGCGCACGGTCTGCAGCATCGCCCGGTCGAAGCCCTTGTCGATCTTCGAACGGAGACGCGAGATGTGCACGTCGATGACGTTGGTCTGCGGGTCGAAGTGATATTCCCAGACCTTCTCCAGCAGCATGGTGCGGGTGACCGACTGGCCGGCGTGACGCATCATGAACTCCAGCAGCTGGAATTCGCGCGGCTGCAGGTCGATCTCCTTGCCCTGGCGATGGACCGTGCGGTTGATCAGGTTCATCTCGAGCTCGCCGACCTTCAGGGTCGTGGCGACCGCGCCCGTCTCGCGACGACGCGACAGGGCCTCGACCCGGGCCATCAGCTCGGGGAAGGCGTAGGGCTTGACCAGATAGTCGTCGGCGCCGGCGCGCAGGCCGGTGACGCGGTCGTTGATCTCGCCCAGGGCCGACAGGAACAGCACCGGCGTCTGGTCGCCCTCGCGACGCAGGGTCTCTACGACGGTGACCCCGTCCATCTTGGGCATCATCCGATCGACGATCAGCACGTCGAAGCCGCCCTTCTGGGCCACGCCCAGGCCGGCTTCGCCGTCAGGCGCGTGCTCGACCTCATAGCCGGCCTCCTTGAGGCCATGCGCCATGGCGCCGGCGGCTTCCAGGTCGTCTTCGATAATCAGAATACGCATCAGCGAGCCCCTCATGCGCGCGGACAGAACAGCGGAACGATCGACGTTCTCCCGATTCTGGGCCGACGCGCGATAGTTGCTCCGGAAATACCGCTTTCGGCGGCCGGCGTAACTTAAACCTTGGTCAGAAACGAAGAAGCCCCGCTCCGGCGGACCGGAACGGGGCTCTGTCTTCAGACGGTGTTTTCCGCTTACGGCGCGATCTTCAGCGGCACGAAGACCGGACGGTTCTGGCGGATGATCTTGGCCAGGACGGCGCTCCGGCCGGCCTTCTTGGCGGACGCGACCGCCGCGTTGACCTCGGCCGCGCTGGTGACCGCCACGCCGTTGATGTTGGCCAGCACGTCGCCCTTGGCCAGGCCCTTCTCGCCCGCGTCGCTGTCGCCCTTCACGCCGGCGATCAGCAGACCCTTGATCTCGCTGTCGATCTTGTAGGTGTCGCGAGCGGCCTGGTCGATTGGCGCCAGGGTCAGGCCCAGGGCGTCGACCCGCTGGTTGGCGGACTTGCCCGGGCTGGGCGCGCCGCCGCCGTCCTGATCCTGCTCGTCGTCGTTGACCGCCAGCGAGTTCTCCGACGGACGCGTGCCCGAGCGGACGTCGATGACGCGCGGCTTGCCGTCGCGGATGATCGACATCTTGATGATCTCGCCCGGACGCGCCTTGGACACCTCGCGGGTCAGTTCCGAGCGGTCGGCGACCTTGACGCCGTTGACGCCCACCAGGATGTCGTCGGGCAGCAGGCCGGCCTTCGCGGCCGGGCCGCCAGCGACGACCTCGGCGACGATCGCGCCCTTTACGTCCTTGAGGCCCATTGCCTCGGCCGCCTCGGCGCTGAAGTCCTGGATGCTGACGCCAATGTAGCCGCGCACCACCTTGCCGGTGGCGATCAGCTGCTTGGCGGTCGCTTCGGCGACGTCGGCCGGAATGGCGAAGCCGATGCCGACCGAGCCGCCCGACGGCGAATAGATGGCGCTGTTGACGCCGATCACCCGGCCGTAGATGTCGAAGCTGGGACCGCCCGAGTTGCCGCGGTTAATCGGCGCGTCGATCTGGATGTAGTTCACGAACTGCGAGGTGGTGTCCTGCAGGTTTCGGCCATAGGCCGAGATGATGCCGGCCGTGGCGGTGCCGCCCAGGCCGAACGGATTGCCGATCGTGATGACCCAGTCGCCGACGCGCGGCTTGGCCTGGTTCTCGAAGTTCACATAGGGGAAATCGGCGTTCTTGGCCTTGGGATCGACGACCTTGATCACCGCCAGGTCCGTGCCCTCGTCGCGGCCGACCAGGGTGGCCTTCAGTTCGCGGCCGTCCTTCATCACCACCTGGATGTCGTCGGCGTCGGCCACGACGTGGTTGTTGGTGACGATGTAGCCGTCGGCCGAGATGAAGAAGCCCGAACCGGCCGACTGCTGCTTCGGCGTGGCGGGCGTGTCGCCGTCATCGCCGTCCTGGCCCTGACCCGGCGCCTTCTTGCCGCGCGGCACGATGTCGAAGCCTTCGAAGCCGGGGATGCGCAGCGGCTGCGGCGAGGCCTTGGACGTCACGTTGATCTGGACGACCGCGGGCGAAACCTTCTCGAAGATGTCGGCGAACGACATCGGCGCGCCGGGCGGCGGCGCGAAGGCCGGGGCGCTGGCGACGTTGGTGCGGACGGCCGGGGCTTCCGCGGCGGCGGTCCCCATGCGCATCCCGACGCCGGCCAAGGCCGCGCAGGCGACGCCCGCGCCGGCCACGGCGCCCACAATGAAACCCGACTTCCTAGCGGTCATTCTCGTCTTTCCTCACCCGCGCGTCGCCACGCGGTCCCTTATGCCTCAACCCGCGCCAGCGCGGTCCCTTTGACCTCAGAACCTAGTCCCGCGCGTAAAAGGTGCAATGGCTTCGACCCAATCTTTACGCCCAGGCTAGAGCTTCTTGAGGCTCCTTTTCGGCGCAATCGTGTCAATCGTCTTGGAGCAGACGCTTCAGCCGCTCTTCCTCGTCCTGCGAAAGCTCGCCGTCCGCTGGCGCGCGTCGACGCAGGAGCCCGACCATCAGGACGCCGCCGATCAGCAGAACGCCCACCGGCGCCAGCCACAGCACGGCGTTGCCGGCCGAGAACGGCGGCTTCAGCAGCACGAACTCGCCGTAGCGCTCGACCAGGAACGCGCGGATTTCGGCGTCGCTGCGGCCGGCCTTGACCTGCTCGCGGACAATTCGCCGCAGGTCGCCGGCCAGCTGGGCCTCGGAGTCGTCGATCGACTCGTTCTGGCAGACCAGGCAGCGGACCTCGCGGAACAGGGCCCGGGCGTGGGCCTCCTGCGCCGGATCGGCCAGGCGCTCGGACGGCTCGGACGCGCCGGCCGTCAGGGCGATGGCGCAGAGGGCGACGGCGAGGTTTCTCAAGATGCTCCCCCGCGTTGCGGGGGAGCTGTCGCGGAGCGACTGAGGGGGCGATCGCTGAAAAAGCCGAGCTAGCCCCCTCCGGCCCTCTGGGCCACCTCCCCCGCAACGCGGGGGAGGATCTTGGAAATCCACGGTCCTCACGACACCGTCTCCTGCGCCCGTCGGCCGACGCCCAGCCGCACGCGGCGGTCGGACAGCGAGACGACGCCGCCGATCGCCATCAGCAGCGGCCCCAGGAAGATCAGCCGGACCCACGGGTTCACATAGGCGCGGATCAGCCAGGCGGGCTTGCCGCCCTCGCCCGCCCGGCGCTCGCCCATCACGACATAGATGTCGTTGAGAACGCTGGGGCAGATCGAGACTTCCGAGGTGGTCTGGCCGCCAGTGGGATAGAACCGGCGCTCGGGCGCGGCCAGGCAGACCAGGCGGCCCTTCTTGTCGACCACTTCCACGACGCCGCGCTCGGCCAGGTAGTTGGGCCCCTCGACCGTGCCGACCTTGGTCAGGGTCAGGGTGTAGGCGCCCAGCGGCTGGCTGCCGTTCAGGCTGAGGGCCTGAGCCGCCTCGACGCGCCAGGCGGTCTCGAACGAGGCCCCCAGCACGAAGATCCCGAGACCCGCGTGGGCCAGGGTGGTGCCCCAGGCGCCGCGCGGCAGGCCGCGGGCGCGGCGCAGGCTTTCGGCGAAGGCGGCGCGGAACAGCTTCAGGCGCTCGGCAAGCTCCAGCAGCGCGCCGCCGATCAGCCAGAAGCCGACGACGAGACCGCCGCTGGCGAGGACCTTGCGCGGCTGGACGAGCGCGTAGGCGATCAGGCCCAGAACGACGGCGGCGGCCAGCACGACCCACAGCTTGCGGGCCACGCCGCCGGCGTCGCCGCGCTTCCAGGCCAGCAGCGGGCCGGCCGGCAGCACGGCGAAGGCCAGGATCATCAGCGGGACGAAGGTCAGGTTGAAGAACGGCGCGCCGACCGAGACGGCCTCGCCGTCCATGGCCTCGCGGATCAGCGGGAACAGCGTGCCCAGCAGCACCACCGCCGTCGCCGTCGACAGCAGGATGTTGTTGAGCACGATCGCGCTCTCGCGGCTGATCGTGCGGAACTGGCCGCCGGGATTGAGGCTGGGCGCGCGGAGGGCGAACAGCAGGAAGCCCGCGCCAGCCGCGACGCCCATCATGATCAGCAGCAGCACGCCGCGAGTCGGGTCGACCGCGAAGGCGTGGACGCTGGTCAGCACGCCCGAGCGCACCAGGAAGGCGCCCAGCATCGAGAAGGTGAAAGCCGCCAGGGCCAGGAACGCGGTCCAGCCCGGCAGGGCGCCGCGCTTCTCGGTGACGATAGCCGAGTGCAGCAGGGCAGCGCCGATCAGCCAGGGCATGAAGCTGGCGTTCTCGACCGGGTCCCAGAACCACCAGCCGCCCCAGCCGAGCTCATAGTAGGCCCAGAAGGCGCCCAGGGTGATGCCGACGGTCAGCAGGCTCCAGGCGGCCAGGGTCCAGGGCCGCACCCAGCGGGCCCAGGCCGCGTCGATCCGGCCCTCGATCAGCGCGGCCAGAGACAGCGAATAGACCACCGAGAAGCCGACATAGCCGGCGTAGAGGAACGGCGGGTGGAAGGCCAGCGCCGGGTCCTGCAGCAGCGGATTGAGCGAGCGCCCCTCGACCGGAACGTCCAGCAGGCGCTCCATCGGGTTCGAGGCGAAAACGGTGTAGGCCAGGAACAGCACGCCCAGCGCGCCCTGGATGGCGATGGCGTAGGAGCGCAGGCGCGGCGGCAGGCTGTCGCCGAAGAAGGCCATGGCCGCGCCGTAGCCGGTCAGCACCAGGCACCACAGCAGCATCGAGCCCTCGTGGCTGCCCCAGGCGCCGGCCACCTTGTAGAGCATCGGCTTGGCGGTGTGCGAGTTGGCCGCGACATTGGCGACCGAGAAGTCGGAAACGACGAAGGCGTGGATCAGGCAGGCGAAGGCCACCGCCACGGCCACGAACACCGCGACGGCCGCGCCACGGCCGGCGCCGGCCAGCACCACCGACCGCCGCGCGCCGCCGACCGCCGACAGGCCGGTCTGGGCCAGCGACAGCATCAGCGCCAGGACGAGGGCGAACGCGCCAAGCTCGGTGATCATTGAGCGGGCTTCCCATAGGCCGAGGCGTCATAGGCCGGGGCCCCCGCGCCCTCGCCGCGCCACTCGCCCTGCTTCTTCAGAGCCTTGGACACTTCACGCGGCATGTAGCGCTCGTCGTGCTTGGCCAGCACCTGCTTGGCGACGAAGACGCCCTGGTCGTTGAACGTCCCCTCGGCGACGATCCCCTGCCCTTCGCGGAACAGGTCGGGCAGGTCGCCGTGATAGACGACCTTCGCCGCGGCCTTCTGGTCGGCGACCACGAACTCGACGTCGCCGCCCGGATGCTTGACCACGCTGCCATGCTGGACGAGGCCGCCCAGCTGGACCTTGCGGCCCGGCTTGACGTGGGCCTCCTGGGCCTGGGCGGGCGTGTAGAATAGCGAGATGCTGTCGCGCATGCCGTACAGCGCCAGGCCGACGGCCAGGGCCAGCACCGGCGCGACGGCCAGCAGGACGGTCAGGCGCCGACGCGCCTTTCGAGATTTCGGCCAGAAGCTCATGGGGCGGTCTTGGGCGCGGTCTTTTGCGAAGGCGTGTCGGCGGCCTGGCGCAGGGCGGCCAGCACCTTGGGCTGATCCTTGAAGCGGGCGGTCGCCGTCGCCAGCGCCGCGTCGCGCTTGGCGGTCTCGCCCAGCACGGCGTAGGCGCGGACCAGGCGAACCCAGCCGTCGGGATCGTCGGGCGACTGGGCCAGGCGCGCGGCCAGACCCTCGACCATGCCGGCGATCATGCCCTGCACCTGCGGGTTCTGAGCGGCGGAGGGTTGGGGCGTCGGCAGGCCGCCGGCGGCCTCGACCGTGGCGATCTCGCGGCCCAGGGCGGTGCGCGCCGGATCGTTGGGGGCCAGGCTGCTCAACAGCGCGCGCCAGTCGCCGAGGCCGCCGATCACGTCGCCTTCGGCGATGCGGGCGCGGCCCAGATAGTAGCGGGCCCGCAGGTCGTTGGGGTCGGCCTTCAGCGCGCGGTTGAAGGCCAGCTTGGCGTCGGCGCCGATGTCGCCCTTGCCCTCGATGACGAAGGTCTCGCCCAGCAGGCTCCAGATGTCGGCGCGGTTCGGGGCGCGGTCCACGGCGCGGCGCAGGGCCTGCTCGGCCCCGGCCATGTCGCCGGCGGCGGCCCGGGCCTTGGCCAGGAACACCAGCGGCTCGGCGTCGTTGGGACGCTCGGCCGCGACGCCTTCCAGCACGGCGGCGATCTGGGCGGGCTGCAGCAACGACGGATCGGCGGCCTTCCATTCGGCGACGCGCCGGGCGTAGGGCTGGTCGGGAAGCTCGGGATGGCCCAGCCAGACATAGAGGCCAACGCCCGCGACGCAGGCCGCCCCGGCGATGGCGACCACCGCCTTGCGGGCGGCCACGCCGCCGCGCTCCCAGGTCTCGGCCTGGTCGGCGGCGGCCAGCAGGCCTCGCCCCGCTTCGGCGCGAGCGGCCTTCAGCTCGTCCTGCGCCAAGAGGCCGTCCATGGCCAGGCGCTCGACCTCGGCCAGGCGGCGGCGATGCGGCTCCAGACGGGCCTGAGCGTCGTCCACGGGCTGGGCTCGCGCGGCGCCGCGCAGCACCAGCCCCGCGGTCACGGCCGACAGCCCCGTCGCGGCGATCCAGAATGCGATCATGATGCGGGTGTTAGCTTGTTCTGACGTCGGCCGTTAGTGGGAAAAGCGCTTAAGGGCGTCAAGCGCCGCCGACGCTCTAGGCCGCGATCGCGGCGGCCGCGCGG
This sequence comes from Caulobacter sp. X, assembly GCF_002742635.1. NCBI lineage: Bacteria > Pseudomonadati > Pseudomonadota > Alphaproteobacteria > Caulobacterales > Caulobacteraceae > Caulobacter > Caulobacter sp. X. The sequence continues at coordinate 901,059 of NZ_PEGF01000002.1, read as the reverse complement.
CGGCGGACGATCTCGGCGGTCTTGTCGTCGCGAGTGTAGGCGATGAAGCCGGCGGCGACGTTCAGGTACTGCATGGCGAGGCCCGGATCCCCGCCGTCGCCGGTGCGAGCCACGTGCAGCACGTCCTCGATATAGGGGTCGAGATAGGCGTTCAACTTTTCGAGGATCTTCAGGCGGCTGCTGCCATAGCCGGCCTTGTCGGCGCAGGGCCGCAGCTCGGCGATGAAGGCCAGGCCGCCGCGGGCGCGGTTCAGCATGGCCTCGTCCGGCTCGGCGACCAGCTTGGCGACGCCGCGCGAGCCCTTCTTGGCCAGCATCGAGATCGGGCGGGTCGGCAGCGCCTTGCCCAGCTCGCGTTCGATCTGATCCATCCGGGCTTCGCAGGCCTTGGCCATGGTCTGCTTGAAGCGCGCGACCCGTCTTCCCCACGGCCCGTCCTTGTTCAGATCGACCGACTGTTCGAACTCGACGATCTGCAACTGCACCTTCTGGGCGCGCAGGGCGGCCTCGCGGCCAGCCGCCTCGCCGCCGCCGAAGTCGAAGATCTCGATATGGGCGATCGAGGCCTCGATGTCGGCCAGGAAGCGTTCGCCCAAGCCCTTGACCTCGGACGAGGCCAGATAACGATCGCTGGGCCGATCCATCACGGCGGAGATCACCCGCAAGATGCGCCACTCGTCGGGCAGGTGGGCCGAGAGAATGTCCAGCAGCAGCGGCCCGGCGTCCTCGCGGATGCGGCAGGCGTCGTTATAAGCCAGCCGCGCGGCGGCGGCCCGCTCGTCCGACATCCGGCTGACCCATTCCGACAGCCGGGGCAGGCAGGTGCGGACGATCGGCGCCAGTTGCAGGCACATGGCCAGCTCTTCGGGATCGCAGAGCGAGCGGACGCTGTCGAAGGCGGCGTTCTCGGGATCGCGCAGCGCCGCCGCGCCGATCTTGCACAGCTCGTCGAAGACCAGCGGCGGGCCCTGCTCAAGATCCCAGGGATTGCACTTGGCCGCGGCCTCCTGCGCCTCGCGCGGGGCGATGCCGCGCAGAGCGCGCCAGGTCCGCGCCAGCACGGGCGGCGGAAAGGCGATGGCCCCCTCCTCGCGCTTGGCGCAAAGGGGAACGATGGGGGCCAGCACGTTGTTGCGGACGAAGCGGTTGGCGGTCTCTTCCTCGACCAGCTCGCGCACGGGCGCGAAAATGCTCTGGGCGCCGGTCCCCGCCAGGGCCAGCTCCAGGCTGCGCAGCGCCGCATCCGGCGCGGTCTCCACCAGCGTCCGGATCAGCTGCAGTTTATGGGCGGCTATGGCGGCCATGAATCCCCATGTCGGTTCATGCAACCGACAGTTCCGTCAACCATGTTCGGATCGAGGTTAAGGATTTCCGAAACGCGATAAAAATCGCGTGCGCGCCGCATGCGTGTCTTCGCACGAAACCTGAGGCTACAAGGCAGCTTAGCCGTTCGGAACGCGCGCTCTCGCCCCCGCGACGAGGCGTCGCAATCGATCAGGCTTCCGCGCGCGGCAGGTCCAGCGCGACCCGCAATCCGCCCATCGGCGATTCACCAAGCTGGACCGAGCCGCCATAGGCGCGCGCCAGCTCATCGACGATCGACAGGCCAAGGCCCGAGCCCGGCGCGTTTTCGTCCAGCCGCTGGCCGCGCTTCAGCGCCTGGGCCCGTTCTTCGGGCGGCAGGCCGGGACCGTCGTCGTCGACGGTCACGATCATCCGCGTCTCGCCCGACGGCGTCGCGTCGACGCGGATCCTTCCCCGGCACCACTTGCCGGCGTTCTCCATGACGTTGCCGACCAGTTCGAGGAGGTCCTGCTTCTCGCCCTGGAAGGCCAGGTCCTCGGGGCAGCGCCAGTCGATCTCGATCCCGCGTCCGTCCGCCTTGTCCTGGAAGATGCGCTCCAGGGTGACGGCTAGCTCGTCCAGGATCGGCTCGACCGGCGTGCGTTCGCCGCTGGTCTGGGAGCGGGCGGCGGCGCGGGCGCGGCGAAGATGGTGATCGACCTGCTCGCGCATGGTCTGGGCTTGGCGCTCGACCACCTCGGCCAGCTGGCCCGGCTGCTGGTTGGCCTCGGTCAGCATGACCGAGATCGGCGTCTTCAGCGCGTGCGCCAGGTTGCCGACGTGGGTGCGCTGCCGCTCGACGACCTCCTGGTTGTGGGCCAGCAGGGCGTTCAGCTCGGTCGCCAGCGGCGCCAGCTCTTCGGGATAGACGCCCTCGACCCGCTCGGCCTTGCCCCGCCGGACTGACGCCACCTCGCGGCGCAGGCGAAACAGCGGCTGCAGGCCAAAGCGCACCTGCACGACCATGCCCAGGATCAGGCCGCCGCCCAGGATCAGGAGGGCGAAGGCGGTGATGCGGGCGAAGCGGTCGGCGTCGTCGTCGATCGGCGAGCGGTCCTCGGCCGCCAGGAACACCACCGGATCGGGATAGCCCGGCAGGCGGGTCAGGATGGCGGCGGCGCGCAGCGGCTTGTCCTGCGGCCCGCGCATGTCGAAGTACTGGGTCTTGCCCGGCGCGGCGTCCAGCTTGTCGATCTGGGCCGAGGACAGCATCAGGTCGCTGTCGAACAGCGAGCGCGAGCGCTCGATCGGCTTCATCGACCCGTCCGGCGACTTGTCCAGGATCACCCAGTAGCGGCCGGAATAGGCGCGCGTGGCCCGGATGTCGGTCAGGAACGGCGCCTTCAGCACGCCGGCCTCGACCGTCGAGCCCGCATAGAGGTCGTCGGTCAGCACGGCCAGCGACTGGTCGAAGCGCCGGATGGCCGCGCCGCGGAATTGGGCGGTCAGGAAGACGCCCGCGATCACCACGACCAACAGGGTCCAGATCCCGGCGATCAGGATCAGGCGGCGGACCAGCGAACGGCGGCGCAGGTCCAACAAAAGATTAGGCCGCGTCTTCGCCCGGCAGCGGCGCCAGGCGATAGCCCAGGCCCCGGACGGTCTCGATCCGCTCGGCGCCCAGCTTTTTCCGCAAGCGGCCGATGAACACCTCGATGGTGTTGCTGTCGCGGTCGAAGTCCTGGTCGTACAGGTGCTCGACCAGCTCGGTGCGGCCGATCACCCGGCCCTGGTGCATCATCATGTAGTGCAGCAGGCGGTATTCCAGCGAGGTCAGGCGCAGCGGCTCGCCATTGACGCTGGCGCGGGCCGCGCGCGGGTCCAGGCGCAGCGCTCCGCACGACAGCGACGGGGCCGCGTGGCCGGCCGAGCGGCGCAGCAGGGCCCTAAGGCGCGCCAAGAGCTCCTCGGTGTGGAAGGGCTTGGCCAGATAGTCGTCGGCGCCCGCGTCGAAGCCGGCGACCTTGTCGCTCCAAGCGCCGCGCGCGGTCAGGATCAGGACCGGGGTCGTGACATTGCCGCGCCGCCAGCGCTCCAGCACCGACACGCCGTCCACCTTGGGCAGGCCAAGATCGAGGATCACCGCGTCATAGGGCTCGGTCTCGCCCAGGAACTGGGCTTCCTCGCCATCGGGGGCGTGGTCGACGGCGTAGCCGGCGTCGGCCAGGGCCAGCTTCAGCTGGCGCGTCAGATCGGGATCGTCCTCGACGAGCAGGATGCGCATGGGTCCTCGAAAACTCCTCAGCCCCCGCTGATGATCTGTCCGGTCTCGGCGTCGACGATGAAGTCGATGCGGCGCCCGTCGGCCGTGGCCCAGCGGACGCGGTAATTGCGGCCTTCGAGACCGGCGTCGAGCACGCGGCCCGGCACGCGGCGCGAGATCATCTCGATCACCCGCGACAGCGGCACCAGGCGCCCCGACTGCACGCCGCCCCGCGCCTCGTCCTGCTGCGCGCGCCAGTCGGCGCCCAGCGAGTCGGGCCCACGACGCTGCGCCGACGCCGCGCCCGGAAGGGCGGCGGCCAGCGCGGCGGCGACGAGGATGACGCGGATCGTTTTCATGCTCTCCGGTCTAACGGAACGCGGCTGAATGGAGACTGAACGCTCAGCTTATGAACGGGCTGCGTCGTTCTGTCACGGTCGGACACGCTTTCGACCGCGCACGCCGCCCTACTTCCGCTTCGGCGTATACGGCTTCTGCTCGCGCCAGGCCTGGGCGAATTTCTCGAGGTCCTGGTCGATCGTCTCGGGCAGGGTGACGACCAGACGCGCCAGCAGGTCGCCGCGCTTGCCCTTGGCGTCGGCGAAGCCGCGGCCCTTCAGGCGCAGGGTCTGGCCGCTGTTGCTGCCCTTGGGGACGTTCAGCATCACATTGCCGTCGGGCGTGGGGGCCTCGACCTTGCCGCCCAGCACCGCGTCGGGGACCGAGACGGCCAAGTCCATGACCAGCGCGTCGCCCTCGCGGCGATAGATCGGGTGCGGCTTGATCGCCAGTTCGATCATGGCGTCGCCGGCCCCGCCGCGCCCTGGGCTGCCCTGCCCCTTCAGGCGCAGGGTCTGGCCTTCCTGGGCGCCGGCCGGGATGGTGACGTCGATCGTGCGGCCGTCCGAGAAGCTGACCCGCTTCTTCCCGCCCTTGATCGCCTCCTCCAGGTCGATCTCGAGGCGCGCCTTCACATCGGCGCCGCGCGGGGCGAAGCCGCCGGTCTGGCCGCCGCCGCCGAACGGTCCGCGACCGCCGCCGAACATCCCGCCGAACAGGTCCGAGAGGTCGATCTCCGGACCCTCGTCGACGCGGAAGCCGCCTCGGCCAAAGCCGCCGGCGTTGAACGGACCGTTGCCGGGCTGGCCGCCGAAGCCGCGCATGGTCTCGCGCCCATCGGCGTCGATCTGGCCCAGGTCGAACTTCTTGCGCTTCTCCGGATCGCCGACGATGTCGAAGGCGGCGCTGACCTGCTTGAACTTCTCCTCGGCCTTCTTGTCGCCGGGGTTGGTGTCCGGATGATGCTGCTTGGCGAGCTTGCGGAACGCCTTGCGGATCTCGTCCGCGCTCGCGGTGCGGGAAACGCCGAGTTCCTGGTAGGGGTCACGCGCCAAGGAAGGTCCTCATCAAGCTGGGGGCAGGTTGGGGTAACGCCCTCCATCTAGAACGTCCAGCGCGCCGCGCAAGCCCTCATGTGGCATTTTTACCACAATACTGTCGTCACCACGGCGCCCCAGCCGTAAAGGGCGTCGGCCTGGGCGACCTCCAAGCGCGCGGCGGAGGACGGCGCGTCGGCCGCTCGCATGACGGCGGCGTAGACAAAGACCGGCTCCGACACCTCGACCTCGCGCAGGACCGCGGCGCCGTCCAGCACGCGGACACGATACCGCTCGACGCCCTCGACCAGCGGGACCTCGCCGGCCCAGACGTCGCCGCCGGCCCGGGCGCGGCGGATCCACGAGACCCGCAAGTCGCCGCCGACCATTCGCGTCCGCAAGTGCGCCGGGGCCAGCGGCCGCAGGGCCCGGCCAGTCCAGACCACCGTCGCCTCGGCCGTCCCCGCCCCTGCCGGAGGACCGCCGGCTGGGGCCGCGCGGACCTTCAGCGGACCCCCGCGCTCGAAGGCGGCGACCTCCATCGGGACCACCGCCTCGTCCAGCAGCACGACCGGCGCGCCAGCCAGGATCACCGCCTCGCTGGCCGCGCCGTCGCGCTGGCCGCGCAGCAGGCCCGACAGGCGCCAGACGTCCGGCGAGATCAGCTGGGCGTCGCGATAGCCGATCACCTCCCAGACCCCGTCGCCCGCCTGGATCGCCAGGGCGTTGCGGCCGGCCAGCACCGCGCCGAGCGACGCCGAGGACAGGCTGCTCCCCTCCATCCGCACCGTCAGGCTCCCCGCGCGGTCGACACGGTGTGGCGAGGCGGGCGAGAGCTCGGTCAGGGTCACGCCCAGCGTCGCGGGCCGGCTGACGCGCGCTCTCACGCTCAGGGTGTCGAGGTCGGGGCCGGCGTGGATGTCCAAGGGCCGCCACGGCTCGGCGGCCGCCGCGACCAGGGGCCGGGCGTCATCCGCCAGGGCGCCGTCCGACGGCAGGTCCAGCACCCGCAGCACCGGCGGCGGCGAAGGCTCTTTCGGCGGGGCCGGCGTCCAGTCGAGACCGCCGCTCACCCCCTGCCCGGCCACGACGGGGACCAGGGTCGCGCGCGGCCGCTCGTCGAGATCCAGGCGCGACACCCGCCAGGCGCCGCCGTCGTGGGCCAGGCGGTCGCCGGGCTCCAGCCGCAGGGCGGCCGAAGGCGACAGATGGAGGATCCGCGAGCGCCGCGCGGCCTCGTCGGCGGCCAGCATGCGGCGGGCGCAGGCCTCGGCGTCGGGGGCGGCCAGCACCATCGGCGCGTCGGTGTCGCGAGTCCCCTCGCCCTGCTCGCGCCGCACGACCACCGCGCCCACCTGATAGTCGCGCCCGGCGTCCAGGAAGCGCAGGCGCAGGGCCTCGGCGGCGGGCTCCAGCACGCGGGTCTCGCGCTCGACGACGCCGTCGTCGGGGCGGACGAGATCGCTCTCCGCCAGCGCGCCCGCCACGCGACCCGAGCGGGCCAGCATCTTCATGTGATCGCCGCGCTCGACGGGATCCAGGGCGAAGGCCTCGGTGAGGGGTGCGAGCGCGTCGCGCAGGCGCATCGGCCGGTCGACGACATAGCCGCCCACCGAACCGCCCGCCTCGCCCGGATCGATCGCCACGCCGGCCCGCGCGCCCAGGGCCCGGATCAGCTCGGGCAACGGCGCGATCCCGGCGCGGCCGGTCAGCCAGTGGCCCAAGGTCCACGAGCTCCCGTCCGCCCAGACCTCCGACCGCGCCGGGAAGTCCGGGAACGGTCGCGCGTCCCAGCACCAGGCGCTGGCGGCCTCGATCATCGGCCCGCCATAGACGGGCGAGACCGGATTGGCGGCCGGGTCGTCCAGCCAGGCCAGCACCGCCTCCAGGCAGCGCCGCTGGCCGAAGTCGTCGCGCTCGCCGGTCGAATATGGCGGCAGGAAGCTCTCGGAGCTCTTGGGATCGATGAAGAGGTTCGGCGAATTGCTCCCCTTGTCGACGGCCGGGCAGCCGAACTCGGTCAGGCGGATCGGCTTGGACCGCGGAACCCAGGCCGTGGGCGAGGCCGCGCGGACGCCGCCGGGGCGGTCGTGGTGTGGGTTGCTCCACCAGGCCCTCAGGTCCTTCGGCCGGAACATCCAAGGCTCGCCATGAGCGCCGTCGGTGATCGGCGCGCGGGCCTGGGCGTCGCGGGCGGCCTGGCTCGGGTAATACCAGTCGAAGCCCTCGCCGCCCGTCAGGCCGGCGCGCAAATAGGCCGGATCGTGCGGACCCAGGAAGCCGGCGGCGGCGTCCAGATGGGTCTCGCCCTCGCGCCAATCGGTGATCGGCGGGTACCAGTCGACGCCGACGAAATCGATGTTCGGATCGGCCCACAGCGGGTCGAGGTGGAACACCGCATGGCCGCTCCCGTCGGCGGGCTGATGGCCGAAGTATTCCGACCAGTCCGCCGCGTAGCCGAGCTTGGTCGAGGCGCCCAGCACGGCGCGGACGTCGGCCGCCAGGGTCTTCAGCTTGGCGACGGCTGGATAGGTCCCGCCCGGCCCACGCGTGGTGGTCACGCCGCGCAGCTCCGAGCCGATCAGGAAGCCGTCCACCCCGCCGGCCTGGGCCGCGAGGCTGGCCTGATGCAGCACCATTCGCCGCAGGCCCCATTCGCCGTCGAAGAAGGCGTTCACCTGGGCGGTCGCCGCCGCCGTCCCGTCCGCGCCGGCCTCGCACGCGATCCGGCCGCGCCACGGATAGGCGGGCTGGCCCGGCGGGGTGTCCATCAGGATGAACGGATAGAGCGTGACCTTCAGGCCCCGCCGCTTCAGCTCGGCGATCGCCTGCAGCACCACCGCGTCGGCCGGCGTGCCGCCATAGGCGGGCTTGCCGTCCTTCAGCGAGACCAGATGCGCGCCCGAACGCTCCACACCGGCCACGCTCCAGGCGATCGGCAGGGTGTCCTTGGCCGCTTGCTCGACGCCCGGCCGGATCTGGCACTGGCCGCAGCGCAGGTCCGTCCCGAACCAGGCGACGACCAGGGTGACATGATCGACGTTCGGCAGCTGCGCCTGCAGCTGGTCCAGCGCCACGACGAGGTCGGCGCGGCCGTCGGCGTTGTGGACGCTCTCGCTGGCCGCGCGGGTCAGACCCTCGCGACGCAGGACAGCTTCGGTCGCATAGACGAATTCGCCCGCGCCCGGGATCAGGCAGACGCCCTTCAGCCGCTCCTCCAGGCCCGGCGGATCGCCGGGCGTGCGAGGCCGACGGAAGACTTCGAAGGAGAGCTGCGGCGGACGATTGCCGAACGCCTCCAGCGGCAGGTCCTCGAAAACCACATAGGCGACGCCGCGATAGGCCGGCGCAGCGCCCTCGATGGCGGCGATCAGCGGATCGGGCGCCTGGTCCTCGGTCCCCAGATGGACGCGCATCGTGACGCCCGAGAGCTCCATGACCCGCCCGTCGGCCCAGACCCGGCCGATCCCGTCGATCGGTCCCTCGGCCACCGCGACGGCGAACGACAGGCTGTAGGCGTAGGACGTCGTCTTCTGGCCCTTCGAGCCGCCGACGCGACCCTCGATCCGCTTCTCGCGAAAGCGCGCGGCCCAGATCACCTGGCCGCCGACCCGCGCGCGACCGAACACGCACGGCAGCGCCGCGCCCTCGGCGGCGCCGGTCAGACGAAGCTCGGGGATGCGCGGACCGACTTGGCGCGCGGGCGACAACGCCGAGAGCGCGGCCTGGTCGACCGCCGCCCCCAGCGCCGCGCCCGCCACCGCGCCCAGCGGCCCGCCGATCGCCGCGCCGACGCTGGAGAGGATGACTTGAGCCATCTTCGAACTCCTCAAGGAAAACGGAAGGCCGCGACCAGCCGCTCGCGCCACCAGCGGCCCAGCGCGCTCTCGACGCAGGCCCGGCCCCAGTAGGCGTGGATCATCCGGTCCGAGCCGGACTGGATCGCGCAATGCTTGGCGACCGCGCCGGGCGCCATGCGGAAGATCAGGACGTCGCCGGGGCGGGCCTCGGACAGCGGGATCGGCGTCAGCCAGCGGCCGAACGCTTCGAGCAGGAGTTCGCGCCCGCCGACATCGGCCCAGTCGGGCCGGTAAGGGGGCGGAGCTTCGGGCTCGGCGCCATGGATCGCGCGCCAGACGCCGCGCACCAGGCCCAGGCAGTCGCAGCCCGCGCCGAGGGTCGAGGCCTGGTGGCGGTAGGGGGTTCCCAGCCAGAGGCGGGTTTGGGCCACGATCAGATCCTCCCCCGCGATGCGGGGGAGGTGGCCCGGAGGGCCGGAGGGGGCTAGCTCGATCCTTACGGTGTTCGCCCCCTCAGTCGCTCCGCGACAGCTCCCCCGCATCGCGGGGGAGCATCTGAGGCCGCCCCTCACCGCCGCCCGCCGTCGTTGCGCTCGCCCTCGACGGGGTACAGCGTCAGGAAGTCCTCGCCGGGCGCGGTCGGAAAGCCTCGGAAGTTGTCGCCATTGCCGAACACGCCGACGCAGGTCGTCCAGCGCTTGTCGCAGGTCGCGCCGGGATGCGCTGAAGGATCAACGCCGCAGCGTTCATCTCCCAGCCGCGCGTCGCAGAGGCGGGTGAAGGTCCGCCCCGCCACCCTCTCCAGAGCCGCCGCCGGTCCGGCCAAGGTCGCCTTGAACGCCTGCCCCTCGCGGCTCAGCGCCGCGATCGTCGCGGTCCACAGGCGGACGAGACGCGAGGGCGCGCTCCAGGCCACCCGCAGGGCAAAGACCTTGGCGCCGTCATAGAGGCCGGCATCGAGGTCGCCTTCCGAGATCCCCGCGTCGTCGAGCACGCCCAAGGCCGCCGCCTGCCCCGGCGCGTAGCCGACGCCCGCCTCGCTGGCGCCGGGGCTCCAGCCGCCGCCGGCCCGGCAGGCGACGCCGTCGACGACGAGGTCGCGGTCGTGGTCGGTGAAGCCCAGCCGCACGCCGTCCGACCGCTCGACGATCCAGGCGTGGCACAGGCGGGAAAGGTCGATCCCCTCCGGAAGCGCCCGCATCAGTCGCGCACCTCGATCAGGGCGCAGGCGCTGACGCGGCCGGCCGAGAAGCCTTCCAGGGTGATGTCCAGCCGGTCGGTGTCGAAGCGCACCGGCGTGTCGAACTCGAAGCCCGCCGTCACCGCCTGCCCTGCCGCCGGGGCCGTCGATAAGGTCACGAGGCCCGTCGTCGCCTCGACCGAATAGGCCCCCGCCGCCAAGGCGACGCCCGCCACCGCGACCTTGACCGTGCCGGCCACCGGTTTTGTGATCGGCCGCGCCAGGGCCGTCGCGCCCGTCCCATAGGTCTTGGTCAACGGGAAGACCTTGCGACCGCCGTCGCCGGTCCCGATCGGCTGGTCGGTCGCCGCCGGCTGGGCCGAGGGCGCGCAGGACTTGAAGTCGGCCGGATCGCGGAACCGGAAGCCCGCCAGCCGTCCCCGCCGCGCCTCGAAGAAGGCCAAGAGCTCGGCCAGCTCGTCCAGAGGGCGAGCAGCGGTGGCGATCAGGTAGCGGCGGCGGCCGCGCGTCCAGGCGCTGGTCCGCTGCTCGGCGCCCGAGGCCAGGGCGACGATGTCGGTGCGCCATTCGACGCCGCCGGCGCAGCCGAACGCCAGGCGCGCGGGCAGGCGCGCCTCATGGAACTCGCTCATGGCGATCCTCACGAAAAGGTTTTGCGAAATTTGACCGGGAGGCGCGCCAGGAGCGGCCGAACGCCATTAAGTCTTGGTCATGACCCGCTTTTCACTTCATCAGCGGGTCTTCGGCTCCTACCTATGGAGTCGAGATTGGAGACTGAAGATGGATTGGAAGACCCTGTTCCTGTCGCCGGAAGGCCGCATCGGCCGCCAGGCGTTCTGGATCGGCTGGCTCGTCCTGCTGGGCGTCAACATCGCGCTGGGCTGGCTGCCCGTCATCGGCGCGGTGATCAGCCTGGCGACGATCTATTCCAGCGTCTGCATCCACGCCAAGCGGCTGCACGACATGGGTCAGACCGGCTGGTGGCAGGTGCTGCCTTGGGTTCTGGGTCCGGTCCTGATCATGGGCTCGGCCTTGTCGATCGGCGTCATGCCGGCCATCGCGGCCCTGACCAGCGGCGAGCCCGAGATCGCGGCCCTGACCGCCCTGGGCGGCTTCTTCATCTCGTGCTTCATCGCCTTCGCCATCTGGCTGGCCTTCACCCTGTGGGTCGGCTGCAGCCTGGGCCAGCCGCGCGACAATCAGTACGGCCCGCCTCCGCCGAACACGACCGCGGTGGCGTTGTAGGTGAAATCCCCCTTCCCCCTTGATGGGGGATGGGTCGGGGATGGGGGTGATCCTCCGCGTTGGACTATGGCGAGGCGTCAACCGCCGAAGTCCCCCCCACCCTACCCTCCCCCATCAAGGGGGAGGGATTTCACAATCGCCGCGCCCCCAGCGTCACCGCCCTGGCCAAGGCCTGGGCGATCTGGGCGTCGGAGCGGACCAGGCTCGAGGCCTCGCCGCCCTGGACGTTGATGGTCACTGACACCCCGCCGTTCCCGGCCGGCTCGATGCTTCCCGCCGAGGTCGGACGGAACACCTCCGGCCCGCGCTCGCCGACCAGATAGGCGCCGCCCGGCAGCACCGGACCGCCGTCGGCGCGGGCGCCGGCGAAGGCCTTCGAAAGCGTATCGCCCAGCACACCGCCCTTCGGCGCCGCCCCGGCCGCGCCCAGCACGGCGCGGGCCAGTTCGGCCAGCGACACCTGGCCGTCCGAGGCCGCGCGGGCCAGCGACTTGACCAGGGACGCGCCGGCCCGGGCGAAGGCCTCGTCGATCGACCGCGCGGCGCGTTCGGCCGGCGCCTTTAAGGCGTCGAGCGCGGCGGCGGCCTCGGCGGCGCGGGCGGGCACGGCGGCCAGACCGTTCGTGGAAAGGCCGTCCTCTTGGAAGCTCATGATGGGATCTCCTCGTCAGGATAGCGGGCGATCAAGGCGGAGAGGTCGGCGCGCGATGGCGCCGGCGCGGGCGGCGTTTCGGTCAGGGCCCGCCACTCCTTCAGCGACAGGCGCCAGAAGGCCTCGGGCGGCAGGCCTAGACCCAGCGCCAGGCGCAGCGGCGCGGCCCAGGCGCTCATGCGCAAGCCGCCAGGGCGGCGGCCAGGGCCGAGGCGGCTTCCGGCACGGTGGCGCGGGCGGCGATCTCCGGCGCCTCGCCGCCGCCCTCCAGCAGCGCGGCCAGCACGGCCGACAGGTCGGTCGCGGTGAGCGTGGCGATGCGGTCGGGCAGTTGCGACCAGTCAGCGAGGCCCAGGGCGGCCTCGATCCGGGCCAGGGCGCCGAGCGTCAGGCACAGACGTCGCGGCGCGCCGGCAAGCGTCACGACGACCTCGCCGCGGGCGGGGTTGGGCGGGAGCATGGGTGGGGATTCCTTGGTAGAGCGCCCCCTCCCCCGCTTCGCGGTCCCCCTCCCCCGTTGCACGGGGGAGGATGAAGTCCTCCTCACCCGCAAAGCGGGGGAGGTGGCGCGCGACAACGTCGCGTGACGGAGGGGGCGCTTGCTGAAACTAGATCGCCGTGAAGCTCACCGCCCCGGCGCTGGCCAGGCTGATCGCGAAGGTCGCCTCGCCGTCGTGGTCGCCGGCGTATTCCAGCGCCGCCACCAGGAACGGGCCTTCCAGCTGCCCAAAGTCCGGGATCACCAGCCGCCAGGTCCTGGCCGACTGGTCGAAGAAGCTCGTGCGCACCTGGGCGTCGGACGCGGCGTCGCGGAAGATGCCCGAGCCCGACACCGCCACCGACTTCACCCCCGCGCCGGCCAGCAACTCGCGCCAGCGGCCCGTGCTGTCGCTGTCGGTGGCGTCGATGGTCTTGGCGTTGAGGCTGAGCGTGCGGGCGCGCAGGCCCGCGACGGTGTGGAAGGTCGGGGTCTGGGCCCCGTCGCTGATCTTCAGCAGCATGTCCTTGCCGGCTTGGGCGGCCATCTTTGACTCTCCTGGTGTTCACTTTCCCCTCCCCCTTGTGGGGAGGGGGCGGGGGGCGGGGGTGCGGCTGTGAGGGTCAGGACACTTCGGTCACCGCTCGCACGCGGACGATCCCCAGGGTGGTCTCGCGGTCGGCGCCGGTGAAGCAGTCGGCATAGGGGACGCGCAGGTTCACGAGCCGCCGACCGCTCAGCGTCGGCTTGGCGTCGTGCAAGGCCGCGCGGACGGCGGCGACCAGCGCCCGGGCCTCCTCCGGCCCGCCGAAGCGGCTGGCGCAGGTCAGGGTCAGCAGGTGCTCGATGGCGTCGCCCTCCGAGACCGGACGGCCTTCCGAGCGGGTGACGACGACGCAGGGATAGGTCGGCAGGCGCGGGGCGGTCGCGTAGATCCGCTGGCCGGCGATGGCGGTGACGGCGGGCGCGGCTTTCAGCGTCGCGACCAGGGCGTCGATCAGGGGCTTGTCGGTCACAGCCGCGCCTTTCGGTAAGGGGTCAGCCACGGCTCGACGAGGGCCAGCGAGGGTTCGCCGGCGTCACGGTGCTCGTAGGCGTGGGCGACCAGGGTGAGGACCGCCAGGCGCAGGGGCGCGGGGCTGGCGGCGGTCAGGGCGACGCTCGCGGCGGCCGCGACGCGCGCCTCGGCGGCGTCAATCAGGAGCGTGAGCACGGCGTCCTCCGCCGCGTCGGAGACGCGCAGGAACGCCCGGGCCTCGGCCAGGGTGAGGGATTGCATGGGGGGTCTCTGAGGGTAGCCCCTCCCCCTCGCGGGGAGGGGTTGGGGTGGGGGCGCTGCTCCGCGCCATGAGGGGACAATGAGGCGCTGACACCCCCACCCCCTGCCCCCTCCCCGCAAGGGGGAGGGGGACGCCGGATAAGCCTACGACGCCGCGAACTTCAGCAGCTTGATCGCGTCGAAGTTCTGCACGCCGCCGCCGACGCGCTTGGTGGTGTAGAAGAGGACGTGGGGCTTGGCCGAGTACGGGTCGCGCAGGACCCGCACCCCGGCGCGGTCGACGATCAAATAGCCCTTCTCGAAGTCGCCGAACGCCACCGACAGGCTGTTGGCGGCGACATCGGGCATGGCCTCGATCTCGGTGACCGGGAAGCCCAGCAGGCTCGCCGACTGCCCCGGCTGCAGGGCCGCGTTCCAGATGTAGTTGCCTTGCGCGTCCTTGAACTTGCGCACTGCGCTGACCGTGCGGCGGTTCATGACGAAGCGGCCGTTCTGGCGGTACTGGGTCTTGGTCGCGTAGATCAGGTCGATCAGCTTGTCGGTCGGGTTCGAGGCCGTCCAGCCGCCGGCCACGCCGGTCGCCAGATAGCCGACCTGACCCCAGGTGTAGCTGGCGTCCGGCGCGGCGGTGTAGGCCAGGAGGCCCTTGGGCTTGTTGACCCCGTCGCCCGACACGAAGGCCGAGGTCTCCTGGGCGGCGAAGGCGTCCTGCACTTCTTCCGCCAGCCACTCGTCGATGCTGACATAGGCGTCGTCCAGCAGGGCCTGGGTGGCGGCCGGGCTGGCGTAGAGCTCGCCGGCCGGGAAGTCGATCACGTCCAGGGTCGGAGCCGTGGTCTCCGGACGCGCGGCGGTCTCGGCTACCCAGGCGGCGGCGAGACCCGTGGGCGAGACCGGCTTGCGGAAGGTCCCGGCGCCGATGGTGCGGACCTGGCAGATCTCGCGCATCGGCGAGGTGGCGGCCAGGCGGCGCAGGATCAGCCGCTCCAGCTCCGGCGGGGCGACATAGCCGCCGGCGGTGGCCGTCCCTTCGGACAGGCCCTTGGCTTCGAGCAGGGCCGCGGGCGTCTCGCCGGTCTTCACATAGCGATCGAAGGCGGCCTTGCGTTCGTCGACCGTGGCGACCGGCGCCTCGCCGCCGAGGGCGGGACGGCGCAGGTCGGCCATCAGGCGATCCAGGCGGTCCTGGGCGCGGCTGACCGCCTCATCGATGCGGCCGACCTTCTCTTCCAGCAGGACGTCGGCCCGCTTGGTCTCAATGGCCGAAAGACGCGCGTCATTGGCGGCCTTGAAGCTTTCGAACGCGGTCAGGACGTCGGCCAGCGCCGCGCGGGCCTCGGGCGAGGCCGCGTGTTTGGTTTCCTTCATGGGGTTCTCCGAAGATGGAAGAAAATCCTCCCCCCAGCGGGGGAGGTGTCGGCCCGAAGGGACGACGGAGGGGGAAGAGGCCGGCTTTCCAGCACTTCCCCCTCCGGCCCTTCGGGCCACCTCCCCCGCTAGGGGGAGGATCTTGTGAGCCGCCCACGGCGCCGCGCGGGACTCATGCTAGCGTCGCCGCATGCCTGACCGCGCCACGCCGAATCTCCCGTCCAGCGACTTCGACGCGACCGAGAGCTTCTATGCCGCCCTCGGCTTCGAGCGGGCCTCGCGCGATCCGGGCTGGATGGTGCTGGAGCGCGGCCGGCTGATGCTGGAGTTCTTCCCGTTCCCGGGCCTCAAACCCGCCACCAGCAACTTCGCCTGCTGCCTGCGGCTGGACGACCTCGAGGGCTTCTACGCGGTCTGCCTGGCGGCCGGGATCGAGGAGAAGACCGAAGGCTTCCCCCGCCTGCACCCGCCGGGCGACAAGAAGATCATGGCCGCCCTGATCGACCCGGACGGCACCCTGCTCAGGCTGATCCGGAACTGAGGGTCAGCCTCGCTCCCGGCAGCATCGGGAAGGTGACGATCGACACCTCCCAGAGCTCGACGCGGGACAAGACGCGCAGGCGGCCCTGGGTTCGCGCCTTCACCTGGCGAAAGCCGATCGACAGGCCGTCCAGCGCGCCGGCCTCGACCAGCGCGGCGACGAGCCTTCCACGCGGGGTCGCGCGCAGAATGCGGCCGCGCACGAACAGGCCCTTGGCGTCCTCGACGACCGCGTCCCAGACGCCGATCGGCTCGGCCTCGTCATGCTGGTGCAGCATCTTCACGGGGCTTCCGGCCGCCAGGCTCTCGGCGAAGGCGCCGGCGGCGGTGACGTCGTCATTGAGGTCGCGGGTCCAGAACAGGGACGCGTAGCCTTCGATGGAAAGATGATCGGACAAGGAATGGGCCTTTCCTTTTCATCGCCTTCCCAGGGCTTGTCCCTGGGACCCAGCGTTCCGCCGACGCGGCGCGCCTCTGAGGGGGCGCTCCGTGAGCGGACGCATGGGTCCTCGCCACAAGGGCGAGGAAGGCGGGGTTGTTGGGGGACGGCTAGCGGACGCGCTCCAGCTTGGCTTCGATGCGGTTCAGCGACTGGCGGGTGGCGTCGGCCTGGGCCTCGAGGCGCGCCAGGCGCTCGGCGACCGGGGCCTGGGCCTCGAGCCGGCGCTGCATCTCGTCGATCCGCGCCGAGGCCTTGCCGGCCCACAGCAGGGCGGCGGCGGCCTGGATGGCGACCGCGACCAGGACGGCGGCCGACACCTGGCGGTCCAGGCGCCAGCGGGTGGGTGTGGTCATGGGATGTCTCCAAATCCTCCCCCCAGTGGGGGAGGTGTCGACGCAGTCGACGGAGGGGGAAGAGGCCGGGCCAGGAGAACTTCCCCCTCCGGCCTTTCAGGCCACCTCCCCCTCTAGGGGGAGGATTTTAGTGCTCCAGCCCCGCCAGCCGCCGCCGCTCGGCGTCGGTTAGGAAAGACGCCGTCTCCAGCCGGCTCCACAGGGCGTCGCGTTCGGCCGACAGGGCTGGCACGGCGTCGAGGTCCGGAGCGATCCGCGCGCCGGGGAACTTCACGGCCAGCCAGGCGGTGAGCGCCCGCGCCGCCCGCTCGGCCAGCGGAACCACCGTCCCGCGCCAGAAGGCGGCGTTGGCCTCGCGGTAGTTGGCGTAGGTGTTGTCGCCGGGGATGCCCAGCAGTTGCGGCGGCACGCCGAACGCCAGGGCGATCTCGCGGGCGGCGGCGTGCTTGCCTTCGGTGAAGTCCATCTCGGCCGGGGTCAGCGACATGGCCCGCCAGTCGAGCCCGCCCTCCAGCAGCAGCGGCCGGCCGGCGTTGGCGGTCCCTGAATGCGCGTTGGCCAGCTCGGTCTTCAGCCGGTCGAACTGCTCGTCGGTCAGGCGGTCGCCGGCGTCCTTGGACGAATAGACAAGCGCGCCGGAGGGCCGGGCGGAGTTGTCCAGCAGCGCCTTGTTCCACGCGCTGGAGGCGTTGTGGACGTCGATCGCGAAGGCGGCGGCCTCCAGCGGCGAGAAGCCGTAGTGGTCGCTGGTCGGATTGAACAGGCGCAAGTGCAGCACCGGCAGCCAGCCGTCGCCGTCCCGCCCGATCCGGACCGTGCGCCCGGCGGCCTGATAGTCATAGGCAAGCGGCCAGCCGCGCGGTCCGGGCACCACCGTCATCCGGTCGGGGCGCAGGGCGTAGAGCTCGCTGGGCGCGCCGTCGCCGGCGGCTTCCAGATAGCCGTTGCCGGCCACCTGCAGGCTCCCGAAGAACGCCTCCATCAGATCGGGCCCGCCCTGCTCGGGATTGGGCCGGTCCAGCAGGCGCTTGAGCGGATGATCGTCGGCCCGGCGGCCGTCGACGAAGACGGCCAGCGGCGTGGCGGCCGCGGCCTCGGCGATCATCCGGACGCAGCGATAGGCCACGGGGTTCTTGGCGAACCCCTCGGACGCGAGCGCGCCATAGTCCCGCGGCGTCCACTGCGGACGACCGCCAGTCGTCAACGCGATCAGCCGCGCGGCGCGGGAGTCCTTGCGCTCAGGCGGGCGCGGTTTGGGGAAGAGCATGGGGGAGCGCTCCGGTAAGTGGAGTTGAGAACGAAAAGGGAACAATGTAGGGTGGTGGGGAAGGCGGCCCCTCCAAAGATCCTCCCCCGCGATGCGGGGGAGGTGTCGCGGAGCGACGGAGGGGGCGAGCACCGGAGAAGCCGATGAGACCTCCCCTTGTGCAGAGACTGACGGCGCAGCGCTTCCGCCGAGAGCTGACGCTGCCCGAAGGTTTGCTTTGGCGAGAACTGAAGGGCCGCAAGGTTGGTGGGCTACACTTCCGTCGACAGCATCCGGTCGGTCGTTACATTCTCGATTTCTACTGCGAGGCTTTATGTCTGGCCGTCGAGGTCGACGGCGAATGGCATTGCTTCGGTAATCGACCGCACAGGGATGCAGAGCGTGACGCGTGGCTGGAAAGTCGGGGCGTCGTCACGCTTCGCGTTCCTGCCCGCGATATCCTCGCTTCGCCGGAGGCGGCGGTGGGGCGAATACTGGATCAGGTCAGCGCTCGCCCCCTCCGGCCCTCCGGGCCACCTCCCCCGCATCGCGGGGGAGGATCTTGATCGCTTGAACCCTCACAACGCCCTCAGCCTAGGCCGCCTCTCAGCCCCCAGCATCAGTTCGCTGACCGCCCAGACCAGGGCGTCCGCCCGGTCGGGACTGTGTTCCAGATCCCCGGAGCCCAGGGCCATCAGTTCCTCCTCCAGCGCCACGAACGGCCCGCAGTGCAGCACGCGGCCCTGCTCGTAGAGCGCGGCCACCGGTTCGGCCCGCGCGCGTTTGCCGACCGATGCTCGCACCAGCTTCACCCGGCATGGCGGGTCCGCCTGGGCCAAGACCGAGCGCACCATGTCGCCGCCCTGGTTGGCCTCGGCCACGAGGGCGTCGGCGCTCCAGGTTCGCGCGGCGGCCACGGCGCGGGCGGCCCACCCCGCCGGCGACAGTCCCCGCGCGGTCTCGTCGGCCAGGACGAAGGCGCGGTCATCGCGGCGGCCGACGACCACGATGCCGCAGGCGTCGCCGCCTGCGGTGGCGGGCGGGTCGACGGCGACGACGACGCGGTCCAGGCGCGCCGGCCGCGCGGCGCGGCATCTGGCCAGGTCCTCGGCGCGGAACAGGCCGCCGTCGGTCTCGACGATCACCCCGTCCAACTCCTGAGCGGCCAGGCTGGTGCCGCCATAGAGACTCTTCAGCGTCCGCAGAAAGGCGGGCGCCAGGTTGCCGGCGTTGGCGGCCGTGCCCGCGCGGGTCAGGGAGACCCCGGGCTCGGCCATCAGCACCTTCAGGGCGCGATGGGGCTTGGGCGTGGTGGTCACCACCAGGCGCGGATCGGTCCCCAGGCGCAGGCCAAAGCGCAGCATGGCCAGGGTGTCGCCGGGCTTGGGCCAGGCGCAGAACTCGTCGGCCCAGGCGGCGTGGAACTGCGGGCCGCGCAGGGAGTCCGAGTCCTCGGCCGAGAAGGCGTAGGCGCAGGCGCCGTTAGGCCAGACCAGGCGCCGGCGCGAGGCTTCCCAGCGCGGGCGAAAGGCTGGCCCGCCCATCGCCTTCAAGCCAGACGGCCCCTCGATCATCACCTCGCGCACGTCGTGCAGCGTGGGTCCGACCAAGGCGAGGTTCGGATAGGCCAAGGCGTTCCAGGTCATCCAGCGCGCCCCGGCGAAGGTCTTGCCCGCGCCGCGCCCGCCCAGCATCAGCCAGGTCGACCAGGGCTCGAATGGCGGCGCGATCTGGTGCTTCAGCGGTTCGGCCAGGGCCGCGCTAAGCAGGCGCTGCTGGTCCAGGGGCTCCAGGACCGAGATCGCTATCGCCAGCGCCTTCATCATCTCGACGCTTGAGTTCGAGGAGCTCAGCGAAGCGAGTGAAGCGGGCGACAAGAGCGGCTTGAAGTTCTTCGGGGTCGTCCGGGATGCCGTCATGCATGGAGGCCTCGTCGTCATCGGCCGCCTCGTCGGCGGCGGGTTTGGCTTTGGGTTCGGGGACCATCGTCGCCACCGCCTTGGCCGACCGGGCGAAGACGCCGCAGAGGCGGGCGTCCTTCTCGATCTGGGCTTTTTCGGCGGGGTCGTCGGTGGCTTCGAAGGCGGTGATGAGTTGATCCATCTTCGCCGTGAGGCGGCCCTGCAGCGTCTCGCTCCAGGTCCGGACCTTGTCGCTATTTCCGGCCATGACACAAAGATACGGCGCCAGCGGACGCGGATGATCCAGAAGCCTATAAAAGTGACAAGTCTCTGATTTTCCTCAACTCCATCTCGTCTACGCCGAGCATGCAGCGCGCTGAACGCTCGTACTTGCCGCCGGGGCCGGCTCGACAGCGGCCTTCGCGCCGGCCACGCTGGCGGAAAAAGGGAGCCGTCATGATCGATCTTTCCGGAAGGACCGTGCTGGTCACCGGCGCCTCGTCCGGCATCGGGGCGCACCTGGCTCGCCGCGCGGCCGCCGCCGGGGCCAAGGTGGCGCTGGCCGCGCGGCGCGCCGAACGGCTGGAGGCGCTGGTCGCCGAGATCGGCCAGAGCGCGGCCGCCTTCTCGATGGACGTCGAGGACGAGGGTTCGATCATCGCCGGCTACGACGCCATCAGCGACCGCCTGGGCGTCCCCGACACGGTGATCGCCAACGCCGGGATCAATATCCAGGGGTCGGCCCTCGACATCGAGGCGGCCGACTTCGACAAGGTGATGGGCGTCAACACCCGGGGCGTCTTCCTGACCGCCCGCGAGGGGGCGCGGCGGATGATCCGGGCGGGGTCGGAGCAGACGGGTCGCGGCCGCGTCCTGCTGGTCGCCTCGATCGGGGCGCACAAGGTGCTGCCGGGCGTGACCGCCTACTGCGCCTCGAAAGCCGCCACCGCCATGATGGGCAAGAGCCTGGCCCGCGAGTGGGCCCGCAAGGGGATCAACGTCAACGTCCTGTGCCCCGGCTACATCCGCACCGAGTTGAACAGCGACTGGTTCGACACCGAGGGCGGCGCCAAACTGGTCGCCAGCTTCCCCCGCAAGCGGCTGATGGACGAGGACGATTTGACGGGCACGGCGCTGTACCTGTGCTCGGACGCCGCCCGGGCGGTGACGGGGAGCGTGTTCACCGTGGACGACGGACAGTCGCTGTAGAAATCCTCCCCCTAGCGGGGGAGGTGTCGGCTCGAAGAGACGACGGAGGGGGCAGACGCAAGGCTGCAAGCACTTCCCCCACCGGCGCTTCGCGCCACCTCCCCCGCTAGGGGGAGGATTTACTTGCCGCCCCTCTCGAACCGGGCTTCAAAGCGCGCCTAGGAACGGCCGTCGGCGCCTTGACGCTCGAAAGCCGCATCGCGCGCATGGACTTGTCATGTTAGCGCTCCCATCTATAGCGATCGCAACGACAACACTCGCAGGACGACCAAAGTGCATCTGACCGGCCAGCTTCTGATCGGCGGCGAAAGCCGCAAGGGGACCAACGGCGAGATCAAGGGCGTCAATCCCGCGACCGGCGAGACCCTGGAGCCCGCGTTCGGCGGCGCGACCAAGGCGGATGTCGACCAGGCCGCCGCCCTGGCCCACGAGGCCTTCGCCAGCTATCGCGCCCTACCCTACGAGACCCGCGCGACCTTCCTGGAGACGATCGCCGAGCACATCGAGGCGATCGGCGATGATTTGATCGTCCGCACCATGGCCGAGACCGGTCTGCCCCGCCCGCGCCTCGAAGGCGAGCGCGGCCGCACCGTCGGCCAGCTGCGCCTGTTCGCCGGCGTGCTGCGCGACGGCGGCTTCCTGGAAGCGCGGATCGACCCCGCTCAGCCGGACCGCAAGCCGCTGCCGCGTCCGGACCTGCGCCTGCGCAACGTGCCGCTGGGTCCCGTGGCGGTGTTCGGCGCGTCGAACTTCCCGCTGGCCTTCTCGGTGGCCGGCGGCGACACGGCCTCGGCCCTGGCGGCCGGCTGCCCGGTGATCGTCAAGGCCCACCCGGCCCACCCCGGCGCCTCGGAGCTGGTCGGCCGCGCCATCCAGGCCGCCGTCGCCGCCTGCGGCCTGCACCCGGGCGTGTTCTCGATGATCCATGACAGCGGCTATGAGGTCAGCCAGGCCCTGGTCGCCGATCCGCGCGTCAAGGCCGCCGGCTTCACCGGTTCGCGTCGCGGGGGCCTGGCCCTGCTCGCGATCGCCCAAGGCCGCCCCGAGCCGATCCCGTTCTACGCCGAGATGAGCAGCATCAATCCGGTGATCATGCTGCCCGCCGCCCTGAAGGCGCGCGGCGCGGCGATCGCCCCGGACTTCGTGGCCGCCCTGACCCTGGGCGCGGGCCAGTTCTGCACCAATCCTGGCCTGATCCTGGCCATCGAAGGCCCCGAGCTGGACGCCTTCGTCGAGGCCGCCGGCAAGGCTGTCGAGGCCGCGCCCGCCTCGGTGATGCTGACGCCGGGCATCTGCAAGGCCTTCGCCCATGGCGTCGCCGCCCTGACCGAAGCCAAGGAGGTGACCACCGTCGCGCGCGGCGTCCCCGGTCCCGACGGCAGCCACACCGGCCGCGCGGCCCTGTTCAGCGTCAAGGCCGCCGACTTCCTGGCCAATCCGCGCCTGCACGAGGAAGTGTTCGGCGCGGCCTCGGTCGTGGTCCGCGCCGCCGACCAGGCCGAGCTGGAAAAGGTCGTCGCCGCCGTCGAGGGCCAGCTGACCATCGCCCTCCACATGGACGAGGCCGACCACGGCATCGCCGCCGCCCTGCTGCCGACCCTGGAGCTGAAGGCCGGACGCATCCTGGTCAACGGCTTTGGCACCGGCGTGGAGGTGGCCCCGGCCATGGTCCACGGCGGTCCGTTCCCGGCCACCAGCGACGGCCGCACGACCTCGGTCGGCACCCTCGCCATCGCCCGCTTCCTGCGTCCGGTCAGCTATCAGAACCTGCCCGAGGCGCTGCTGCCGGCGGAGCTGAAGACGGAGAACCCGCTGGGGATTGCGCGGCGGGTCGATGGCAAGGTGAAACTCTAAAAAATCCTCCCCCTCGCGGGGGAGGATTTCTTTCATCCAAACACTTAAGCACTCACTTGACTATCCGCCCACGCCCCGATACTTAACCACATGCCTAACCATCCCCTCTCGCTCGACCTGATGTTCCAGGCCCTCGCGGACCCCGCGCGGCGCAACATGGTCGAGCGGCTTGCCCGCGGCCCCGCCTCGGTGAGCGAGCTGGCCCGGCCGCTGGACATGTCGCTGCCGGCGGTCATGCAGCACCTGGCCATGCTGGAGGCGGGCGGGATCGTGACGTCGGAGAAAGTCGGCCGGGTGCGCACCTGCCAGATCCGTCCCGAGGCGCTGTCCCTGGCCGAGCAGTGGATCAACCAGAGGCGCGTCCAGTGGGAGCGGCGCCTCGACCGGCTGGACGCCTTCCTGGCCGCCGAACAGAACGAGGAAACGAAATGACCCACCGCAGCGCCATCCACGCCACCTTCGTGGTCGAGCGGGTCTACGCCGCCTCGCCCGCCCGGGTGTTCGCCGCCTTCGCCGATCCGGAGAAGAAGGCCCAGTGGTTCCATGGGCCCGAGGAATGGGGCCCGCCGGAGAGCGGCATGGACTTCCGCGTCGGCGGCGAGGACTACGCCGTCAGCCGCCCGCCGGGCGAGCTCCCGCACCACTTCCGCAGCCGCTACCACGACATCGTGCCCAACGAGCGGATCGTCTACACCTACTGGATGCACCACGGCGAGAACCTGGCGTCGGTGTCGGTCGCGACGCTTGAGATGCGACCCGAGGGCGCCAAGACGCGGCTGGTCATCACCGAGGTCGGGGTGTTCCTGGACGGCTACTACAGCCCCGAAGGCCGCGAGGACGGCACGCGCCAGCTGATGGAGCAGATCGTTCCGATCGTGGAGGGGTGAGGCCTAGGTTTTCTCTCCTCCCCCTCCCCCGATGGGGGAGGAGAAATGAGCCCCCCTAATGCCCCCCCGCCGCCGGCGGCTTCGCCATCTTCGCGACATCCGCTTCCGTCACCGGCTTGGCGTAGCTGTTCCCGAAGTGCGTCCGGACATAGGTGATCGCCTCGGAAATCTGGGCGTTGCTCAAGGTCCCGACGAAGCCGGGCATGGCGCCCTTGCCGCCGGTGACGATCATGATCGGATAGGCCGCCCCGGCCAGGCGGGGGTTCGAGGCCAGGGCCGGAATGGTCCCCGCCCCCGCCCCGCCCTTGGCGTCCGCCATATGGCAGGCCTGACAGACCTGGACATAGACCTGCTCGCCGGTCACCGGCTTGGGCGCGCGAACGATGCCGCCGCCCGTGTCGCCGCCGCCGGACGCCGGCGTCTGGGCCATGGCCGGGAAGGCGACCAGAAGGGCCGCCGTCAGAATGATCTTCCGCATCCTCAGGCCTCCAGCGCGCGCTTGTGCAGACGGGTGATGGCGTCGATGGACGAGAGCAGCGCGCCCTCCATCCAGCACCCGACGTAGGAGGCGTGCTCGCCGGCCAGCACGATCCGGCGGTCCATGCCGACCAGGGTCTGGTAGTGCTGCTTGCGGGTGTCCTCGTTCCAGCGGGCGCAGCATCCGAGCGACCAGGGCACGCGGCTCCAGGCCACGGAGGCGCCCGACAGGAACTCCTTGCGGTAGCTTTCCGGGTGGATCACCGAGCCCTGGGCCAGGGCGACCTCGATCCGCTGCTCGGGCGTCATGCCGGCCAGGCGATAGGCCCCCAGCTCGCGGGCGAAGGCGCCCAGCAGCACGGCCGGGCCGTCCTTGAACATGTTGTTGTTCGGATAGGAGATCAGGGCGATCTCCTGGTCGGTGAAGCTGTGGCCGCCGTAGATGTAGTCGTCCTCCTCCCAGAAGCGGCGCTTCATCTCCAGGCCGATCTTGACCTGGCCGGAGTAAGGCACCGCCTTGATCGCGGCCATCATCTCGTCGGTGACCTGCAGGTCCATCTGGCCCAGCACGCCCAGCGGGATCGTACAGACGCACCAGTCGGCCTTGGCGTCGGTCGCCTTGCCGGTGACGGTGTCGGTCCAGCTGACCGTGACGCCTTTGTCGTCCTGGGCGATCTTGCCGACCTTGGCGTTGTAGGTGATCAGGCCCTCGACCTGTTTGGCGAAGCCCTTGCCGATCATGTCCATGCCGCCGACCGGCTGGAACATGGTCGTCTGCATCTCGTGGTTCATGAAGAAGCCCATCGAGGTCCAGACTTGGGGATCCAGCACATCGTGCAGGCTGTAGAGGTCCTTGGACGGGATCGGCGCGCCGTTAACGCCGCCGCCTGGCGGGCGCTCGTAGCCGCGGTGGCCGGAGGCCTTCAGGCTGGGCGAATACTTGTAATTGTTGTCCAGCAGGCCCCAGCCCTTCATCGCCTCCAACAGGCGATCGCGGTCTTCCTGGGTGACCGTGTCGTCGAGGGCCTTGGCGTTGACCGACTTGGCCAGCAGCTCGGCGATATTGCCCTCGAAGTCGGCGGCGGCGGCGTTGAAGCGCACCGGCTTGCCGCCGAAGGCCTGGGACGAGTGGATCCAGCCCGAGTGGTTGAACTGGATGAACGGCTCCAGGGCCACGCCGAACTGCTTGCAGTAGTGGAGCAAGGTGCGGTGATGGTGCGGAATGCGCCAGGGACCGGGGTTCAGGTAGTTGCCGGGGGCGAAGGCGACCTTCTGCGTCGCGCCGCCCAGCTCGGTGTAGGTGTCGCCGCCCCGCAGCGACCAGTTGCGGCCGCCGGCGCGGTTCTGGAACTCCAGGATCTGGACCTTATAGCCGGCCTTGCGCAGCTCATAGGCGGCCAGCATGCCGGCCAGGCCCGCGCCCAGCACGATGACGCTGGCGCCCGGCCGCGCGCCCTGCAGGTTCGGCGGGCCGTGGAACTGCGTCTCGGCCGCGTGGCCCAGCGTGGTCATCGCCTGATAGAGCGCCGCCGTGCCGCCGACCTTGGCGATGGCGGACAGAAGCTGGCGCCGCGTCGGCGCCCTGACACCGGAGTCCATGAAAGCCCTTCCCCTCACGCGCCGCCGAATTCGGCGTGCGGATAGAAGGGCTATCAGCGGAGACGGCGGGGGCGAGGCCTCACGGCGGCGTCGGGCGAAGGAGGCCGACCAAGCTCCGATTTATCGGCGCCCGGAGGAGTTCGCTGCGCGCGAACTGTGCAGGCGGGGCGACGGGGTCCGCCCCCCCTACTTCACCACCCGCAGGTTCGGGCGCTCGTCGGCGACGCGCTCGAGGGGGACGACGAAGTGGAAGCTGGAACCCTGGCCCAGCGCCGTGTGGACGTCGATCGTCCCGCCCATCAGCTGCACCAGCTCGCGGCAGATCGACAGCCCCAAGCCCGCCCCGTCGTGGGGCCGCGTCGACGACTCGTCGATCTGGGAGAAGCTCTTGAACAGGTCGGGCAGGTATTCGGCGGGCACGCCGGGGCCGGTGTCCTCGACCTCGAAGCGCAGGCCCTGGGTCGAGGGGCGAACCCGGACAGTGACGCCGCCTCGGTCGGTAAACTTGATCGCGTTGGCGACCAGATTGCCCAGCACCTGGCGCAGGCGCATGGCGTCGCCCCGCCAGCGTCCCCGGACATCCGGCGCCACATCGACAGACAGCGACAGACCCTTGACCGCCGCCGCGCCCGAGAAGGCCAGGCACGCGGCCTCGACCATCCCGGCCAGGTCGAAGACCTCGGACCGCAGCCGCACGGCGTGGCGCTCCAGCCGGGCGATGTCGAGGATGTCGTTCAGCAGGGCCAGCAGCGCCTGCCCCGACTCCTCCAGGATGCGCAGGCGGCGGGCCTGGGGCTCGGTCAGCGCATCGGCGGCCATCACCTGGGCCATGCCCAGGACGCCGTTCAGCGGCGTCCGGATCTCGTGGCTCATATTGGCCAGGAACAGGGTCTTGGCGGCGTTCGCGGCCTCGGCCTCGGTCTTGGCGGCGATCAGCTCGCGGCGGCCGTCGCGCAGCTGGACCAGCGCCTCGGCGACGCGGCGGAACAGCAGGATGGCGGCGACGCCCATGACCACGAAGCCGACGGCCAGCCAGGGGGCCAGGGTCTTGAGCAGCGTCAGGCCCGGATCGTCCGCCTCCCACGACAGCACGCCGACCGGACGGCCGTCGATGCCCGTCAGCGGCGCGTAGGGCTTCAGGCCCAGCGGCGTCTCGCGCAGCTGCAGCGCGTCCAGACCATAGGCCTCCGAGAAATCGCGAAGGAAGACCGCGTCCATCCGGCGCGCGCTGACCACGACCGTCGAGGGGCCGTCATAGGCGTCGGCGACGGAACGGGTCAGGGGCGTCACGGCGGCGAAGGCGACGAGATAGACGTCCCCGTCCTCGCGCATCAGCCCCACCCGGGTCACCTCCGCCGCGGCCCCAAGCCGTCCCGCGCGGAGGGCCCGGCGCGCATCGTCCGCGACCTGGCTGGCGATCGGCGCGGCCTTCGCCGGAAAGGCGCCGAGCGCCTCGGCGCGCGATCTGACCCCGGCCCGAGAGGCGTAGACGACCTGGCCCGAGCGCATCACGAAGGTCAGGCCGTGGCCGAACTGGGTCTTGTAGTACTGGGCGAAGTTGGCGTCGGCCCAGGCCGCGTCGACCCTGGGGCCCATCGCCTGATAGGCCCGGTCCCAAAGCGTGGCCGAGGTGAGCTCGCGGCGCATCCGCTCGAGGTCGCGGGCGATCGATCGATCCGCCAGGCTGATCTCGTCCTGGGCCTCGATATGGTCCAGCGTCCGGGCCGTGACGACCATCAGGGCCAAGCCGCCGACGAACGACACGACCACCAGGACAGCCGCCGCCACGACCAATCCGTGGATCAGCCGCATGGGCCGGTTGAGCACCCGGCGGGGAGAGGGTCGAGAGCTCGCCATCCATCCCGCCCTACGCCCGCGTGGCTAGCGAACGGTAAAACGCGGCTTTTAGCCACAGGACCTTAGATCCTCCCCCGCATCGCGGGGGAGGTGGCCCAGAGGGCCGGAGGGGGCTAGCTCCGCCGGCTCCAGCTTGCCCCCTCAGTCGCTCCGCGACAGCTCCCCCGCATCGCGGGGGAGCATCTTCGCGCCTTAGTCCACCGCCAGCATGCCTTCCAGCTTCAGGCGGAAGATCAGCACGCTGTCGGGCGGGATCTCGCCCATGTCGCGCGAGCCGTAGCCCAGCTCCGACGGGATGTAGAGGATCCATTCGTCGCCGACCTTCATTCTGGGCAGGGCCTCCAGCCAGCCCTGGATCAGCCCGTCGGCGGGCATGATCGCGGCGCGGCCCCGCGCGAAGCTGCTGTCGAACACCTGCCCGCTCAGCAGCTTGCCCTCGTAATTGACCTTGATGATGTCGCCCAGCTTCGGCGAGGGGCCGTCCTTGGGGCCGCTGGTCACGACCTTGTACTGCAGGCCAGAGGGCAGGCTGACGACGCCCGGCGCCTTGGCGTTCTTCTCCAGGAAAGCCTTGCCGGCGACGGCGGCGGCCGAGGGGCCGGCGTTCAACTGCGGCGGCGGCGAGGGCTGCGGGGTCTGGGCGTGGGCGGCGCCGGCGGCCAGTGGGGAGACGAGCGCGGCGGCGAGGGCCAGGGGAGCGAGAAGGCGCATCAAGGGTCTTTCGGGACTCATGGAACTTGTCTGAAGCGACACCCTAGCGGGGGTTCACCCGAACTTCGCGGCGAAATTTTGGGGGGTGGGGTTCCATCCTCCCCCCAGCGGGGGAGGTGTCGGCGCGTAGCGACGACGGAGGGGAAGGGGCAAGGTCAGCAAGACTTCCCCCTCCGGCCCTTCGGGCCACCTCCCCCGCTGGGGGAGGATTTGCTGTCAGTCGCCCTACCGCCCCGCCCCGTGCGCATAGACGCCCAGCATCGTCCCGACGAACCCGCCGGCGACCTTGGTGCTCAGAGACGTCCCATCGGCCCCGGCCTTCAGCACCTCCCACTTGCCCGGCGCGACGCCATAGGCGAAGTCCAAGCTCCCGGCCCTGGCCGAGATCTTCAGGTTCAGCGGTTGGCCGTTCTTGAGGGAAACATCCTTTTCAGCCACCACCACGCCGTCGACCGGATCATCCTTGCCGGTTCGCTTCTCGACCCGGACCAGGGTCTTGCCGCCGTCGCGGACCAGGCCGACGAACCAGTAGAAGTCGTCGTTCTGCAGGGCCACCAGCCCCGCCTTGTCGCCGTCGGCCTTGGGCGTGAAGCGCACCGTGGTCGACACCGTGGCGTTCATGTGCTGCTGGCGGCGCGCCCAGATCGAGGGCTGCGCGTGGCCGCCCAGCTTGTCGGGGCGCGCCTCGAGGTTCAGCGTCCCGCCCTTCACCGACCACCAGCGGCTGGTCGGGATGCGCATGGTCATCCAGCTCTTGGGCAGTTCCGGACCCGCGAAGGTCTCGGCGACCTTGAACGGGCCCGAGGTCGGCGGCGCCGGGGTGGCGGGCAGCTTCGGCGCGTCGGCGACATAGGGGATGGTCTTGCCGTTCTCCAGGATCACCGGCCAGCCGTCCTTCCACTCGACCGGCAGCAGGAAGGTCTCGCGGCCGGTGTTGTAGAGATCGTCGCCATAGGGGCGCACGGCCAGGAAGGTCGCCCACCACTGGCCGTCCGGCGTGTCGACGATGTCGGCGTGGCCGGCCGAGGTGATCGGCAGCGGCCGGTCCTTGGGCAGGCCGCGCTGGGTCAGGATCGGGTTGTGCTCATAGGGGACGTAGGGGCCGGTGACGCTCTTCGACCGCAGCACGACCTGGCTGTGGCCCTCGGCCGTGCCGCCCTCGGCGGCGACCAGATAGTACCAGCCGTCCTTCTTCAGGATGTGCGGCCCCTCGGGCCAGATCGGCTTGGCGGCCGGATTGACGCCCTTGTCCAGCAGCACCGAGCGCGGACCGATCGTCTTCTGGGCCTTCGGGTCGTACTCCTGGATCCAGATGGCGCGGTGGCCCTGGTACTCGGCCGGCCCCGGCGGGTTGTCGTTGTTGACGATCCAGCCTCGCCCGTCGTCGTCGAAGAACAGCGAAGCGTCGATGCCGCCCACCTCGGGCAGCCACACCGGATCCGACCACGGACCTCGCGGGTCCTTGGCGGTGATCAGGAAGTTGCCGCCGCAGTCGACGCAGGTGTTGAGGATGTAGAACAGGCCGTCGTGATGGGTGATGGCCGGAGCGAACACCGCCCGCGACAGGCCCAGCCGCTTGAAGTCCAGCATGCCCGGCCGGTCGATGGCGTTGCCGATCTGGGTCCAGTTCACCAGGTCGGTCGAGTGGTGGATCGGCAGGCCCGGGAACCAGGCGAAGGTCGAATTGACCAGGTAGTAGTCCTTGCCCACCCGCGTGATGCTGGGGTCCGGATAGAAGCCCTGGACAACCGGATTGCGGTACTGGCCGGGCCCGGCCTTGATCGCGTCGGACGGGTCGGAGCCCTGGTAGACGAAGTTGCTGAACGCGGCGGTGTTCGGCGCGGCTTGGGCGGCCGTCGCGACGGCCATCGGGGCGGCCAGCAGGGCCAGGGTCATTGCCGTTCGGATCATTCGTCTCTCCCTTTGGGGGCCGTTGAGCGCGCCCTCCTCCTCACCCGCGGCGCGGGGGAGTTGGCGCGGTGCGGATACGCACCGCGACGGAGGGGGCGCTGCTTAAACCCTACCGCGCCGGCGCGGCCCGCAGGGCCGCGGCCACCGCCTCGCGCAAGGGCTTGGGCTTGTAGTCGTCGTCATAGAGGGTCGGGCGCTTGGGCAGCTTGTCTTCGCGCAGCCATTGGCCCTGCAGCCACGAGTACTTGTCGATCATGCCCCAGGCCAGGACCTCCTTGGTCTGGCGGTAGCTGAGCATCTGGTCGAGGAAGGCCTTGGCGTAGGCCGCCACCGCCGCGTCGCGGGGCCCAAACTCGGCCGGCAGACCCTTGTCGTGGACGTCGAACTCGGTGACCAGCAGGTCATAGCCCATGCCGGTGACGTCGTTCAGGAACGCCGTCCATTCCTTCTCTTGCGGCTTGCCAAAGCCCGTGAAGGTGTCCGCGTTTTCCGCCCCGATGTGGCTCTGCACGCCAAGCGCGTCGACCGGCGTCCCGCGCTTCTTGAAGCCTTCCAGCAGTTTGAGCACGCCGTAGCGGTGCTTCTCGTTGCCGACCTCCTGGCTCATGTAGTCGTTGTAGACGAGCCGGGCCTTGGGCGCGGCCTCGCGGGCGACGTGGAAGGCGAGATCCAGCACCTCTTCCTTGCCCATGGCGTCCGACAGGAAGGTCGAGCGGATCGAGCCGTCCTTCGGGTCCACCGTCTCGTTGACCACGTCCCACGAGATCATCTGCGGATAGCGCGCGCACAGGGCCTGGATGTGCTCGGTGACCATCTTGGCCGCCGCCTGGGCGGGATTGGCGCCGAAGTCGTAGGTCTTGGTCCAGGCCGGGAACCACTGCGGATGGTGCCACAGCAGGGTGTGGCCGCGCAGGGCCTGGCCGTTCTCGCGGGCGAAGGCGGCGATGCGGTCGGCGCGGCTGAAGTCGAAGCTCTCGGGCCCGGCCAGGCGGACCACGTACCACTTCAGCTCGTTCTCGGGGACCAGCAGGCCGCACTCGCGGGCCAGGATGGCTTTGTAGCGGGCGTCCTCGAACGGGCCTTGGGTGGACCCGGGCGGTCCCGCCGGCACGGCCGAGCCGAAGTACAGACCCTTGGCCTGGGCCAGATCGCGCAGGGGCGTCTCGTCGGCGAAGGCGCGGGGAGCCGCCAGGCTCGCGGCGGCGCCGGCGCCCATCGCGAGCGCCTGTCGCCGTGTCGGTTCGAACTTGCCTGAAGCCATGCGCGCCTCCCGTTTATCGGCGGCGCGGTAGCGCTACCATTTTGGGAGCAGATCACCTGACCAAAGCGGCGGGGTCAACCCATTAGACGGCGTTACTTCCCCACCACCGACAGCACCGCCAAAGTCATCGCCTCGACGCCCGTGCGGATGGTGGGCTCCGGCGTTGGAGCGAAGTACGGCGAGTGGTTGGTCGGCAGCGGCTTGCCCTCGGCCTTGGCCTTCTCGACCGTCGCCTTGTCGAAGCCGCCGATGCCGAAATACAGCGACGGCACGCCCGCGATCACGAACTCCGAATAGTCCTCCGACGCCGAGCCGGGCTGGGTCTGGGCCACCGCGCGCGCGCCGAAGGCCGCCTTGAACACCGCCGCCGTGCGGTCGGTCAGGCCCTGGTCATTGACCACCATCTTGCCGCCGGGAGTCAGTTTGACCTCGGCCGGGGGCGCGCCGGCCATGTCGACCACCGCCTGGGCCGTGCGCTTGACGCCGTCGAGGACCTTGTCGCGCACCGCGTCGTCCTGGGTGCGGATGGTGCCGCGCACCCGAGCCTTGTCGGGGATGATGTTGCCGGCGCTGCCGGCCTGGATCGAGCCGACCGTGACGACGCCGAACGCCGAGGGGTCCTTCTCGCGGCTGATCACGCTCTGGACGTCGACCGTGAAGCGAGCGGCCATCATCACCGGATCGATCGTCGAGGACGGCATCGAGCCGTGCCCGCCCCGGCCATTGAAGGTGATGTCGATGCCGTCCGAGGTCGAGCTGATCACGCCGGGCTTATAATAGATCTCGCCCGCCAGACCGGGGCCGACGTGCAGAGCAAAACCGTAGTCGGGCTTGCCGCCGATCTTGTCCCACAGCCCGTCGGCCAGCATGGCCTTGGCGCCGCCGATGACTTCCTCGGCCGGCTGGGCGACGAAGACCAGCGTGCCCTTCCACTTCGACTTCATGGCGACCAGCTGACGGGCGGTCCCCAGCCAGGCCGCCATGTGGATGTCGTGGCCGCACGAGTGGGCGACGAAGGTCTTCTCGTCCCGCCAGGTCGCGGTGGCGCGGCTGGCATAGGGCAGGCCCGACTTCTCCTCCATCGGCAGGGCGTCCAGCTCGGTGCGGATCAGCACCTTGGGCCCCTCGCCGTTCTTGAGGATCGCCACGACGCCGGTCTTGCCAACGCCTTCGATGACGGTGAAGCCGAGCGCCCGCATCTCGGTCGCCAGGGTCTTGGCGGTCTGGACCTCCTGGAAGGCCAGCTCCGGATGGGCGTGGATCGCCTTGTAGGTCGCCTCCAGCGCCGGGTAGTCACGGTCCAGCTGGGCGTCGATGACCTTCAGCGTCGCCGGTGCGTTGAGCGGCGCGGCCTGGGCGGAGGCGGCGAGGACAAGCGCCAGGGCGGCGGCGGCGAACAGGGGCTTCATGGGGGCGTTCTCGGATTGGAAAGCTTCGCCTGAATGACGCATGGCGAAAGCAAAACCGCTAGCCCCTTCCCTCTCCCTTGCGGGAGAGGGTGGCCCGAAGGGCCGAGTGAGGGGTCGCGCGGACGCGCCGAGAAACCCCTCATCCGTTGGCTGCGCCGACACCTTCTCCCGCAAGGGGAGAAGGAAACCCTACTGACCGTTCCCCGGCGCCCACTTGAACTTGAGGCCCTGGTAGTACTCCAACGATTTCTGCGGCGGCTTCTCGCCGGCGGGCAGCGGGCGCTTCGAAAACGTCTGGAACCAGGCGATCGAGGCGTCGCGCCACCATTGGGCTTCGTTGCGCTGGATCTTCAGGAAGTCGGCGACCTCGGCGTGGCGCTGAGCGTCGACATAAGGCGCCAAGCTGGCCCAGGTGCGGTTCATGCCATCCACGTACGAGACGCCGCGCGAGTAGTGTTTGACCATGCCGTCCCACAGGGTGTCGCCGGACTTCAGGCGATAGTCCCAGGGTACGTGGTGGAACCACAGCAAGTCCTTCTCGTCGACGCACTTGAGGTCGGCGAAGCAGGCGGCGACGGGCGGGGCGTACTGGCTGGTGGCGTTGCTGCCGGTCGGCGTGCGGTCGAAGCCGATGCCGTCGGGACCGGCCTTGGCGTAGTAGACGCTGGTCCAGTCGGCGCGCGGGCCGCCAGACACCCAGGGACCGGGGCCATAGTGGTGCCCCTCGCCCATCTGGTGGTGCAGACCCAGCGGAGTCATGTAGTCCACCGCCGCCTCGCGCGAGCCCATCATCATGTCCACCACCGGGGTCACGAAGCGCGGGTCGTTGGTGAAGGTCATTCTGGCCCAGTCGCGGGCGATGGCGCGGGTGTCGGCTTCCGGATCCCAGGCGAGGCGGCCGAAGACGTACCAGTTGGCCTGGTCGAACTGCGAGCCGCTCCAGTTGCGGTCGGAGCCGATATTGGCCACGCCGGCCATCACCGTCAGCTTGCGGCCGTCCAGCTGGCCGTCGACCACCTTGGCCACAGTCGAGCCCTTGCCCTTGGCTAGGGTGTCCGAGCGCAGGGTCTCCTCGTAGAGCGGGCCCAGATAGACGAGGTGGGTCGCGAAGCCGAGGTATTCCTTGGTGATCTGGAACTCCATGCCGAGGTTCGACTTCGGCATGGCCCCGAACAGCGGATGGAAGGGCTCGCGCGGCTGGAAGTCGATCGCGCCGTTCTTGACCTGGATGACCACGTTGTCGGCGAACTGGCCGTCGAACGGCTTGAACTCGGAATAGCCCTGCTTGGCGCGGTCGTCCGGCTGCTCGTGCGAATAGACGAAGGCGCGCCAGATCACGACGCCGCCGTGCGGCCCGACGGCCTCGGCCAGCATGTTGGCGCCGTCGACATGGGTGCGGCCGTAGTCCTGCGGACCGGGTTGGCCTTCGGAATTGGCCTTCACCAGGAAACCGCCGAAGTCAGGGATTTCCTTGTAGATCTCGTCGGCCTTGGCCTTCCAGAAGGCGCGGACGGCGGGGTCCAGCGGGTCGGCGGTCTTCAGACCGCCGATCTCGATCGGGGCCGAGAAGCGGGCCGACAGATAGACCTTGATGCCGTAGGGGCGGAAGGTGTCGGCAAGGGCTGCGGCCTTGGCGATGAACGGCGCGGTGAGGCTGTCGGCCTTGGCGTTGACGTTGTTCAGCACCGTCCCGTTGATGCCCAGCGAGGCGTTGGCGCGGGCGTAGTCGATCATGCGCGGATCGACGTGATCGGGCAGCTTCCACCAGTCGAAGATCGACTGACCCGAATAGCCGCGCTCGACCGTGCGGTTCAGGTTGTCCCAATGGTTCAGCATCCGCAGCTTGACCTTCGGCGCGCTGGCGAGGTCGAGGCTGGCGACGGGCTGGCGGGTCTGGATCAGCTCCAGATACCGGAAGACGCCATAGAGCACGCCGATGTCGCGGTTGGCGGCGATCACCGTGGTCGCCTTGCCGTTCACGGGCAGGGTGCGGATCAGGTAGCCGTCCTCGCCCAGGGCTTTGAGCGGCAGGTTCAGCTTGGCGATCGCCGGGTCCGACGCCGCGCCCAGCAGGATGACGCCGTCGCGGCTCCCAGCGGCGGCGGTCGCGGGCTTGCCGACGAGACCCGTCAGGCCCCGCTCCAGCTCGGCGCCGGCGACCTTCAGGGTGGGGGTGTCGCGGGTTGGCGCGATGGCGGCGGCGCGAGCGGCGTAGGCGCCCTTGGCCGAGGCCTCGACCGGCTTGTAGCGCAGCCACAGGTCATAGCCGTCCTCGGCGCGGGCGGCCGGGGCGGCGAGGAACAGCAGGGCCGCGACGAACGCCATCAAACGCATCATGTTTCCTACCCTAATCCCGATTTCCCCGGCGAATGCCGGGGCCCAGATCGAAAGGCTCGGACGAGCCAGGTCTGGTCCCGATACGGCCTTATGATCTGGGTCCCGGCGTTCGCCGGGAAGATCGGCCTTTTTTGAACTTTCCGAACCCTGACGGCCACCGCGCAACACGGCGCCGCCGAAGGTCGGGTCTTGTAGTCTTAGAGGTCAGACCACTGGGTTGACAACCTTTATGGTACCGGTACATCGATAAGCCAGGGAGGAAGTCTTGGATGCTGGCGCGCTTCTCGCGCGCGCCGGGCGTCCCGTGCTTCGGCCCACCCCTTCACGCCCTCGCGGCCAGCCGAAGCGCCTCATGCCCAAGATCATCGCCGCCAAGACCATCGTCACCTGCCCAGGGCGCAACTTCGTCACGCTGAAGATCATCACGGACGAGGGCGTCTACGGGATCGGCGACGCCACGCTGAACGGCCGCGAGCTGGCGGTCGAGGCCTATCTCAGCCAGCACGTCATCCCCTGCCTGATCGGCCGCGACGCCCACCAGATCGAGGACATCTGGCAGTACCTCTATCGCGGCGCCTACTGGCGTCGGGGCCCGGTGACCATGGCCGCCATCGCCGCGGTCGACATGGCGCTGTGGGACATCAAGGGCAAGAT
This sequence comes from Caulobacter sp. X, assembly GCF_002742635.1. Taxonomy (NCBI): domain Bacteria; kingdom Pseudomonadati; phylum Pseudomonadota; class Alphaproteobacteria; order Caulobacterales; family Caulobacteraceae; genus Caulobacter; species Caulobacter sp. X. Next base: position 865,465 of record NZ_PEGF01000002.1, on the reverse strand, counting down.
CGCCGGCCTGCCGGTCTATCAACTGCTGGGCGGGGCCTGCCGCACGGGGGTCATGGTCTACGGCCACGCCAACGGCGAGACGATCGAGGAGACCCTCGACAACGCCGCCCACTACGCCGAGCAGGGCTACAAAGCCATCCGCCTCCAGACCGGCGTGCCGGGCATGAGCGGGACCTACGGCGTCTCCAAGGACAAGATGTTCTACGAGCCGGCCGACAGCGACCTGCCCAAGGAGACCATCTGGTCGACCGAGCGCTATCTGCGCAGCACCCCCGCCCTCTTCGAGGCCGCCCGCCTGCGCCTGGGCGACGACCTGCACCTGCTGCACGACGTCCACCACCGCCTGACGCCGATCGAGGCCGGGCGGCTGGGCAAGGACCTCGAACCCTACCGCCTGTTCTGGATGGAGGACGCCACCCCGGCCGAGAACCAGGCCAGCTTCCGGATCATCCGCCAGCACACGACGACCCCGCTGGCGATCGGCGAGATCTTCAACTCGATCTGGGACTGCAAGCAGCTGATCGAGGAACAGCTGATCGACTACATCCGCGCCACGGTCGTGCACGCCGGCGGCATCACCCACCTGAAGAAGCTGGCCAGCTTCGCCGACCTGCACCACGTGCGCACCGGCTGCCACGGGGCCACCGACCTGTCGCCCGTCTGCATGGGCGCGGCCCTGCACTTCGACCTGTCGATCCCGAACTTCGGCGTCCAGGAATATATGCGCCACACGCCGGAGACGGACGCCGTTTTCCCGCACGCCTACACCTTCAGCGACGGCATGTTGCACCCGGGCGAGGCGCCGGGCCTGGGCGTCGACATCGACGAGGACCTAGCCGCCAAGTATCCCTACAAGCGCGCCTACCTGCCGATCGCCCGCCGCCTGGACGGCTCGATGCACGACTGGTGACGGGAACGGCGAAGGCGCCCAGGAGAAAACACGCCAAGCGTCGCCGTGGTCCGTGGTAGAAATCCGGACCTAGACAAGCCCACGTGTTTCAGGCCCCTTCGCCGACCATGTCAGACAACGTCAAGCTCTACCGCAAGATCGCCGACACCGTGGCCGAGGCCATCGAGGCGGGCCAGTACAAGATCGGCGATCGCCTGCCCACCGAGCGCGAGCTGGCTGAGCAGTTCGGGGTCAGCCGCCCCACCCTGCGCGAGGCGATGATCGCCCTGGAAATGCTAGGCATGATCGAGGCCCGCCACGGCCTGGGCATCTATGTCACCGGCAATGTGCGGCCCGTCGCCCCGTCCAGCGAGATCGACTTCGAGATCGGCGCCTTCGAGCTGATCGAGGCCCGCCGCCTGTTCGAGGGCGAGGCCGCGGCCCTCGCCGCCACCTCGATCACCGACGAGCAGATCGCCGAGCTGGAGAGCCTCCTGCAGCGCATGCACGAGGAGGAGGAGATCCGGGGCGAGGACGCCGACCGCGAGTTCCACCTGACCATCGCCCGGGCCACCGGCAACGGCGCGATCATCGCCACGATCGAGAACCTGTGGGACTGGCGCAACCGCTCGCCGCTGGCCCGCAACATCCTGACCCGCGCCCGCGGCATGGGCCTGGAGCCCCGCATCGTCGAGCACCGCCGCGTGGTCGAGGCGCTCAAGGCCCGCGACCCCGCCGCCGCCCGCCAGGCCATGCGCGACCACCTGGAACGCGTCATCGACCACCTGCTGCACGCCACCGAGACCGAAGCGGTCCAGAAGGCCCAGCAGGAGACCAAAGCCCGGCGCAGCGCGATCGCGAAGCGGGTGGCGATTTAGGACAAGCGCCCCCTCCGTCTCGTCGCTGCGCGCCGATCCACCTCCCCCGTTTCACGGGGGAGGATGAACCGCTTCCTCCTCCCCCGTGAAACGGGGGAGGTGTCGCGATGCGAAGCATCGTGACGGAGGGGGCGCAATAACGCATGCTCAACCCATGCGCTCACTTAGCAAGACACACACGCGCGCAAAGTCGCTACGCCGCGAAATGACCCCGCCGGAGGTCATACTCTGGGTTCGCCTCCGCTCACGGCAACCCGGCGGACCGCGCATCCGTCGCCAGCACCCCATTGGCCCCTACATCGCCGACTTCTATTGTTCGGAGGCTCGGCTGGTGATCGAGATCGACGGCTGGGGCCACAACATGGGGAGCCAGGGCGCTAAGGATGAGCGACGGGATGCGTGGATGCGGGACCAAGGACTGGAGATCCTGCGCTACGCCGCTGACGACGTCATGCGCGATCCGACGAGCGTCGCGGACGGCATCTGGGACACCTGCATGGACCTGATGAGGCAACGCGCGGCGAAAAGCGCCCCCTCCGTCTCGTCGCCTATCGGCGACGCGCCACCTCCCCCGCTACGCGAGGGAGGATGAGCAGCTTCCTCCTCCCCCGTGAAACGGGGGAGGTGTCGCGATGCGAAGCATCGTGACGGAGGGGGCGTTCTCATGCCACCAATCCCCCATGCTGAAGCTCCCGCCGCTCAAACCTGATTCCGACCAGATGCTGCATCTCGACGCCCTGCGGATCGTCGGAGCCGTCATGATCGTGGTGTTCCACTTCAACCGGTTCATCAATCTGGACGGCCGCTGGCAGTGGGCGGACGACACGATCAAGAGCTTCAGCCTGATCGTGGACCTGTTCTTCCTGATCTCCGGCTATGTGATGGCCGCGATCTACACCGGACGCCTTACGACCGTCGCCAAGTACCGGGACTTCCTGCAAAAGCGCGTGGCGCGGCTGGGGCCGCTACACTGGGCGACGATGCTGGTGTTCATCGCCGTGGCCGCCGCCGGCTTGGCTGGCTGGATCCAGGATCGCGACCCGCGCCGCTATGACGTGGCCTGCATCGTCCCCAACATCGTCTTCATCCACGCCTGGGGCGTCTGCCATTCCCAGACCTGGAACTTCGTCAGCTGGGCCATCAGCGCCGAGATGGGGATGTACCTGATCCTGCCGCTGCTGTTCCTGCTGACGGCGCGCGGCCCGTGGGTGACCCTGGCCGTGGCCTTGCTGTCGATCATGATCATGCTGCGGATGCCGCACGGCGACCGGCCGTTCCACCAGTGGACCTGGGACTATGGCGTGCTGAGGGCGATTCCCGGCTTCCTGATCGGCATGGCGGCCTTCCAACTGCGCGACACGCTGGCGAAGATCCCGCGCGCGAACCTTCTGATGTGGCTGCTGCTGGGCGCCTATCTGGTCGCCTCGTGGGCGGGGACGCCGAGGACCGTCCTGCTGTTCGTCGTCTACGCCATCGGCCTCCTGGGCGTGGCGGCCGACGCCAGGGGCGTCCAGGGCGGCGTCAGCCAGCGCCTGGCGCCGTGGGCCCAGCTGTCGTTCAGCCTGTACCTGCTGCATCCCATCGCCCTGAAGATGGGCTTGGCCTGGGTGGGTCTGGGGATGTGGAGCCTGAACGGCGACCTGATGCGCCTGTGGGTCCTGTTCTGGGTCGTGGCCCTGTTCCCGATCGCCTATCTGTCGCTGGTGGCGTTCGAGCGGCCGGCGCGGGACTGGATGGCGGGGTTGGGGAAGAAGCGGGCGGCCTGAGCGCCCCCTCCGTCTCGTCGCCTTCGGCGCCGATCCACCTCCCCCGCTGCGCGAGGGAGGATGACACCCCTCCTCACCCGTGAAACGGGGGAGGTGGCGCGATGCGGAGCATCGTGACGGAGGGAGCGCTTAGCGCTTGGCAACCCCATCCACCCAGGCCGGCAGCTCGCCGATATTGGCCAGCTCGACATACCGCTCATGCCCAACGGGCGCTTCGGCCGCCTCGTGCGACCAGACCAGCGGATACGGGATCAAGGCGCCCCAGCAGCCGGCCTCGAGCGCGGGCAGGATGTCGGACTTCATCGAGTTGCCGGCCATCACCGCCTGCTCGGCCCCGGTGCCATAACGGTCGAACACCCGGCGATAGGTGTCGGCGTCCTTTTCCGAGACGATCTCGACGGCCACGAAGTAGTCGCCCAGGCCCGACGAGGCCAGCTTCTGCTCCTGGTGCAGGAGGTCGCCCTTGGTGATCAGGATCAGGCGGTAGCGGTCCGACAGGGCGGCCAGGGCGTTCTCGACGCCGGGCAACGGCTCGATCGGCTCGGTCAGCATCTCGCGCCCCACCGCCAGGATCTCGCGGATCACGCGGGTGTCGACCTGGCCGTCGGTGACCTCCAGCGCCGTCTCGATCATTGACAGGGTGAAGCCCTTGGCCCCGTAGCCATAGACCCGCAGATTGCGCTTCTCGACGGCCGTCAGCTGGGCCTCGATCTTCTCGGGGTCGCCATGCTCGGACAGCAGGTCGAGAAAGCGCTGGTGCGAGAGGCGAAACAGGCTCTCGCAGTGCCAGAGGGTGTCGTCGGCGTCGACGCCGACGGTCGTGATGCTCGTCATGGGATCGGGGTTTAGCATCGTCCCGGGCATGACGACACGCCCTTAGAGCCAAGGCCTCAGAAGGTCAGGACCGCGAAGACCACCAGGCTGACCGGAACGGCCGCCGACAGCACCATGCCGACCAGCGCCTCCGCCAGCCCGAAGATCAGGCGGGTGGCCGAGAACAGTTCATGCGGCGGGGTCGGGATCATGCGGGCGGGCTCCTTGCCCACGACGCTTAGCCTGATCCTCGTTAACAGGCCGGAACCCGCACATCCTAAACGGCTGCGACAGTTTGTCCGTTCGGCGCGCCGCGCGCCCAAAAGAAAAGGCCCGGCGCGAGGCCGGGCCAGATGGTCTTGGGGGAGGATATGCGGTCCGGATCCCGAAGGACCCGGACCAGAAGTCGATGGGCTTAGAAGCTCATCCGCATGCCGACCACGTATTGGCGGCCGGGCTTGTAGTAGGTGAACGTGGCGTTGTCGTACTGGAAGTGCGAGCGCAGCTTTTCGTTCGTGAGGTTGGTCACGTTGAAGGTCAGCTGCGGCGCGTTCTTCATGCCGAGGATCTTCTCGAGGTCGTAGCTCGAGGAGAAGTCCGTCTGCTTGTACGTGTCCGAGAACAGGGCCGCGGCGCTGATGCCGTTCTGGTTGGCGCCGCTGGACTGCGACCCCTTCCGGAACACGTGGCTCAGACGCAGGCTGACGCCGTTGTGCTCGTAGTAGCCCGTCAGGTTGTAGGTGTACTTGGCCACGCCGTAGGCGATCGCCGGACCGTTGCTGGTCTGGTCGACGATGGTGGCGTTGGCGTTGACGCCCAGGCCCTCGACGCCGAAGCGGCTGGTCAGGAAGTCGAGCGGCTGCACCCACTGGAATTCCAGGCCGTTGATCGTGAGCTTGTTGGGCACGTTGATCTGCGACTGGACCTGGACTTGCGCCTGGTTCGGGCCGCCACGCGAGTTGATGGCCGTCTTCTGGGTGTCGTTGATGGTGTCGTAGGTGATGCCGTACTGGGCCAGGGCCGTGAACGGCAGGGTCACGACGTTGTTGGTCGTGAAGCCGGTCAGCGACTTGCGGAAGGCGTTGACCGCGATCACGCCCTCCTGGCCGGTGTAGAATTCGAAGCCCAGGTCGATGTTCTTCGAGAAGTACGGCTTCAGGGCCGAGTTGCCGATCGTGGCCTGGTCGGCCGACGGGGCGCCGAAGCTGACGCCCGGCAGCTGGGCGGCCGGATCCGGACGGGTCATCGTCTCCGAGACCGCGACGCGGGCGACGGCGTGCTCGCTGACATCATAGGCGATGTTCGCGGCCGGCAGCCACTTCGAGTAGGTGTTCTCGGTGTAGACGAAGTTCACGATGTTCGGATAGCGCGCGCCGTCCGGCAGCTGAGCGCCGCCCGGCAGGGTGTTGCGCGGATCGGCCAGCGAGACGCGGCCGCCGATGGTCTGCTTGGTGTGGACGTAGCGCAGGCCGACATTGTAGCGCAGGTCGCTGTCCAGCACCTGGGTGACGCCGTTCAGCTCGGTATAGGCCGCGCTGTTCTTCTCGTTGATGTAGCCGCCGCTGGCGCCGGTGTTGGAGCCGCCGCTTTCGACATAGGCGTCATGCAGCTTGTCGTAGCCGGTGGCCTGCTTGACCTTGTCCCAGTCGACCGTGACGAAGCCGGCCGGGCCGGGCTTCAGGTAGCTGGCCAGGCTGGTGGTCGGGATCAGCGAGCCGCCGTAGGTCAGCGTACCGGTCTGGCCCGCCGTGGCGCCCGTGCCATAGCCCGGATAGGTCGGATAGCCGGCCGGAGCGGCGCCCGGCTGGTTCAGGCCTTGGCACGGCGGGGTGCTGTTGGGCGAGTTGAGGTTGATGCTGGGGTTGTTGCCGCAGGTCGCGTTCTGCCACGGCGTGGTGTTGTCGTAGCCGCGGATGGTGCGCGAGACGTCGTCGTAGTTGGCGCCGAACTTCAGGTTCAGCTTCTCGTCGCCCCAGGTGACGATGGCGCGGGCGCCCTTGGTCTCGTACCAGCGCTTCTCGTCCTGCATGTTCAGGCGACCGCCGGTCCAGACGAAGTTGGCCGGGTTGTTCAGGTCGACGCTGCTCTTGATCGTCGGCGGGCCGTTCGGGTTGTAGGTGTAGTCCACCGTCGTGCCGACGCCCAGCGCGGTCACCGGACCGAAGGTCGGGCTTTCGCGGTGGAAGTTGCTCTTGGTGTAGTTGGCCTGGGCCTCGACCTTCAGCTTGTCGCTGATGCGCCATTCGCCGCCCGGATTGATCCCCCACAGCTCGGTCTTTTCGAGATAGGGACGGAATTCCAGGAAGAACTGCGAGTTGGCGTAGGTGCCCGAGGTGACCGTGCAGCCCGTCGAGCAGTCGGTCTTGTCGTACTTGGTGTTCGTCGGGATGATCGCGCCGTTGCGAACGATCCAGGCGATGTCCTCGCGCAGCAGGTCGTTCTTTTTGTAGCCGTACATCCCGTCGATGTAGAAGTTCATGTCGTCGTTCGGACGCCACTCGACGCTGCCGACCAGGTTGATGCGGTCGCGGCGGCCGTACTCGGCCGAGGGACGGCCCAGACGCGGCAGCAGGCCGTTGTCGATCTGCTGGATCGTCGCGCCGGGGTTCTTGGACAGCAGGAAGTCGCGGTCGATGACCGTGCCGGCCACCAGGCCGCCGCCCGCGCCGACCGGCACCGTGGCCGGGATCGTCCAGTTGCCGCCGCCCGTGGCGTTACAGCCGCTGGTCGCGCCGCACTGGGCGGCCGACAGGTTCGGATTGGTGAAGCCGATCGTCTCGTAGCCGCGGGTGTCGGTGTGCAGGCGCTGGCCCGAAACCCCGAACAGGACGCCAAAGTTGTCCCAGGTCTTGCTGGCGATCAGCGAGCCCTTGCCGCCCAGCTTGGCGCCGTCGGGCTTCACGCCCTGGACGTTCATGGTCAGGTGCTGGCCGGGACGGTCGAACGGACGCGCCGAGCGCATGTCGATGTTACCCGCCGCGCCGCCTTCCAGCAGGCTGGCCGAGTAGCTCTTGTTTACCGTCAGCTTGGTGAAAAGGTCGGTCGGGAAGAACGACAGGTCGACCGAACGGTCGGTGCCCTGCGCGTCCGTCGCGCCCGACGAGGCCACGGCGATCGAGGCGCCGTTCAGGGTCACGTTGGTGAAGTTCGAACCCAGGCCACGGATGGCGACGTTCGTGCCTTCGCCGGTGATGTCCCGCGTGATGGTGATGCCGGGAATGCGGTTGAACGACTCGGCGATGTTGGAGTCGGGGAACTTGCCGATGTCTTCGGCGAAGATCGCGTCGGCGAAGCCGGTGGTCTCGCGCTTTGCGACGGTCGATTGCGCCAGGCTCTTGCGATAGCCGGTGACGACGATCTCTTCGACGGCGCTGTTGTCAGCCGAGGCGGCCGGCGCCTGCGCCGGCGCGGTCTGAGCGTAAGCGGCCTGACCGATCGTCAAAGTGGTCAGGCAGGTCGCGCCGATCAGAGCCAGACGACGGGCGGAACGGTTTTGTCGGGTAGTCCGCATGTTTCTCCCCCTAAGGTCGGCGCATTGCGCCAGTTCGTTGTTGGCCGCGACCCGTCGACCCTTTTTAGAGCCTGACGCACCGCCCGAAGGCAGTGGTAGCGGTCACACTGCAAGCGTTACGAGGTATGTCCTCGTGTGTCAACGTGGTCAGACCTTGTTGTCGGGAGGCTGTCGGACCTTTGGTTGGCCACTGCGGCGCCGGCGCAACGGTGTTGGGTAAGGGAGAAATGAATCCCTCTCTCGTCGAGAGAGGGAGGGGCCCGCGCAGGCGTGGGAGGGTGAGCGGTTTCACCTTGGCCCGGGAGGGCGATCGTCACGGTCAGCGCGCCTAAGCAGAGTTTTAGTGTGAGAGCGCGTACGCACTCACCCTCCCACCGCTTCGCGGCGGGCCCCTGCCTCTCTCGTCGAGAGAGGGATTTCTTACACCCACCCCGTCGGCCGCTCGGGCTCGCGCTGGGGCGTTCGGACGGTCGCCGGCCGGTGCGCCTTGATCACCCGGCGCAGGGAGGCCGGGAAGCGGTGCAGTTGAGCCTCGGGCCGGATCGGGCGGGCGACCAGGCCGCCGCCGCAGTCAGGACACGTCTCATCAAAGCGCAGTTCGGCGCATGTGGAGCAGAAGGTGTGCTCGAAGGTGCAGATTCGCGCCTCCGGACTGGCCGGCGGCAGGTCGCGGTCGCAGCACTCGCAATTAGGACGCAACTCGAGCATGGGCCGTCCTCCCCTGTCCGTCGCGCTTCGATGTCTGGAAGCCCTTTACTATAAAGCGTTTTCCGCCCCTCGTGCGAGGGCGCGCGTTCACCGATCACGGGAATGTGGAGGCGCGAGAAAATCCCGTGATCGAGAGGGGTTGACCCCCTCCCCCATACCCCCTAGACACCGCGCCGTTTGCGCGGCGGGCCGGGGTTACTCCCTGCCCGCTTTTTTGCAAAAATAGACTGCCCAATTCCGGGCCATCGCGTTTCAGGAGCGCTCAATAGAATGTCCCAAGACCTTCTCCCAGGCGTCACCGGCGTTCTGGCCCTCGCGGACGGCACGATCCTGCAAGGCGTGGGCTGCGGCGCGGTCGGCGACGCGGTCGGCGAGGTGTGCTTCAACACCGCCATGACCGGCTACCAGGAGATCCTGACGGACCCCTCCTACATGGCCCAGATCGTGGCCTTCACCTTCCCGCATGTCGGTAACGTCGGCACGAACGCCGAGGACGTCGAGCAGATCACCGGCGTGGCCGAGACGGCCGCCCGCGGCGCCCTGTTCCGCGACGTCCCGACCGAGCAGGCCAACTGGCGCGCCGGCGGCGACTTCGACGCTTGGATGAAGGCGCGGGGCGTGATCGGCCTGGCCGGGATCGACACCCGCGCCCTGACCCGCAAGATCCGCGAGACCGGCATGCCGCACGGCGTCATCGCCCATTCGCCGGACGGCAAGTTCGACCTCGAGGCCCTGGTCGCCAAGGCCAAGGCCTGGGACGGCTTGGTGGGCCTGGATCTGGCCAAGGACGCCTCGACCACCCAGACCTTCACCTGGGACGAGGGCCTGTGGTCGTGGCCGGAAGGCTACGCCAAGCTGGACAAGCCCAAGTACGAAGTGGTCGTGATCGACTACGGCGTGAAGCGCAACATCCTGCGGGCGCTCGCCCACGTCGGCGCCCGCGCCACGGTGGTGCCGGCCTCGACCTCGGCCGAGGACATCCTGGCCCGCAACCCGGACGGCGTGCTGCTGAGCAACGGCCCGGGCGACCCGGCCGCGACCGGCGAATACGCGGTGCCTGAGATCCAGAAGCTGGTCGCCAGCGGCAAGCCGGTGTTCGGCATCTGCCTGGGCCACCAGATGCTGGCCCTGGCCCTGGGCGCCAAGACCGTCAAGATGGAGCAGGGCCACCATGGGGCCAACCACCCCGTGAAGGACCTGACCACCGGCAAGGTCGAGATCGTCTCGATGAACCACGGCTTCACGGTGGACAGCGCCTCGCTGCCCGCGCCGGTGCAAGAGACCCACGTCTCGCTGTTCGACGGCACCAACGCCGGCATCGCCTTGGCCGACAAGCCGGTCTTCTCGGTCCAGCACCACCCGGAAGCGTCTCCGGGCCCGACGGACAGCCTGTACCTGTTCGAACGCTTCGCCGGCCTGATGGACCAGGCGAAGTAAGGCTTTGACCTCTTAGATCCTCCCCCGCGATGCGGGGGAGGTGGCCCAGAGGGCCGGAAGGGGCTAACGCGGCGATCGCCAAGCTTGCCCCCTCAGTCGCTCCGCGACAGCTCCCCCGTATCACGGGGGAGCATCTATATTCCCCCCCTTTGACCTCCCCTACGTCACCCGCGCCTATCCTTTGGAAAAAGGGAGGATGCGGCGATGATCGACGACACCGACTTCACGGGTCGGCGGGTGCTGGTCGTGGGCGGGTCCAGCGGGATCGGCAATGGGATCGCCCAGGCGTTCCGCGCGCGGGGCGCCGAGGTCTGCGTCTGGGGCACGCGGGCCAGCGCGGCGGACTATGACCCCGCCGAAGGCTCCGACCTGACGGGCCTCGCCTACGCCAGCGTCGACGTCGGCGATCCGGACGCCATCGAGGCCGCGCCCGCGCCCTTCGACACCCTCGACGTCCTGGTCCTCTGCCAGGGCACGGTCGTCTACAAGCGCGGCGAGTTCGAGCGGCCCGGCTGGGATCGGGTGATGGCGGTCAATCTCGACAGCCTGATGCACTGCGCGCGGCGCTTCAAACCCGCCCTGACCCAGAGCCAGGGCAGCGTCATCATCGTCAGCTCGATCTCGGGCCTGAAGGCCAATATCGGCAACCCCGCCTATGCGGCCTCGAAGGCCGGGGCGATCAGCCTGACCAAGACCCTGGGCCAGGCCTGGGCGCCCGAGGGCGTACGGGTCAACGGCCTGGCGCCGGGCCTGGTCGAGACCAAGCTGACCAAGGTCACCACCGCCAATCCCGAGCGCCTGGCCGGCGCGCTGGCCGCCATCCCCCAGCGCCGGATGGGCACGCCCGCCGACATGGCCGGGGCGGCGCTGTTCCTGGCCTCGCCCCTGGCGTCCTACGTCACCGGCCACACCCTGGTCGTCGACGGCGGCCTGTCGCTGTAAGCGGAGAAACGACGATGAAAGCCCTGCGCTACCACGGCGCTCGCGACGTCCGGTACGAGAGCATGGACGATCCGACGCCCCAATCGGACCGCGACGCCATCGTCAAGGTCACCGCCTGCTCGATCTGCGGCTCGGACCTGCACATCTATCACGGCCACGGCTTCTCCGAGGACCTGGGCTTCTGCGTCGGCCACGAGGCGGTCGGCGAGGTGGTCGAGGTCGGGCGCGGCGTCCAGCGGCTGAAGGTCGGCGACAAGGTCATGCTGCCGGCGGCGGTGGGCTGCGGCCGCTGCCGCTCGTGCCGGTCGGGCGTGATCCAGACCTGCGAAAACGGCGAGGGGGGCTGCTATGGCCTGTCGGCGCGGCTGCAGGGCTCTCAGGCCGAGGCCGTGCGCGTGCCGGCCGCCGACATGAACGCCGTGCCGGTCCCCGACGGCGTCTCGATGGAGCAGGCGCTGATGATGACCGACGCCCTGGCGACGGCCTGGTTCGGCGCCCGCAACGCCGAGGTCCGGCCGGGCGCCAGCGTGGCGGTGATCGGCCTTGGCCCCATCGGCCTGATGGCCGTCGAGAGCGCCTATGTGATGGGCGCGCATGTCGTCTACGCCATCGATCCCCTGCCTGCTCGTCGCGCCCTGGCCGAGGAGGCCAGCGCGATCGCCCTGACGCCCGACGAGGCCAAGGCCCGCGTGCGCGAGGACACCAAGGGCCGAGGCCTGGACTGCGTGATCGAGGCCGTCGGCGGCGAGGCCACGGTCGAGTCGGCCTTGAGCCTGGTGCGGCCGCGCGGCGTGGTGTCGGTGATCGGGGTGCAGCAGGCCCGGCGCTTCGCCTTCCCGCTGGAGCGCGCCTTCGCGGCGGGCCTGACCTTCCGGGTGGGGACGTGCTCGGTGCCGGAGGAGTTGCCGGCCCTGTTCCCGCTGGTGCGCTCGGGACGGCTGCGGCCCGAGAAGTATGTCAGCCACCGGATGCCGCTCAGCCAGGGCGCCGAGGCCTACAGGCTGTTCGAGTCCCGCGAGGCGGGCGCGCTGAAGATGGTGCTGACGCCGGACTGACGAGGCGGCCCGGCGCTAAGGGGCCGCCTCCCGCAAACATAGGGGGCGCTGCGGGAGGCGGCGGCCAAGCGCCCTCGGCAAAAGGGGGCGCGCTTCGGGCGCTTGGCGGCTGGCAGAGTCCAGCGCTCTTCCGGCGAACCGGGACGAGCGCGAGACCCAAACGCGTGGAGCGGACTAGGCCTTGATGTTCAGCAGCGCGCCGGTCATCTGGTCGGCGGTCTGAACGACCTTGGCGTTGGCCTTGAAGTCGTATTGAGCGCTGACCTGCTCAACCCGCTCCTTGGCGTAGTCCACGTCCTTCAGTTCCTCGACCTTCTCGGCGCGCGCGTCGTATGACGCCACCCGCTGGGCGCTGGCGGTCAGACGGTCGGCGGCGGCGGTCATGCCGGCGGCGGCGATAGCGAGAGCCTGCATAAGGCGTCCTCCTTGCTCGTCGCGAGTTATCCGGGCGGTTGGGTTAAGCGCTCGCAACCAAAGATGGTAAAATTTACTACTTGGTCACCTTTTTTAGCACGAATTAACCATAAAGCCGGTTTCCGCCCCGACCTCCGCTGGAGGTGGAAACGTCCCCTCCTCCTGAGGTGGAGGACAAAGGAAGCGACGTCACCCGCCCGCCGCCGCGAGCGTCCGCCGCTGCGACGCCTCTCCGCGCAAGGTCCTGCCCAAGATTACAAAACGTTCAGGTAACCACGCCTCGACAAGCCGTCATCGTCCCGACATGGTTCGCGACCGCGCCCTTGGGGGGCCGTTTTCGATAACCGTTTGGACGTGGCCGAAGCCGAGAAGGCTCGACGCGCGCGTCCCGAGGAGCCTCTAGAGAATGTCGTTCACGCGTCGCGCCGCGCTCGCCAGCGCCGCCCTGCTGATGGTCGCCCAGCCGGTCCTGGCGGCCGCTCCCGCAAAGCCCGCCGTCGCCGCCGCCGCGAAGAAGGCCCACGCCGGGTCGGACTTCGTCCCCTCCGCCGAGGCGATCAAGGCGCACATGACCTTCCTGGCCGACGACGCCATGGAAGGCCGCGAAGCCGGTACGCGCGGCTATGACATCGCCGCCAACTACGTCGCGGCCCAGTACGCCCTGCTGGGCGTCAAGCCGGGCGGCGACAAGGGCGGCTACCTGCAGCGCGTGCCGCTGCTGGCCTTCCGTCCGGCGGGCGAGGGATCGGTGACCCTGACCGGCGCCCCCCAGGCTGATGGCGCCGCGGCCGTCGCCTTGAAGTACGGCGAGGACTATCTGCCGACCGCCCAGGCCCAGGCCGCCGACCTCAGCGTCGAGGCGCCGCTGGTCTTCGTCGGCTACGGGATCGTTGACGCCACGCGCGGCCGCGACGACTACGCGGGCCTGGACGTGAAGGGCAAGATCGTCGTCATGCTGACGGGCGCGCCGACCGCGATACAGACCGAGGAGCGCGCCCACCTCTCCAGCCCGAACACCAAGCGGGCCGAGGCCGCCAAGCGCGGCGCGATCGGCGTCGTGACCATCCCGACCACCAGCGGCGAGAAGCGTCGTCCGTTCGCGCGCGGCGTGAACGGCATGAAGGAGTGGCGCGTGACCTGGCGCGACGCCCAGGACGTCGGCGCGATCCGCGCGCCGGCTGCCCCGTCGCTGGCCCAGATCAGCCTGGCCGGCGCGGCCAAGCTGTTCGCCGGCGCCCCGACCGCCCTCGACGCCGTCCTGGCCGAGGCCGAGACCCCGCAGGGCGCGGTCAAGGGCTTCCCGCTGACGACCAAGCTCAAGGTCGCGCTGAAGACCGAGATCGAGAAGCGCGAGAGCAGCAACGTCGTCGGGATCATCGAGGGCTCGGACCCGACGCTGAAGGCTCAGACCGTTATCCTGTCGGCCCACCTCGACCACATCGGGATCAAGGAGAACGCCAAGCCCGGCGAGGACCGGATCAACAACGGCGCGCTCGACAACGCTTCGGGCGTGGCGACCCTGCTGGAGGTCGCGCGCGGCTTCAAGAACACCAAGGTCCGTCCCAAGCGCTCGATCGTCCTGCTGGCCCTGACCGGCGAGGAGAAGGGCCTGGTCGGCTCGGACTATTTCGCCAACAACCCGACGGTGAAGAAGGCCGACATCGCCGCCGACGTGAACCTGGACATGCCGGTGCTGCTGTACCCGTTCACCGACGTGATCGCGTTCGGCGCCGACCGCTCGACCGTGGGCGAGGCCGTCAAGCACGCCGCCGCTCGCGTGGGCGTGGGCCTCTCGGGCGATCCGCTGCCGGAAGAGGGCCTGTTCACTCGCTCGGACCACTACCGCTTCGTCGAGCAGGGGATCCCGGCCGTCTTCCTGATGACCGGCTTCCAGAACGGCGGCGAGAAGGCCTTCACCACCTTCCTGAAGACCAACTACCACCACCCGGGCGATGACCTGAACCAGCCGATCGACTACCAGGCGGCCGCCAAGTTCGCCCTGGTGAACTACGAGATCGCCCGCGAACTCGCCAATGCGCCGGCCCGTCCGGTCTGGAAGAAGGGCGACTTCTTCGGCGCCGCCTTCGCGCCGGCGGGGCATCCGTCCGCGGCGAAGTAGGAAGCCGAAAGCAACGATTGACCCGGAGGGCGGCGGAAGGGATTCTGCCGCCCTCTTTCGTTTTCGACTCCGGGCTTTCCGCGTGACCCTCCGCACCGGCGCTTTCCTGAAGATCGGCGTGATCGCGCCGGCCGTGATGGTGGCCGACGTGTGGATCGCTCAGCGATTGTTCCCCGGCTTCGACGCGGGCGCGCAGTTCATCAGCGAGCTGGGCGGCCCCGCCGCGCCGATGCCGGAGGTGTTCAACATCGGCATGGTCATCGCCGGGATCGCGGGCCTGTTCGCCGGCGCCGGCTTCACCCACGCGCTGGAGCACGCCGGCGGCCGCCGGGTGGTTTCGGCCTTCGCGGGGCTGTTCGTGGCGCTGACGGGCCTGGGGGCCTTCTTCGCGGGCGTCTTCCACTGGCCCGATCCGATGCACCGCGCTTGCGGCGTGGGCCTCGCCATCCAGTTCGCGCCGCTGTTCACCGCCTGGGCCCTGTGGGGCAAGCCCGAGCACCGGCGCCTGGCCAGCTTCTCGCTGGGCTGGTTCTTCGGCCTGCTGCTGGTCTTCGCCCTGCTGACCGGCGTCTGGAATGTCCGCACCGGCCACGACGTCGGCTACTGGCAACGCGGCCACGCGTTCCTGGGCCTGCTGTGGCTGGCCGTCGCCGCCTGGACGCTGGAGCGCGGCTGGCGGCGGGCCCTCGTCGGAGAGCTGGAGTCGGCCTCGGCCTGATCCGCTCCTTCCTCCCCACCGGGGGAGGAAGGAGACTTCAGGCCCGCTCGCCCAGCAGCACGCGCCGGATGTCGCCCCCCGTGCGGGACAGCAGGATCAGCAGGTAGATCGACAGGAACAGCATCCCGCCGAACACGGCGACCAAGCCCAGGCCGATCGCCGCCGGCCTGAACCCGCCGCGCCAAGACACCCACAGGCCCGACAGCAGCAGAAAGCAGAAGAAGTCCAGGTTGAACTGGCCGGGCCAGCCCATCGCCGCCATGTCGCCGAAGAAGATCGGCAGCAGGTTCCAGCCGTGGCGGGCGATGGTCACGCTGGTGTAGCCGACGATCGCCACCAGGCACGCCAGCAGGAACAGTCGAAACGGCGCCATGTCGCGCTCCCTCCCTCTTTTGAGGGAAGGATGACGCTGACGCAGGGCGCCGTCGAGCCCTCAGCTCATCGCCTTGGCCGCCGTGCGCAGCAGCACCGCCGGAGCGTGGTCGTGGCGGGTGATCGGCGGGATCGGACGGTCGACGCCCTTCAGCTGGTAGACCGCCGTCTGCGCCGCCCGCACCGAATATTCGACCGTGAAGACCACGTCGTCCGGGATCTCGACGAACTGGCTGACGAAGGCCAGGTTCACCGAGGTCTCGGGAACCGGCAGCGGCCGGTCTTCCTTGCGGCGCGGCATGAACATCGAGGTGATGTAGGGCAGACGGCAGGGCACGCAGGTCGCGTCCTCGAAGACGTCGAGCTCCAGGCCGAGATGCCCGCACAGCTCCTGCAGAATCTCGCGCCCGCCGCACTGGCTCATCGGCTTGGCGACGAAGTCCCCGACCCGGTCGGGATGCAGGGCGTAGCCCCAGAACACCGACCAGCCCTTGGGCTGATCCAGGAAGTGCGGCTGGTGATACAGCACCACCGACATCAGCCAGCGCGAGTCCTTGAAGGTGACCAGCCCCCCGGTCCCGGCCGCGTTGCCGCTGAAGGCCTTCATGGCGTCGAAGAACTTCGGATTGCGGCAGGTGACGGTGAACGACTCCCACAGGCTGCGGCCGATCTGGGTGTTGAAGGCGGCCGGATTGCCGAACTCGGGACGGCCCGCGGCGATCTTCTCCCACAGCGCCCAGCCCTGGCTGTCGGCCTTGGTCATGGCCGGCGGCGGGGCGTCCATGGTCCCGAGGCTGGTGGCGTCGGTCATCGAGCCGTTCTGGTAGAAGACGAGGTCGTCGGCGGCGACGTCCACCGTCTCGGCCTTGCCCGCGCGGTCCAGGGTCAGGCGGGTCACGCGGTGGCGGCCCTCTTCGGTGGCGATCTCCATGTCGGTGACGACCGTGTCGCCGACGAAGTTCACGCCCCGCTCGCGCAGCCAGCGCTCCAGCGGCGCGACGATGGCGTCATACTGATTGTAGACCGTGCGCTTGACCCCGCCGAGCGTCTCGATGCGCGGGAACTCGTTCATGAAGCGGTGGAAGTAGCGCTTCAGCTCCACGGCGCTGTGCCAGGGCTGGAA
The DNA here is from genome assembly GCF_002742635.1 of Caulobacter sp. X. Lineage (NCBI taxonomy): Bacteria > Pseudomonadati > Pseudomonadota > Alphaproteobacteria > Caulobacterales > Caulobacteraceae > Caulobacter > Caulobacter sp. X. The sequence continues at coordinate 848,720 of NZ_PEGF01000002.1, read as the reverse complement.
GGCGAAGGTCGTCTGCCACATGAACCAGAAGTTGGTTTCGAAGAACGGCGGCGACAGCCAGTCGGTGATCAGGTCATCGCCCAACGTCTCCTCGGGCGTCTGCATCAGCCGCACCAGCTCCAGCCGGTCCTGCATGGAAAAGCCCAGGTGGGTCACGTCCACCTTGTGCAGGTTGCGATCGACCAGCCGCGCCTGGGAGTGGGCGACGACCTCCTTGTTGAAGGCGATGGTCTGCTCGCGCACCGTCTGGCCGGGCGCGTCGACGCTTGGAATGGTCGACAAGAGGTCCCAGGTGCACTCGTAGTGGTCGGTGGTCAGCATCCGCCCGCCGCGCAGCGAGTACGAGCCGTCAGGCAGGCGCGAGCCGTCCAGCGAGCCGCCGAACACCTTGGGGTTCTTCTCGTAGATCGTGATGTCCGCGCCAGCGACGGCCGCGTCGCGGATCAGGAAGGCGGCTCCGGCCAGGGCCCCGATACCGCCGCCGACGAAATAGTGCTTCATGGCCCTGATCCTTCCTTACGCCTGATCGAGGGCGGCGTTGTCCGCCCGTCCGCGACGGCCCGCCTTGAGGCGGGTCAAGGATTGACGGCGGCGCGCGCCGGGCCCACCTGAAGAGCGAAGTCTGGAGGGCTTGCCCATGGCTCAGGTGACGGTCTGGTTCGACGGCGCGTGCCCGCTGTGCATCCGCGAGATCGCCCTGATGCGCCGGCTGGATCGCCGAGGCGCGATCAGCTTCATCGATGTGGCCAAAGATGATGGGGAGGACGCCAGCTGCCCGATCGACCGCGCCGACCTGCTGGCCAAGTTCCACGCCCGCGAGAACGGCCAGCTCCTGTCCGGCGCGGCGGCCTTCGCGGCCATGTGGCGGGCCATCCCGGCGCTGCGGCCGTTCGGCCTGCTGGCACGCCGCCCCTGGGCGCTGAAGGCGCTGGATGCGCTCTATCGGCGTTTCCTGAGGGTGCGGCCGAGGCTGCAGCGGTGGGTGACGCGGATGGAGAGGGGGCGGTAGGGCCTGCGCCCCTCCCCCTGCCTTCCTAGGCCTTGCGCATAGGACCCATTGTCCCGCGACCGCTGAAATCGACGAGCGCCGCGGGCCTCTCAGCTTCGCCTTTCTCCAAGCGCGGAGCCCGCCGCCAGAATGGGTCCTGGGCACAAGGCCCAGGAAGGCTGCTTATTGATCTGAACGGCGGATCGAAGACCCCCTACTCCGCAGGCTCCATCGGGGTCGGGTCGCCGTCGTGCGAGATCAGCACCGCCAGCCAGCGCAGGTCGTCATACTGGGCCAGGGCGTACATCAGAGCCAGGGTCAGGGGGATGGCCAGGAACGCGCCCGGCACGCCCCAAAGCACCGTCCACATGCCGACCGCGATCAGGCTGGCGGCCGGGTCGATGTTCTGGCTGTCAGCCTGCATCTTGGGCAAAACGAGGTTGCCGACGATCGACGAGACGACCTGGATGCCGACGAACACGATGATCGCGGGCGTCAGGCTGGGGAACTGCAGCAGGGCGAACAGGGTCGGGCCGACGCTGCCGGCCAGCACGCCCAGCACCGGCAGATAGGCGAACAGGAAGATCACCAGACCCCAGAACAGGGCGTTGTCCAGGCCCACCGCCATCATGACCGCCCAGGACCCGATGGCGATCATCAGGCCGGTGATCGACTGGACGTACATGTAGCTCTCGACGCCCGAGAAGCTGTGCTCCAGCACGGTCGCCAGGCCGCGGCCGCCGCGCGAGGCGACGATGGACTCCACCCGCTTCTCGATCATCGGCTTGGAGGCCAGCAGGAAGAACAGGAAGATCAGGGTCAGGCCCAGGCCCGCCGAGGCGTCCTGGACGCTGCCCAGCAGTCGGTCGGCCACCGGCCCCAGCTCGACCTTCTGGGCCAGGGCCTCCAGGCTCAGCCGCCCGCCCGGAGCGGGAACCATCGCCAGCAGCTGGTCGATCCGCGCCAGCATGGCCGGCATCTTGTCGACGATCCGCGAAGCCCCCTCGACCACCACCGCCATGCTGGCGACGATGATCCCGCCGACGATCACGGCGGTGATGGCGAACACCATCCAGCGCCGCGCCTTGGGCAGCAGGCGCACGATCCGCTCGCTCAGCGCCATGATCAGGATGGCCAGCACCAGCGCCAGGGTGAACGGCCACAGCACCGCGCGGAACACATACAGCAGGGCCGAGGCCGCGGCGAAGTTCACGAGGAACGATGTGCCGGTCTTGGTCATGCGGTCTCCGGGAGGGCTGTGCTCACGGGCGATACCACTTCCCTAGCGGTAAGCGCTACCATTGAGGGGCTGGCGGATCGTCGCGCCCTCGACGGTTTCAGCCCTGGCGGAGCGCGTCCTGGAGCTCGCCCTCGTCACGTGAACCGTCCCTTTCGCGCTTCTCCCGCTCTTCCTTCTTGGCCTGGTCATGGTGCCACTTGATGGAGAAGAACATCCCGACGCCAAGCACCAGGATCTTGAACGGGAAGAAGACGAACGGAAACCAGTCTGCCCAGGTCAAAACGGCGCTCCAGGACGGCGTCGAAGGCGACGCCCGTCATTCGTTGTGCTGGGGCTTCTACCGCCTTCGTCCTCTTGGGGGTGCTGGACAAACTGTCCAAGCGCGGCGCCGCGCGCTCCCCCTACCGCCAGGCGTAGTTGAAGCTGACGCTGATGCGCTGCTCGTCGGCCTGGTTGGGGGTCACCTCGTGGCGCAGCCAGCTCTCCCACATCAGGATCGTCCCCGGCGCCGGCTGGACGTAGACGAACGGCTGCAGGCTCTCGGGCGCGTCGGCCAGGCGGTTGGGCGCGGCCATCATCATCGGCAGGCGCGGATCCTCGAACTTCAGGGCCGAGGCGCCCGGCGGGATGGTGACGTAGATCGTGCCGGAGATGACGCTGTGCGGATGAATGTGGCCGGTGTGCTGGCCGCCCGGCTCCAGGATGTTGATCCAGAAGCTGTCCATCACCAGCTTGCCCGCGCCCAGGTCGAAGCACAGCTCCTTGGCGAAGGCCGCCGCGTGCTTGTCGAGCTTCTTCTTCAGCTCGGCGAACAGGCTGTCGCGCTGCGGCAGGTCGTTCAGCGAGGCGTAGGACGTGTAGCCCAGATAGCCCTTGTTATAGGCCCAGGCCTGACCGGCCTCGTCCTCCTCGGCGATGGCGACGCAGGCGTCGTGCAGGTCGTCGATGAAGGCCTCGAAGCCCTTCTCGCCCGCGAGACTGGCTTGATAGATCGGGGTGGCGAAGAGGCTGCGCGTGGTCATGGGGGCGGGGTAGTCACGACGATCGCGGCTGTCAAATACACTTTATACTTGCTGAAGAACATAGGCGATGCAAAGGTAGAATAACCGCGTTCTTCCAAAGGGGACAGGAATGCGATTGATCACCCTTGTCCTTGTTACAGCCGCGGTCGGACTTGCCGGCTGCCAGTCTTTCGAGGGCTATCCCGCGCCCCTTGAGACGCCGAAGGCGGCGCTGGAGTTGGTGAGGGCCGACACGCAACCGGCGGCCGTGACGGACTACGCCGCCATCACCGATCAAGCTGCTCGCCGAAGCAAGCGCGACCAGATCGTTCGCGCGCGCCTCTATGCGATTGACATCACCTATGACGACTTCGTCCGAGGACTGAGCGTACAGCAGAAAGCGTTCGCTCTTGGCTCGGACGTGGCGGCGGCGGGGCTGACAGGCGCGGCCACCTTGGCCAAGAGCGCCGCGACCAAGACCCATCTCACCACCTACGCCGGCGCCGTACTGGGGCTGCGGGCGACGGTCGACAAGGAGCTCTACTACAGTAAGACGCTGCCAGCGGTGGTCAGCCAGATGGACGCCTCGCGCAAGACCGTTCTGGCCAAGATAGAGGAAGGCTTGTCGCGGCCTGACGCCGACTATCCGCTGGTCGCCGCCCTGGCCGACCTGCAGGACTACTACGTCGCCGGCACGCTGAATGGCGCTCTGAACCAGATCTCCAAGGACGCCGGCGTCAAGGACGCCGCCGCGGAGCAGCGCATCGCCAAGGTGACGACGCTGAAATCGACCTATGACGACGCCGCGCGCAAACTGATCCGGTACTGGCAGCCAGACGGGACCACGCCCGATCCGGGCCATCAGGCGATCCTGGTCGCCTGCATGCCCAAGCAGGACGGCGTCGCAGCCCCCACCGTTCGAGACATGGGGCGCGTGGTGGACGCCGGCTCCCCCGAGCAGAAGGCGGCGCTGGCCGAGTGCGTCAAGACCAAGGACCCTTCATTCAACTAGGGAGGCAGGGATGACCGACCAGACCCCCGCCGCGACAGGCGGCCAGGACACCCCGACCAAAAGTTATACCCGCGATGTCTATACCGGCGTCACGGCGGCGCAGCTCGTGGGCATGAAACAGCGGCGGCTGGCCGAGGGGGCGATCGAGGTCAAGATCGAGCCTGACGGGCAAGGGACTTTCACCGTCACCGCCACCTATCCGGCCTAACGGCGTCGGCTTTTCGCGCGTCAAGCATGCGCGCGGCGAGCCGATCTCTCGCGTTCAGACAGGTCATCGCTGCTGACAGTCTCGCGCACAGTCCCGTCGCCGCCTCCGCCGGACTCGCCTATATGTCAGGCGTGACCGATACGACGACCGACACCCCCTCTTCCCCCCGCCTGACCGGCGCCGCCCTGATCAAGGACGAGGTCACGCGCCTGCCCGACGCGCCCGGCGTCTATCGTATGATCGGCGAGGCCGACGAGGTCCTGTACGTCGGCAAGGCCAAGAGCCTGAAGAAGCGGGTGATCCAGTACGCGCAAGGCCGATTCCACACCAATCGCATCGCCCACATGGTCGACGCGACGCGGGCCATGGAGTTCGTCACCACCCGCACCGAAGCCGACGCCCTGCTGCTCGAGATCAACCTGATCAAGTCGCTGAAGCCGCGCTTCAACGTGCTGCTGCGCGACGACAAGAGCTTTCCCGAGATCGTCATCCGTCGCGACCACGACGCGCCCCAACTGCGCAAGCACCGCGGCGCCCACACGATCAAGGGCGACTATTTCGGGCCGTTCGCCAGCGCCTGGGCGGTGAACCGCACGCTGAACACCCTGCAGAAAGCGTTTCTTCTCCGCTCGTGCAGCGACAGCGTCTACGAGACGCGCGACCGGCCCTGCATGCTGCACCAGATCAAGCGCTGCGCCGCCCCCTGCACCGGCCTGATCGGCAAGGACGACTATCAGGCCCTGGTCGACCAGGCCGAGGCCTTCCTGCGGGGCAAGTCCCGCGCGGTCATCGCCTCGATGGCCAAGCAGATGGAAGAGGCGGCCGAGGATCTGGAGTTCGAGCGCGCCGCGCGCCTGCGCGACCGGATCCGCGCCCTGTCGGCCGTCGCCCAGGAGACCCAGATCAACCCCGAGACCGTGGAGGAGGCCGACGTCGTCGCCCTGCACGTCGAGGGCGGCCAGGCCTGCGTGCAGGTGTTCTTCTTCCGGGCCGGCCAGAACTGGGGCAACCGCGCCTACTTCCCCCGCATCACCGGCGCCGCCGACGAGTCCGAGGAAGAAGGCGTCACCGAGGAGCAGCGGATCATCACCGCCTTCCTCGGCCAATTCTACGACGACAAGCCGATCCCGCGCCTGATCCTGACCAATGTCCAGCCGGCCGAGGCCGACCTCCTCTCCGAGGCCTTCGCCCTGAAGAGCGGCCGCAAGGTCGAAATCAGCGTCCCCAAGCGCGGCGAGAAGGCCGACCTGGTCGGTCACGCCCTGACCAACGCCAAGGAGGCGCTGGGCCGCAAGATGGCCGAGAGCGGCGCCCAGACCAAGCTGCTGGCCGGCGTCGCCGAGGCCTTCAAGCTGGACGCCCCGCCCGAGCGGATCGAGGTCTACGACAACAGCCACATCCAGGGCACGAACGCCGTGGGCGGCATGATCGTGGCGGGCCCCGAAGGCTTCATGAAGGGCCAGTACCGCAAGTTCAACATCAAGAGCACCGAGCTCACACCCGGCGACGACTACGGCATGATGAAGGAGGTGCTGCGCCGCCGCTTCGCCCGCCTGGTCAAGGAGGAGGAGGAAGGCGACGACGCCAACCGCCCCGACCTCGTCCTGGTCGACGGCGGCAAGGGCCAGCTGGACGCGGCGCTGGAGATCATGGCCGACCTCGGCGTCGACGACATCGCCGTCGTGGGCGTCGCCAAGGGCCCGGACCGCGACGCGGGGCTGGAGCGCTTCTTCCTGCCCGGCCAGCCGCCCTTCATGCTCGAGCCCAAGTCGCCGGTGCTCTACTACCTGCAGCGCCTGCGCGACGAAGCCCACCGCTTCGCCATCGGCGCCCACCGCACGCGCCGCAGCATGGACCTGAAGAAGAACCCCCTCGACGAGATCGAAGGCGTCGGCCCGGGGCGGAAGAAGGCCCTGCTGCACGCGTTCGGGTCCGCCAAGGGCGTCGGCCGGGCGAGCGTGGAGGACCTGGTCAAGGTCGAGGGCGTCAGCCAGGCCCTGGCCGAACGGATCCACGGGTTCTTCCGGAAGGGGTGAGGGGCGGGCGGATAGCGCCCCCTCCGTCTCGCCGCGATCTGAGCTTCGCCCCCTACCCCAGATCCCAGGCCGGCGCGGCCGCCTGCGCGCTGGCGCCGGCGGTGATGGCGCCGACGACGTAGTCCTCGAGCGCGGCGTAGTACTTGCCGACGTGGAAGCTGGTTCCGACGCTGAGGACATAGCCGGCCATGGCGGCCTTGGCGCCCAGGTCGTCGCCGCCCAGGGCGCGGAAATAGGCCTCCTGGCTCTGAATGTAGCGAAGGGCCGCGGCGACATCGACGCCGGCGCTCTGGGCTTCGGTCGCGCCGATGATCTCGCCATAGGCCTTGGTCACCGCCTCGGCGAAGGTCAGGCCGCCGTACTGGGTCTGGAACCCGGCCCGCCCCTCGCCGACCTTGCCCAGATTGACCGCGAAGTTGATGTAGCGGTTCTCGGCCGTGAACCGGGCGTAGTAGCCGTCGGTCAGGTCGTTGGGGTTGTCGGCGGAGTCGATCAGCCAGGTCATGCCGGCGTCGGTCGGCGCTGCGCCGGTGAAGAACTTGTAGGCGTCGTGGGCCACGCCCGTGGTCGGGGCCACGGCCAGGGTCAGGCGCTGCTCGAACACCGCCTGGGTGATCAGTCCGGCCTTGAACTGGACGATGGCGCTGTTGATGTCCGCCTGCACCCGGGCCGCGGTGCTCTCGGCGACCGAGCCATCGGGCAGGGTGACCGTCAGGCTGGCGGTCTTGGTCGAGCCGGGCGTGATGCCCAGGTTGTCCAAGGCCAGAGCGACGAAGGCCACGGCCGGCCGGTCGGCCACGTCGACCAGGGTGGGCGGACGCGGCTCCGGCTGGGGCTCGGGTTCCGGCTCGGGCTCGGGGGTCAGGGCGCCGGCCGCGATCGTCACCGTATGGGTCGCGGTCGCGCCGACATTGCCCGCCGCGTCCGTCGCCGTGACCGCGATGGTCTTGGTCCCCGCGCCCAGGGCGTCGATCTCGGCCTGGGTAACCGCGTAGGTCCAGGTGGTCCCGCTGACGCTGGCGGTCTTGGCGACGCCGCCGATCGTCAGGGCGATGGTCGCGCCGGCCTCGATCGTTCCCGACAGAGCCAGGCCCGAGACCTCGCCGGCGCCGATCGTGTCGTCGCCCGCGACGGTCGCGATGGTCGGCGCGGCCGGGGCGGTGTTGTCGATCGTGAAGCTCTGACCCGTGGCGAAGCCCGCGCCGATCGGATTGCTCAAGCCGTTGACGATGCCCGTGCCCGAGCCCTTGAGATCCAGGCGCAAGGTCCCGTCGCCGGTCACCGAGCCGACGCTGACGGTGTAGGTCGTTCCCGAACCGGTGACGCCGGTGATGGCGCCGCCGGCGGTTCCGGTCGTGGTCAGGACGAAGTCGCTGGCGTCGACGCCGGTGACCGCCTCGCTGAAGGTGACGGTGAAGGCTTGGGTCGCCGCCTTGCTGACGGCCGCGCCCACGCGCGCGATCGACTGCGCGGCGGGGCCGACGCCGTTGACCTTGACGCCCGCCAGGCCCGAGACGCTGAGACCGGTCAGGGGCGCGGCGTTGCCGGCGGCGTCCGTCAGGGTCCCGCCGTTCAGGGCGATCGAAGATCCGAGGCTGACGCCGTCCGCGTCGGCGTTCCCAGCCTGCACCCTGTAGCGGAACACCAGGGCGCTGGTCCCCGAGCCGCTGACATAGGTGGCGTCCACCGTCCCGCCCGTATCCAGGGTCAGGGCCAGCTTCGGCGTCCCGGTGACGGTGACCGCCTCGCTGAAATTGACCGTGAAGTTCAGCGCGTCGCCGACCTTGTAGGTCCCCGCCGCCGGGCCCGAGGCCGAGACCAGGGTCGGGGCGACGCCATCGACCAGTACGCCCGCGGTCGCGCCCAGGCCATTGAGCACCAGGTTAGCCGCGTTGCCGACAGCATCCTGTACGGTTCCGCCGTTCAGCGACAGGCTGCCGACCGTGACGCCGTCGAGATCGGTGTCGCCATCCTGGATCGTGTACCGGAAGACGACGCCGCTCCCCCCCGAGCCGCTCTGGTACTCGGCGTAGCGGGTGACCCCTCCGACCATCAGGGCTATGCGCGGAGAGCCCGTGATGGTCACCGCCTCGTTGAAGTTGACGGTGAAATCGAGATGGTCTCCGACCACATAGACGCGATCGGCCGGAGGCAAGACCGAGGCGACCGTGGGGGCGAGGTTGTCGATGGTGACGGCCTGGCCGCTGAAGCCGCTGCCGTTCACGTTGCCGGCCGCGTCCATGAGGCCGCCGGCGTTCAGGTTCAGCCGCAAGGTCCCGTCGCCGCTGACCGACCCGACGTTGACCGTATAGGTCGCGCCCGAGCCCGTGACGCTGGTGATCGTCCCGTTGGCCGTACCGGTCGTGGCCAGGACGAAGTCGCCGACGTCGAGGCCGACCACCGCCTCGCTGAAGGTCACGGTGAACGACTGGGTCGTCGCCTTGCTGAGCGCCGCGCCGACGCGGGCGATCGACTGGACCGACGGCGCCACGCCATCGACCGTGACGCTCGACAGGCCCGAGGCGCTCAGGCCGGTCAGGGTGGCGTCATTGCCGGCGGCGTCCTTCAGCGTCCCGCCGTTCAGGGCGATCGAAGAGCCCAGCGTCACGCCATCGGCGTCGGCGGCGCCGGCCTGGACGGTGTAGCGGAACACGAGAGCGCTGGTCCCCGAGCCGCTGACATAGGTCGCATCGACGGTCCCGCCGGTGTCCAGCGTCAGGGCCAGCTTCGGCGTCCCGGTGACGGTGACCGCCTCGCTGAAGTTGACCGTGAAGTTCAGCGCGTCGCCGGCCTTGTAGGTCGCCGCCGCCGGCCCCGTGGCCGAGACCAGGGTCGGGGCGACGCCATCGACCAGCACCGAAGAGGTCGCGCCAACGCTGTTCAGGGTCAGGGCTGCGCTGTTGCCCGCGGTGTCCTTCAGCGTCCCGCTGTTCAGGTTCAGAGAGCCGATCGCAATCCCGTCGGCGTCCCTCTCGCCGCTCTGGACGTTGTAGCGGAACACCAGGGCCGAGGTCCCCGAGCCGCTGACATAGTTGGCCTGGCGGACGGTCGAGCCCACGGTAACGGCCAGCTGCGGCGTCCCCGTGACGGTGACGGCCTCGTCGAAATTGACCGTGAAGGTCAGCGCATCGCCCGCCTTGTAGGCGGCGTTCGTCGGGACCGAGACCGAGGTTACGACCGGGGCGACGCCATCGACACGCACATTGCTGCCCGAACTGACATAGTTCAGAGTCAGGTTGGCGGCGTTGCCGGCCGCGTCCTTCAGCGTCGCGTTGTCGTTCGACAGCATGCCAACGCTGACCCCGTTGGCGCTGTCGCCGCTTTGGACGGTGTAGCGGAAGACGAGCTCCGTGCTTCCCGATCCGCTGACATAACCGACCTGCTGAACCATCGAGCCGATCGCCACGGAAAGCGTCGGCGTCCCCGTGACGACGACCGCCTCGTTGAAACCGACCGTGAAGTCCAGCGTGTCGCCGGATTTGTAGGTCGTGGAATACGGCGTCGAGACCCACGACACGACAGGGCCCGCCCCATCGACCGTCACCCGCGTCATGGACGCCACGTTGTTGAGGGTCAGGCTGGCGTCGTGGCCGCCGGCGTCCTGCAGCGTCCCGCCGTTCAGGCTCAGCGCATTGACCGACAGCCCGTCGGTGTCGAGATCGTCGCTCTGGACGACATAGGTGAAATCGAGCGTGCCGCTTCCCGACCCGCTGGCGTAGTTGGCGTAGCGAGTGGTCGAACCGATGGTCAGCGCCAGCTGCGGCGCGCCGGTGACGGTGACCGCCTCATGGAAGTTGACGGTGAAGTGGATGACGGCGCCAGCCGCGTTCTGGCCAGCGGGCGATGTCACCGACATCACCTGCGGGCCGGCGGAGTCGGGGATGTAGCGGATCGTGTTCCCGCTGATCACCAGTTCGGAGGGAAGGTAGCTTTCTTCGAAATAGATGCTCATGTCCGCGCCGGGCGTCGCGTCCAGCCCGACGTACAGCATGGTGGTGACGCCGTTCGTCGAATGGGAGACCTGGCCGGTGGTCAGGCCGCTATTGCTCTGAAGGAGGATCCCGCCCGCCACGACATCGCGCAGCTTGATCACGTCGCCTTGTTCGAGATCGAAGATGTCCTTGCTTCCGCCCGCCCCGTCGGAGAAGTCGAAGGTGTCGTTTCCAGCCCCGCCTAACAGGGAATCGTTCCCCCCGCCGGGCTTCAGGACGTCGTCGCCGCCGCCGCCGCGCAGCAGGTTGCTGGACGCGTTGCCGATGATGGTGTCGTTGCCCGACCCGCCAGTGGCGTTCTCGATCACTGTGCCGCTGAGGGGCAGGACGATATTGCCCGGCGGCTTCACCGACGGATTGCCGGTGTCCAGCACGGCGTACTGGCGGCCCAGGTCCGTCCAGCCGCCCGGCCGCAGGTCGATGGTCAGGTTGTTCGAATAGGCCGCGAAATCGAGGATGTCTTCGCCGCCGACGTCAATCAACGGCCGAAGGGTCAAACCGTCATTGGGACCGAAATAGTAGATCGTATCGCCGCTCGAGCCGCCATTCTGGCCATAGAGGTACTGGATCGCGGCGATGTCGTTCGCCATCGGCTGCTTCGGATAGCTGCCCGAGGCGACCGTGCCGAGACCCGCGCCCGAATGGCTGAATTGGCTCATCACCGAGTCGTAGACGTAGACGGCGTCCGAGGACGGAAAGCCGCCAGCGCTGGCGCTGGGCGCCTTGAGCCCCAGGGCCGCGCCGATCACCTGAAGCGCCGCGAAATAGCCGAAGGTCCCCGGAGACGAAAGATCGCCGCTGCTCACGCCAGCGCCCAGCTGGATGTCGCCCGCCCGCTCTGAATTCTCGAGAACCCCGGCAATCTGGGCGGTGGGGTTGCTGGACGACCGATACCAATAGATCGAGATGTCCGCCGTCTTCGGGTCGGACACTTCGCTGAAAGTCAGTCCGCTGACCTCGGCCCAGCGCGACAGGACGGCGGTGAACGCCGTCTTTTCGCTCGCAGACAGCCCCGCGAAATCCGTGGCGCTCACCGCATAGCCGAGGTCCGTCGAGACGGCCGGGAACGCGATCGTCAGATTGGCGCTGCTCCACTTCTGACCAGAGAGCAGTTGATCGATCGCGCTCGTCCCGCTCTGTGAAACCGTGATCGCGCTCATTGGGGACTCCGCTCGTCGCAACTCTACTTTTGGGAGACCTCGTCAGAATCCAGCCGCGCGGAGTCAATCGCCCCCGCCCGCCGGGACGCGACTCTGAGACGCTGGGTGCGTTTTCTGAGACGCCTTGTCACAAGGCGCGTCGCGCCGCGTCGGCGGCGGCTTGACCGCGCCCGGCCGACGTGGATAGCTCGCTGCAACCTTAGATCGCGGAGCGTCCATGCGCGGTGTGTTGTTCGCGGCCCTGGCCGCTCTGTCGTCGCTCGCGGGCGTCGCCCACGCCGCCACCCTCCCCCCGCCAGAGGACCCTGGCGCGACCACCCGCGTGGTCAGCTTCGCGCCGCCGCCCGCGACGGTGACCTGCGTCGGCGGGACGGCGCGGCTGGTCGAGGGCGCCCCGCTGCCGCCCAAGACCTGGCGCGTGTGGTCGCCGCCGCCGGTTCCCCTGCTCGACTATGCTCCGCCCAAGCCGCCGACCAGCCAGGTGTTCACCTTCTCGGTCAACGCCGAGGGGCGGGTGACCGACCTGAAGGGCGGGGCCGCCAGCTACTGGGGGACCGAGGATCAGACCGCGATCATCGCCAGCTGGCGTTTCGCGCCGGGCGCGCCGCGCAGTGGCTGCTCGGTGGACGCCGCGCCGACCTATGTCCCGCTGGCCGAGGCCTCGCCGGCCAAGCTGTTCGAGATCGCCGCCGTCGAGGGCCGCAACGCCGCGCCGGTCGTCTATCAGGCGCTGAACGCAACGGGCGACTGCTACAAGGGCGTCCGGCGGCGGCCGGCGACCTGGGTCTATCCGGACCTGCGCCCCTTCGACGACAAGAGCGTCGATCCCGCCTGGGCCGCCCTCACCTTCGACATCGACGAAAAGGGCGCGGTCCGGAACGTCAAGACGGCCGTCCAACATGGCGATCCGGCGCTGGCCAAGGCGACGGCGGAGGCCACCGCCAAGAGCCGGTTCCTGCCCGGGCCGGCGCGCACCGGCTGCCGCACCTTCGTCAAGGCCCGTCCCGCGATCAGCGCGCCGCCGGCCCGCCCCGAGAACGGCGCTTTCGATCGCCCCGAGGATGCGTGCGACATCACCCGCGAGCAGATGAACCTGCCCTCGCCGATGAGCTATCCGCCGGCCTTCAGCAGCCGCCGGGTCGGCGGCTGGGCGATCGTCCGCTTCGACGTGGCGCCGTGGGGCCAGATCGGCGCGGTCGAGGTGCTGGCCTCGCAACCCACCCCGGCCTTCGGCAACGCCGCCCATATGCTGGTGAACTCGGCTCGCCCCAAGCCGCGCCCCACCGGCTATCACGGCTGTATCGTGCCGATCATCTATCAGATCCCGCCGGACTCCGACGAGCCGTCCTGACCCCCTCGCCCCGCGCGCGCAACACCGCTAAACCATCGGCATGGTTTCCGCGCCCACCGCCGTCCAGGCCGCCGCTATCGTCCCGCCCCGCTCGCGCGCGGGCAAGCGACTGTCGATCGTCGCCCCGTGCTTCAACGAGCAGGCGGTGCTGGACCTGTTCTTTGAACGGATCGAGGACGAGCTGGCCAAGATCGGCCTCGACTACGAGATCGTCTGCGTCAACGACGGCAGCCGCGACCACACCCTGGCGGTGCTGCTGCGGCACCATCAGCGCAACCCGCGCATCAAGGTCATCAACCTGGCCCGCAACTTCGGCAAGGAGACGGCGATGTCGGCGGGGCTGGACGCCACCGCCGGCGACATGGTGGTGCCGATCGACGTCGACCTGCAGGACCCGCCCGAGCTGATCGGCCGCTTCGTCGAGGCCTGGGAGGCCGGCGCCGACGTCGCCTATGGCGTCAGGGTCGACCGCAGCGCGGACTCGCCGCTGAAGCGCCTCACGGCCCAGGGCTTCTACCGCGCCTTCAACCGGCTGTCGGACGTGGATCTGCCCTACAACGCCGGCGATTTCCGGCTCATGGACAAGCGCGTGGTCGAGGTGCTGCGCCAGCTGCCCGAGCGCAACCGCTTCATGAAGGGCCTGTTCGCCTGGGTCGGCTTCCGGCAGGAGGCCATCCCCTACGCCCGCCCCGAGCGCGCGGCCGGGACCAGCTCGTGGCGGTACTGGAAGCTCTGGAACTTCGCCCTGGACGGGATCACCTCGTTCAGCACCGCGCCGATCCGGGTGTGGAGCTATGTCGGCGTCGCGGCGGGCGTGCTGGCGGTGCTGGCGGCGGCGGGCCTGGTGGTCCGCACCCTGCTGTGGGGCCGCGACGTGCCCGGCTATCCGTCGCTGATGGTGGTGATCCTGATGAGCTTCGGCCTGCAGATGCTGGCGATCGGCTCGCTGGGCGAATACGTCGCCCGCATCTATCAGGAGGTGAAGGGCCGGCCGCTGTACGTGGTCATGGACCGCTACGGCTTCGAGGCGCCCAAGCCTTCGCAAGAGGACGCGCCGGCTTGACCCTCCTGACGCCGGCGCGGCGCGAGTTCCTGCTCTCGGCCCTGCGCTATGGCCTGGCCGGCGTGATCAACACCCTGGTCGGCTTCTCGATCATCGTGGCCCTGGACGTGGGCCTGCATCTGTCCGCGCACCTGGCCAACGCCATCGGCTACGCGGTCGGGATCTGCGTCAGCTTCGCCCTGAGCAAGCTGTTCGTGTTCCGCGCCCGCCGCGCCGCCCGCTCGGCGCCCGCCCGCTACGTCGTGGCGGTGGCCGGCGCCTTCGCCCTGAACCAGGGCGTCCTGACCCTGGCCAAGGCGGCGCTGCCGCATGGCGACCTCTGGAGCGTGGCGGCGCAAGGCGCGGCGGCGGTCAGCTACACCGCGGCCCTGTTCCTGCTGAGCCACTTCTGGGTCTTCGCCCACGTTGCGGAGGACGGGGCGCGGGCCCCTACTGCACGATCCTGATCTCCTGCACCCCGATGCCCAGCACGCGCGGATCGTTCTTGGACGCGCGGGCGTCGGGCAGGTCGAACATGAAGCGCACCGGCTGGCCCGGCTTGACCGCCCCGTTCGGGACCTTGAAGCGGTAGGTGTAGAAGTTGCCGGTGTCGATGTTCTGGACATCGACGCGCTGGCCTTCGGCGTACAGGGTCACCCGCTGCGGCCGCACCGGCTCGTCCGAGAAGCCGATCGCGACGATGTCGACGAAGAAGCCGTTCGGGCCGATGGTCTTGGGCGCATCCAGGGTGAACAGGGCCTTGGGCCCCAGGGTCCACAGCCCCTTGCCGCCGGGATCGAGGTCGGCCCAGCCCGAGGTCAGGGCCGGCGACTTCGGCGTCTGGTCCAGGCGGATGGAGAGCAGCGGCGGACGCTCGGTCGCCAGCTCGCCGGGCAGGACGGGCGCCAGGCCCGAGATGCCGGCCAGGTCGCGCCCGCAGACCACGCCGCGCTTGAAGCGGTAGCAGTCGGTGCGCTGGGCGATCGGCTGCAGGTCGCCGCCCTCCAGCTTGCCGTTGGCCATCACGATGGTCATGCGCCGGTCGCCGGGCGCGGCGTCCAGGGTCAGGTCGGGCGGCACGACCTCGCACGGCGCGTCGTTGCTGCGCGCGGTGGCGAAGGTGTTCGAGGTCCCGCCCGTGCGCACGGCGATCAGGGCCATCTGGCTGATCACGCGCTCGTCCAGCGGGTTGGGGCTGCAGAAATAGGTGGGGCGGAACACCCAGGGGCGGCCGCGGATGGCCGGGCTATTGGCGAAGGCGACCGGCATCTCCAGGGTGTCGGGCCCAGCGAAGACGGAGCGCACGCCCTGGCGCAGCGGGCTTGAGTCATAGGCCTGGATCGCCAGAGCCGCCGCCAGCAGGCCAAGGCCCGCGCGGCGCGGCAGGCGGCTGGCCCAGGCGATCCCCAGGGCCATCAGCAGGTAACCCGGCGCCCAGAAGAAGCGGCCGTGGGCGCGGTAGCCGCCGACGATCTCGGCGACCTTGCCGCTGGGCTTGGGGATGTCGAACAGGTGGGTCGGACCGGCATAGACCACCCAGCCAATGGCCCACAGCGTCAGGGCCAGCATCGACAGAGCCAGCGGCGTCCACCGCGCGAAAGCGCCCGCCTCGGGACGTCGCCCGCGCAGCGCGCCCCAGATCAACGTCGCCAGCATGGCGGCGACCAGCAGCAGCGGCCCCACGCCCATGAACTGGAAGCCCTCGAAATACTGGCCGCCGTTGGGATCCAGGGTCCCGCGATACCAGCCGCCGGTCCAGTATTGGCCGAAGACGTTGGAGGCCTGCGGCCAGACGGGGCCCAGCACGTTCATCGAATAGAGGCCGATGGCCGCCGCGCCGCCGGTCGGGCCCGAGCCCTCGCCATAGCCCAGGAACAGGGCCGGCAGGCCGACCGAGGCCAGCACGGCGACGGCCGCCAGCGGGACGCGCGTCCAGGCGCCGCCGCGACGCTGCAGCAGCTCGGCCAGCAGGGCCGCGCCGAAGCAGGCCGCGATCGGGACCAGGTGATAGGCGTGGACGCCCGTCGCCAGGGCGGCCAAGGCCGCGAAGCCCCCCACCCGCTTCCAGGTCAAGCCCAGGCGCGCCGACGACACCGTCAGGGCCAGGGAGAACAGGATCAGCCAGTGGCCGCACAGGGCGATGTGGCCGAACTGCCGGGCGATCCAGGTCGGGAACAGCAGGGCCATCAGACCGCCGATCGCCAGCGGGACCTTGTCCTTGACGCCCAGCGACCGCAGCAAGGCGACCATGCTCCAGGCCTGCAGCGGGTAGGAGAGCATCAGGAAGACGCCCAACGGGTTGAAGTACGGCCCCAGGCCCGAGGCCTTCAGCAGGATCGACAGCCAGGGGATGCTGTCGCTGAACACGATCGAGAACGGCTTGGGCAGCAGGCCCGAGACCATGGTGATCGGCCAGCTCCAAGGCTGGCGGACATAGGCCTCGTAGGCCGCCGTCATGGCGATCATGTCGTTCTTGGGCCGCACCCAGAACTTCGCCGAGGCCAGCGGGATGTCGAAGCCGAACATGAAGCCGCACAGCAGGATCGGGACGATCGTGACCACGGCGGCGAACAGGACCTGATCGCGGGACAAGGACTTCGGCGAACGCATGGATTCCCTCGGAGGACAGGGCGCTTGCATAGCATCCGGGGCGACCGTGAACACCCCGCCCGCGCGGCCGGAGGTTGCGGCGCCGCTTGACCGCGCCCAGATGCGGCGCATGACCGAGCTTCAAACCACGCTGATCCTGACCGCCGTCGCGGCCCTGCTCGTTCCGCTCGGGGTGCGGATCATCTCCCTCGGCAAGCGGGCGCGGCGGGCCATGGCGCCGATGGCCGGCATGACGCTGCTGTTGGGCGCCTTCTTCACCGCCGATCCGCCGCCGCCCCCGCCGGCGGAGACCGCGACGCCCAGGCTCGACGAGGATGACGAGCCGAAAGACCCGAAGCGGCGCGGCGTCTAATTACGCCCGTAATTAGTTTATGCTTGTAATTCCAAAATCCTTCGCCAATCTCTCGGTCGTGGGAGGACGACGCATGGCGGTCAGGGATTTCGGAACGCGAACGATCAAGCAGCCTTTGACGCCGCTGGTGTTCTCGGCGATCGCCGTGGCCGGGACGCTGGCGGCGTTCCTGTTCACCGTGGTCGACCTGGCGCGGTTCGAGCGCGACAACGGCTTCAAACCCTCGCCCACGCCCATCCAGCGCGCGCGATACGAGCCCGTGGCCAAGGCGCAGTGGCGGCAGGTCCGGGCCCATCTGGAAGCGCGGCTGAACCAGCGCAGCCCGCTCGAGCTGGGCGCGGTGTGGGCCACGCGCGCCGGCCAAGTCTGCGGCCTGGTCAACGGTCGCGGCAGCTTCGGCGGCCTGGCCGCCATGACCCGCTTCTACACGGTGGACCAGCGGCCCGTGTTCCACCAGGACGTCGCGCACGTCGCCTTCCAGAAGGCGTGGTTCGAATGCCGCCGGGACCCGTACGTGATGCTGCACGAGGGGACGACCGAGCCCGGCTTCTGCGGCACCGAGCTGGGCAAGCGGCGGTGCTTCAAGGTGAAGAACGGGGTGCGAGTGGGGTGAGCCTCCCCCTTCTCCCCTTGCGGGAGAAGGTGTCGCTGAAAGCGACGGATGAGGGGTCACGCTAACAAAAACCGCCGCGACAGCGCTAAGGCTGTCGCGGCGGCTCTTGTCTTCAACCCCTCACCCGGCCCTAGCGGGCCACCCTCTCCCGCAAGGGGAGAGGGAAGCAGGCTCACGCGTAGCTCTGCAGCGGGCGGACGTCCAAGGCCTCGGCCGGGGCGCCGGCGATGGCTTGAGCGGCGGCCAGGGCGCCCGCCGAGGTCGTGTAGTACGGCACCTTCATCATCAGGGCCGTGCGGCGGATCTCGAAGCTGTCTTCCAGCGCCTGCTTGCCTTCGGTGGTGTTGAAGACGAGCTGCACGCCGCCGTTCTTCATCACGTCGACGATGTGCGGACGGCCTTCCAGCACCTTCTTGACGTGCTCGACCTGGACGCCCTGTTCGGCGAGGTAGGCTTGGGTGCCCTCGGTCGACAGCACCTTGAAGCCGGCCGCCTGCAACAGCTTCACCGGTTCGACGATCCAGGGCTTGTCGCTTTCCTTGACCGAGACGAACGCCGTCCCCTTGGTCGGCAGCTTGACGCCGCCGCCCAGCTGGCTCTTGGCGAAGGCGCGGGCGAAGGCCGGGCCCATGCTGGTCTCGCCGTCGCGCTTCCAATCGAGGCCCATGACCTCGCCGGTCGAGCGCATTTCCGGGCCCAGCACCGTGTCGACGCCGGCGAAGCGGGCGAACGGGAAGACCGCTTCCTTGACCGCGATGTGGTCGTAGGGAACGTCCTTGAGGCCAAAGCTGGCCAGGGTCGCGCCGGCCATGATCTTGGCCGCGATGGCCGCCACCGGCTGGCCGATGGTCTTGGCCACGAACGGCACGGTGCGCGAGGCGCGCGGGTTCACTTCCAGCACGTAGATGCGCGGGTTGTCGCCGTGCGGCTCCTCGATCGCGAACTGCACGTTCATCAGGCCGCGGACGTTCAGGGCCAGGGCCATCTGGACAGTCTGGCGCTTCAGCTCCTCGACCGTCTCGGCCTTCAGCGAGAAGGGCGGCATCGAACACGCCGAGTCGCCCGAGTGGACGCCGGCTTCCTCGATGTGCTCCAGCACGCCGGCCACGAACACGTCCTTGCCGTCGCACAGGGCGTCGACGTCGACCTCGGTGGCGCGGCTCAGATAGTGGTCCAGCAGGATCGGGTGCTCGAGCGAGATCTCGCCGGCGCCGGCGATGTAGCGTTCCATGGCCTCGTGGTCACGGATGATCTCCATGCCCCGGCCGCCCAGCACGTAGGACGGACGCATCACGAACGGGAAGCCGATCTTCTCGCCTTCGGCGCGCGCTTCGTCCCAGCTGCGGGCGATGGCGTTTTCCGGCTGGGCGATCTTCAGGCCGTTCAGCAGTTGCTGGAAGCGCTCGCGGTCCTCGGCCAGGTCGATGGCGTCCGGGCTGGTGCCCAGGATCGGGATGCCGGCCTCCTCCAGGGCGTGGGCCAACTTCAGCGGCGTCTGGCCGCCGAACTGGACGATGACGCCGGCCAGGGTCCCCTTGCTCTTCTCGACGTGCAGCAGCTCCAGCACGTCCTCGGCCGTCAGCGGCTCGAAGTACAGGCGGTCGGAGGTGTCGTAGTCGGTCGAGACGGTCTCGGGGTTGCAGTTGACCATGATCGACTCGACGCCGATCTGGTCGAGCGCGAAGGCGGCGTGGCAGCAGCAGTAGTCGAACTCGATGCCCTGGCCGATCCGGTTGGGACCGCCGCCCAGGATCACCGCCTTCTTGGCGTCGGACGGATCGCTCTCGCACTCGGGGATTTGGCCGAGCGCCCCAGTCTCGTAGGTCGAGTACATGTACGGCGTGCTGGCCAGGAACTCGCCGGCGCAGCTGTCGATGCGCTTGAACACCGGGCGGACGGACAGCGCCTGACGCAGGGCGCGAACCTCGTTCTCGGTCTTGCCGGTCAGTTGGGCCAGGCGCTTGTCCGAGAAGCCTTGGGCTTTCAGGGCGCGGAAGGCGGCGGCGTCGGTCGGCAGGCCGCCGGCCTTCACCCAGCCTTCCTGGCGGACGATCTCGGCGATCTGGCGCAGGAACCAGGGCTCGTACGAGCAAGCGACGTTGACCTCTTCCACGGTCAGGCCGTGGCGGAAGGCCTGGGCGATCACGCGCAGGCGGTCGGGGGTCGGGACGCCCAGGGCGCGGATGACCGCTTCCTTGCCGGTGTCGGGATCATCGGCGCCGTGGATCTCGACCTCGTCGAAGCCGGCCAGGCCCGTCTCCAGGCCGCGCAGGGCCTTCTGGACGCTTTCCTTGAAGGTGCGGCCGATGGCCATGACCTCGCCGACCGACTTCATGGCCGTGGTCAGCAGGGGCTCCGAACCCGGATACTTCTCGAAGGCGAAGCGCGGGATCTTGGTGACGACATAGTCGATGCTGGGCTCGAACGAGGCCGGGGTCGCGCCGCCGGTGATGTCGTTCTTCAGCTCGTCCAGGGTGTAGCCGACGGCCAGGCGCGCGGCGACCTTGGCGATCGGGAAGCCGGTGGCCTTCGACGCGAGCGCAGACGAGCGCGACACGCGCGGGTTCATCTCGATGACGACCATGCGGCCGTCCTTCGGATTGACGGCGAACTGGACGTTCGAGCCGCCGGTCTCCACGCCGATCTCGCGCAGCACGGCAATCGAGGCCGCGCGCATCCACTGGTATTCCTTGTCCGTCAGGGTCAGGGCCGGAGCGACGGTGATCGAGTCGCCGGTGTGCACGCCCATCGGGTCGATGTTCTCGATCGAGCAGACGATGATGCAGTTGTCCGCCTTGTCGCGGACGACCTCCATCTCGTACTCCTTCCAGCCCAGGACGCTCTCTTCGACCAGAACTTCGGTGGTCGGCGAGAGGTCGAGGCCGCGCTCGACGATCTCCTTGAACTCCTCGACATTGTAGGCGATGCCGCCGCCGGTGCCGGCCAGGGTGAAGGACGGGCGAATGATCGCCGGCAGGCCGACGAACTCCAGGCCTTCCATGGCCTCTTCAAGCGTGTGGCAGGCGCGCGACCGCGGGCTTTCGAGACCCAGCTTGTCCATGGCGTCGCGGAACTTCTGGCGGTCCTCGGCCTTGTCGATGACCTCGGCCTTGGCGCCGATCATCTCGACGCCGAACTTGGCCAGCACGCCCTGCTCTTCCAAGGCCAGGGCCGTGTTCAGGGCGGTCTGGCCGCCCATGGTCGGCAAGAGCGCGTCGGGGCGCTCCTTCTCGATGATCTTGGCGACCATCTCCGGCGTGATCGGCTCGATATAGGTCGCGTCGGCCACGTCCGGATCGGTCATGATCGTGGCGGGGTTCGAGTTGACCAGGATGATCCGGTAGCCCTCGGCGCGCAGCGCCTTGCAGGCTTGCACGCCCGAATAGTCGAACTCGCAGGCCTGACCGATGACGATGGGCCCAGCGCCGATGATCAGGATCGAGGAGATGTCAGTTCTTTTGGGCATCAGAAACTCGCGCGCAGAGACACGGTCGCGCACATCCGCGCGCCCGCTGCCGACCATCTTGCAGGTTAAGCCGCCCGTTTAGAGACGGAGTCGGTTCGGCGCAACCCCGCATCTTATGAAGGGGTTAACGGCAGCTTGGCCGAACGCAGTTCAACGTCCGCCGCAGCTGACCAGATCGAAGAATTGGCGGGGAATACTGTCGCGGTCGGCGTCGTTGCGCGGATGCCGAAGGGCGTCGTCCAAGGTGGGCAGCAGCATGTGGGCCGGCGCGCGCTGGCCGGCGTGGGGAACGCCGAGGTCGAGCAGATAGTCCTTGTCGAAGCCCATGTACTGCAACTCGCCGAGCGGACGCGGACCGGCCTCGGGGCCCGGCGGCTTCCAGCCCGGCGCGGACGGGTCGGGCGTCGAGATCATGTAGTTCTCGCCGTTGGTCCCGCCGTGCGCCGGCAGGAACCAAAGTCGCCGGCCATGGACATCGAGCCGCAGGGCTAGGCCCGCGGACCAGTCCTGACTGCTGGCGACCGGGACAAATCGCGCGGTCACCGCCGGCTCGGTCCTCAGCGCATAGACCGCTTTCTCGGTCGGACAGGCGGTCATGGCGACGGTTATCAGCAGCGCGGCGAGCATGGGGATTCCGGTGGTTGGGACTCCGATAGAGCCCCCCCTAGGCGGCGGATTCAAGGCGTTCAAAGAGGGCAGCGCCCCGCATCCCTCTCTCAACGAGAGAGGGACTCTCGGTGTTGACAACCTTATCCCCACAACTTAGCCATTACGTTAAATAACAACCTCATTAAATAAATGACCGACCAGCTCTCCGCCACCTTCGCCGCCCTCGCCGACCCGACCCGCCGGGCGATCCTGGCGCGCCTCACGCGGGGCGAGGCCAGCGTCAGCGAGCTGGCCGCGCCGTTCGACATCAGCCTGCCGGCCGTCTCCCGCCACCTGAAGGTGCTGGAGGCCGCCGGCCTGATCAGCCGCTCGCGCGAGGCCCAGGTCCGCCCCTGCAAGCTGGAGGCGGACGCCCTCAAGCGCGCCTACGGCTGGATCGAACATTACCGCCGGTTCTGGGACGCCAGCTTCGACCGGTTGGACGACTACCTCGCCGAACTGCAGGCCCAGGCTCCCTCCCCCACCGACAAGCCGAGGACTCCCAAGCCATGACCGACACCGTCGTGATCCAGGACGACGAGCTCCTGATCGAACGCATCCTGGCCGCCCCGCGCGACCTCGTCTTCCGCGTCTGGACCGATCCTCGGCACCTGACCCGCTGGTGGGGCCCCAAGAATTTCGAGCCGATCGACGCCGAGCAGGACCTTCGCGTGGGCGGAACCTATCGCCTGGGCATGAAGAGCGCCGAGGGACGCGAGGTGTGGAGCACCGGCGTCTACCAGGAGATCGTCCCCAACGAACGGATCGTCATGACCTTTCGCTGGGAGGACGGCGCCTGGGGCGTCGACAACCTGGTCACCGTCACCTTCCTGGAGCTGGCCAGCGGCCGGACCCTGATGCGCTTCCACCAGCAGCCCTTCGCGACCGTCGAGGCGCGCGACGCCCACAACGGCGGCTGGAACAGCCTGCTCGACAAGTTCGCCGCCTATCTGGAGACCGTCCAATGACCGCCGTCGTCTCGCACTACAGCTGGGTCCCGCCCTTCGCCCAGGGTCGGGTGCGCGACTTGCGGGTCCGCTGGGCCCTGGAAGAGGCCGGCCTGCCCTACCGGACCGAGACCGTGCTGCACGAGGACAAGACCGCCTACCGCGCCAAGCAGCCCTTTGGTCAGGTGCCGGCCTATGACGACGGCGAGGTCGCGATGTTCGAGAGCGGGGCGATCGTGCTGCGCATCGCCGAACGGTCAGACGCCCTGATGCCGCGCGACCCCGCCGGCCGCGCGCGGGTCCAGACCTGGATGTTCTGTGCGCTGAACACCATGGAAATGCCGCTGGCCCTGCTGACCGAGATCAATGTCTTCAGCGCCGGCCAGGCCTGGACCGAAGGAGCGCGGCCCAGGGCCGAGGGCTGGATGCGCCAGCGGCTCGCCGAACTGTCCGCGCGGCTGGGCGATAACCCTTACCTGGACGGCGATCGCTTTACGGCCGGCGACCTGCTGATGGCCGACGTGCTGCGCAACGTCCCCGAGGACATGCTGGCCGAGCAGCCGAACCTGGCGGCCTATGTCGCGCGCTGCACGTCGCGACCGACGTTCCAGAAGGCGATGGCCGCGCAGATGGCCGGCTTCACGGGGTCGCCGCCGCCGGGGTGGGCGTAGGCGGGTTCGCCGAGGGATCGGTCGGCGCGACCCAGGCCGCGCCGGACTTGCCCAGGTCGTAGCCCAGCTTGAACAGCGCCCGCCGCCCCTCGGCCGCGAAATCGAGGCCCGAGAAGTCGCCCTTGGCGTCGTCGGGGATGGCGGTGTAGCGGAACACCCCGCCGTTGCGCCGCGTGAAGGCCGCGTTGGCGGTCAGGTGGGTGCGCAGCTGGGCCTTGTTCATGGCGATCCACGAGCGGCCAAGGATCGACAGGGCGTCGCCCTTGGTGAAGCCGAAGCCGCCGTCGATCTGGCCGTTGACGATCACCGACACCTCGCCGGGCCCGGTCTTGTCCTGCCCCGGCAGGATCGACAGCAGCAAGGTCTCGGGCGCGACGAAGAAGGGCGTGGTGACGCTGCCGTCGACGTGCATCTCCGAGAACTTGCGATTGGGGCCCTGGACCTCGATCAGGCTGGGCGGGAAGACGCCGGGGATGCTGGCCGACGCGACCAGCACGTCGCGGAACAGCTGCAACGCCGCCGCGTCGCCGCGCGAGGCGATCGCCCCCATGTCCCAGATCATCGTCTGCTCGGTGTCGAGATTGGTGGTGGCGATCATCAGCCGCCGCCCCTTGGCGTGCTCGACGGCGACCGCATAGAGCAGCGGCGGGTCGACGTACTTGCCCACGAGGTCGCGCAGGGCGTGGTTGCGGAAGATGCTGGGCGCGAAGAAGAGGTCCAGCCCCCGCTTCTGCAGGATGCGATCGGCGGCATCGCTGGTGTAGGCCTCGGTCAGGCGGCGGTCCCAGTCCTTGCCCAGGAAGGCGAACGGCGCGGTCAGGGCCCCGGTCGAGACGCCGGTGACGATGTCGAAGTCGGGCCGGTTCCCCGCCTGGGTCCAGCCCACCAGCACGCCCGCGCCATAGGCGCCGTTCGAGCCGCCGCCCGAGATCGCCAGCACATTGACCTTGCGGCCGGCGGTGTGGCTGTGGACCTCCTGGGCGAACTTCAGGCCCGCGGCGGGATCGGCGGCGCTGAACCGCACGTCGGCCAGGCCCCGCGGCGCGACCGCCCCCAGGTCCTGAGCCGTGAAGGCGTCGCGCGACACGGTCCCGCAGGCCGACAGAACCAGCGTGGCCATCAGGGCGGCGAGGACGCGAAAGCCGCGCATGCAAGCGTCTCCAAAGGATCGCCCGATGATTAGCCGCCTCGGCCCCTTAGGGGAATTGCCGCCTTGCCATCGCCATAATCTGCGAGTCATTCTCAATAGCACTTGAGAGGAGTCGGCGATGGTGTACCGAACCACGGGCGTGAGCGTGCTGGCCTCGATGATGCGCGCGGAGCGGGATCGGCGCGTGGCGCTGGAGCAGGACCTGGCTTGGCTGCTGCACGGGCCGACGGATCCCGAGGTGGTCGAGGACGAGACGCCGGAGCGGCCGTGGCCGCTGGCGGCGGAATAGGCCGGCGCCCCAGCCTTCGCGATCCGCGTCCAAAATAAAAATGACCTGACTGACGCGTTAAACTGTCATTTCGCGGCAAAATGCTGCATGGTTCTCTAGAAATTACGTCAGGGACCAACGCACATTCCTTGGCCTTCGGCTCAACATCGATAGTTGAGGTGATGTGGTTTTCTGATCGAACGGGCGGAAAATCTCGCCAATCCAGAGCCACATTGGCTAGCAATACGCCGATCCAAGCTTGTCGGCCCGTCTCCGAAGACAATCGAAAGGGCGGGAATGACCCACCACGATGACACGCCGCCCGCTGGACTGAGGGTCGTTTCGAACGACGAGAACGACCTGGGTCCGCGCGGCTTGTCGGTCGAGGCGCAGCGGACTCTGCGCCAACTTGAGCGTCGGGCGCGCTCGGGCCAGCTGGAGGCGGTGAACATCCGCGACGTCCAGCAGCTGGCCAGCCTCGGCCTGGCCCGCCACGGGCGCGGCGGATGGCTGCCGACGCGCGAGGGGCTGGCCTATCTGGAACAGCGCCATGGCGACCGTCCGGCGGACGACACGCCCCGCCCCTGACCTCGCCCCGTCTTCCACCGCGCGTCAACGACCGCGCACGGCCACCCCATCACCTTCAGGAGATCCCGATGGCCAAACCCATCCTCGAACGCATCATCATCACCGTCTGCCGCAGCGGCGCTCTCTGGGCCGCCGAGGAGGGCGGCGTGTTCTTCGGCGCCTCGGTGGAAAAGGACATCGCCAAGGCCTCCGCCGCCAAGCGGGCGCGCGAGCACATGCAGCAGGGGCACGCTTGCCAGATCCGCGTGTCGGGAGAAAACGGCTTCGCGATCTGAGACCTTGAACAGGCGCTGGCCGGCGCGAGCGCCGGCTAGACCGCCGAGCGAAACAGTCCCCCAAACGAAAACAGGCCGGCGCATGCGCCGGCCTGTTCCGTTACGGACCCGGAGGTCCGTGAAGAGCGTCAGCGATTAAGCCGATTGCAGCTGACCAGCCGAGGTCTTGCCGCTGCGGCGGTCGACTTCCGGCTCGTACGACAGCTTCTGGCCTTCGTTCAGGCCGTTCATGCCGGCGCGTTCAACGGCCGAGATGTGGACGAAGATGTCCTGGCCGCCGTTGTCCGGCTGGATGAAGCCAAAACCCTTGGCGGAATTGAACCACTTCACGGTTCCAGTAGCCATGGTGAGTATCCTTGTAGGCATGTGTTCGCCGACCGAAAACGTCTCGGCCGACGATCAAATTTCGTTGGAAGTTCGGAAGGCGCGTCCGGCGCTCCGGCTCGCGGAGCAAGGAATAGCAGGCCGAGCGGCAGCGAATTCGATAGCCTTATCTTGGAGGACTTCTAGGAAATAACAAGAAAAATATTTTCGCACGACTTTGTCAGGCCAGCGGAGCCAAGCTGGACCTCAAGCGTTTTCATGGGGATGCGTCGATTTTTCCGGCGTCGAACAAGGAGCTTTCCATGACCCTTCTCGAAAAGATCCCCACGCTCCGCGACGCTGAACTGAAAGCCCTGCTCGCCAACGCCCGCCGCCTGGATGTCACCGGCACGCCCGAGCAGCGCCGCGCCGTCGCCGAGGTGATCACCCCCCTGGAACGCGAGGCCTCGCGCCGTCGCTCGGTCGGGCGCGGGGGGCGCTAACGCTCGGCCTAAGCCAGCGCCTTGCGCGCCGCTTCCCAGTACTGGGCGCCGGTGATCAGGGTCACCAGGGTCGCCAGCCACAGCAGGCCGTGGGCGACCAGCGTGAAGCCGCCGATCATCGACGGCTCTTGCGGCAGACCGAACGCGCCCCACGAGGCCAGGACCATCTCGGCGCCGATCGAGACCAGCTGCAGGGTCGTCTTCCACTTGGCCAGCAGGGTCACCGGCAGTTTGACGCCCCTGCCGGCGCCGACCTCGCGCAAGGCGCTGACCGTGAACTCGCGGAACAGGATCAGGCCCGCCGGCAGCACGACCAGCGGATTGGGCCCCAGCGCCATCAGGCCCAGCAGGGCGCCGCAGACCAGGATCTTATCGCCGATCGGGTCGAGGATCGCGCCCCAGACGCTGACCGCGTCCAGCTTGCGCGCCAGCCAGCCGTCGAAGAAGTCGGTCACCGCCGCGATCACGAAGGCGTAGAACGCCCAGCGCTCCAGCCGCAGCTGGGCGTCGGCCGTTAGCTGATCGCTGACCCACGGCACCGCGCCGGCCGCCGCCGCCAGGGCCACGAACATGAACAGCGCCATCACGAGGCGCGAGCTGGTGAGGATGTTGGGCAAGGACTTCATGGGCGTCTCATAACCCACAAACCCGTGACCGCGATACGGTTCCGCTGTGCGTCGCCGCCCGGCGAGGCTCGGGAAAAACAGCGATTTTTAAGACGCCGTCCGCGACTCGCTTCGATATACAAGTCATGAGGGCGATGCTGGGCCCTCGCCGAGGCGGGCGCGCCGACGAATGACGGACCAGGATCGCGGCGATTTGGGCGGCCGCCGCGCTAGCACGGTGCGCGGGCGGCTGGTGCTCCTGACGGTCAGCCTGCTGATCCCGGCCATCGTTTCCATGGTGCTGCTGCTCGCGGGCGCGGATCGCGAGTCTCGCGGACAGCTCTATCAGCAACTGGTCACCACCGCGCGGGCGCTGTCGGGCGCCGTCGATCGCCAGGCCGCCGTCGGCGTCGCCGTGGTCGAGACCCTGGCCAGCGACCAAGCCCTGATCAACGGCGACTGGGAAGACTTCCACCGCCGCGCCCAGCGCGTCGTCCAGCGCCGTCCCGGCTGGATCGTGGTGTCCGACCTCCACGGGCAGCAGATCCTCAATACGCTGAAGCCGTATGGCGCGCCCCTGCCGATCTCGCCGCGCGCCAATGAGCTAACCAGCGCCCTGCTGGCGGGGCGCAGCAAGATTTCCGACCTGCGGCAAGGCAAGGTGGCCGGCAAGCCGGTGATCACGGTCGCCACGCCGATCCTGGTCAAGGGTCAGCCCTATGTCCTGTCCTATGTCGTGGAGTCGGCCTCGTTCGCCTCGGTGTTCCGCCAGCAGCGCGTGCCCGACCGCTGGGTCGCCACCCTGCTGGACAACAACCGCCGGGTCATCGCCCGCTCGCGGCTGAACGAGAAGTTCACTGGCGCCCTGGCCTCCAAGGACATGGAGGAGAACCTGCGCCACTCGACCGAGGGCGTGAACAAGAGCAAGTCCCTGGAAGGCGTGCCGACCATGGTCGCCTACACCCGCTCGCCCCAGACCGGTTGGACCCTGGTGGTGGCGATCCCGCGCGACGACCTTGCCAGCACGGTCAACCGCTCGGTCGTCCTGGCCGGCGCGGTGTTCCTGGCGCTGCTGGTCCTGGGCATCACGCTGTCGCTGATCTACGCTCGCCGGATCAATGGCGAGATGCGGCGGCTGGTCAGCGACGCCGCCGCGATCGGGCGCGGCGAGACCCTGCCGCCTTCGGATCCGGACAGCCTGGAAGAGATCGCCGCCGTCCACTCGGCCCTGCGCGAGGCTTCCCGCGAGCTGACGGCCCGCGAGGAGCGGCAGGTCGTGATGATCAACGAGCTGAACCACCGGGTGAAGAACACCCTGGCCACCGTCCAGGCCCTGGCCCGCCAGACCTTCCTGAAGACCGACGGCGCGCCGGTGGAGGTCTTCACCGAGCGGCTGATCGCCCTGTCCGGCGCCCACGATCTCCTGACCAAGACCGGCTGGCGCGAGGCCGACATGGACCAGCTGGTCCAGAAGGCCCTGGGCGCGCACGTCGGCCGGGTTCGCCGCGAAGGTCCCGCCGTCGCCCTCGCCCCGCACACCGCCGTCGGCCTGTCGATGGTGTTCCACGAGCTGGCGACCAACAGCGCCAAGTACGGGGCGTTGTCGGTTCCCGGCGGCGCGGTCGAGGTCTCCTGGCGGCTCGATCCGGTGACCGGCAACCTCGCCTTCACCTGGCGCGACGTCGGCGGCCCGCCGGTCACGCCGCCCAAGACCCGGGGCTTTGGCACCCGGCTGATCGAGAGCTCGATCCGGCGCGAGCAGAAAGGCCACGCCCGTTTCGACTTCCGCGCCGAGGGCCTGGTGTTCGAGGCCAGCCTGCCGCTGCCCGAGACGGTGCGCTGGGCCAATCCGTACTGATGACGAGCGAGGCCGACCTCGTCGCCGCCTTCATCCAGGGCGAAGGCCTGCCCGACAGCTTCGCGGATCTGGCGAACCGCCTGCACCGGCCGCTGGCGGCGCGGATGGCGGCCTGGGCTGGCGAAGGCCGCTCGCCCCTCGTCGTCGGGATCTGCGGGCCGCAGGGCTCGGGCAAGTCGACCCTGGCCGCCCTGGTCGCGCGACTGCTGGCGGCGCGGGGCCTGAAGGTCGCGACGCTGTCGATCGACGACCTCTACCTGACCAAGGCCCAGCGCGCCGGGCTGGCCCGCGAGGTCCATCCGCTGCTGGCGACGCGCGGCGTTCCCGGCACGCACGATCCGGCGCTGGGGCTGGCTGTGCTGGAGGCCCTGGGACGGCGGGAAACCATCGCCCTCCCCCGCTTCGACAAGGCCGCCGACGACCGCGCGCCGGAGGCGACTTGGCCGCGTATCGAGGGACCGGTCGATGTCGTGCTGCTGGAAGGCTGGTGCGTCGGCGCGCGGCCGCAGCCGGCGGCGAGGCTGACCGCGCCGGTCAACGCCCTGGAGCGCGACGAGGACCCGGACGGCGCCTGGCGCGGCTTCGCCAACGCGGCCCTCGCCGGCGCCTACGCGGCGCTGTTCGCGCGGTTCGACCGGCTGGTGCTGCTGACCGCCCCGGACTTCGCCGTCGTTCGCGCCTGGCGCGGCCAGCAGGAGGCCCGCCTGCGCGCCCGCCTCGCCGCCGAGGGCCGCGATCCCGGACTGGCGATGGACGACGCCGCCCTCGACCGCTTCGTCGCCCACTACGAGCGCCTGACGCGATGGATCGGCGAGGATTTGCCGGGGCTGGCGGATGTGGTGGTGAGGTTGGATGAGCGAAGGCGGCCGCGAGAAGCTCTGGCTTAGCGCCCCCTCCGTCACGCGGCTTCGCCGCGCGCCACCTCCCCCGTTTCACGGGTGAGGAGGAAGCTCCCCTCCTCCCCCGCGCAGCGGGGGAGGTGGATCGACGCCAGAGGCGGCGAGACGGAGGGGGCGCTCTAGCCACGACATGCCGCCATCGGCTAACACCGTTCCATGACCTATACCGCCCAAGAGATCGCCGCCCTCGCCGAGGGACTGGTCGCCCGCACCTTGCCCAAGGATCGCTGGACCCACGCCGCGCACCTGGCCGCCACGCTGCGCCTCGTCCGCACCCGCGACGCGGGGCTCGAGCGCGATCTGCCGGGGATCATCCAGAGCTACAACGTCTCGGTCGGCGGGGTGAACGACGACGCCAGCGGCTATCACGAGACCATCACCCAGGCCTATCTGGCCGCCATCCGCGCCTTGGTCGCCGCCCTGCCGCCGGGAACGGACGACGCCGAGGCCGTCGCGCGCCTGCTGGCGACGC
Source organism: Caulobacter sp. X (assembly GCF_002742635.1). Classification (NCBI taxonomy): domain Bacteria; kingdom Pseudomonadati; phylum Pseudomonadota; class Alphaproteobacteria; order Caulobacterales; family Caulobacteraceae; genus Caulobacter; species Caulobacter sp. X. Next base: position 818,462 of record NZ_PEGF01000002.1, on the reverse strand, counting down.
CGATGGGCGACAAGGCCTGGCCGCTGACCTACTGGTCGCGCGAGCGCCTGTTCTCGGTCGAGGCGCGACGGGGCTGGGTGGAGCCAGATCTCACGGCGCTTGAGCATCCGCCGGGGAGATCGGAGGGGTAGACGTCCTTTTCTTGAACCGCCTGTACAAAAAACGGAAAGACCCGGCGGCCCGCGCGGTCTAAGAGCGCGGCCATGAGCTCCCGCCTCCACGCCCTCGTTCGCGGCAAGACGCCCATCCGTCCGGTCGACGCCCTGCGCGGCGGCGGCGGCGCGCTGCTGGGGTTGCTGGTCGCCGGCCTTCTGGGGCGACTGGCGGTGGGCGGCGGAGACTGGCTGCATCCGCTGCTGGTCGCCCCGATCGGCGCCTCGGCGGTGCTGGTCTTCGCCGTGCCGGCCAGTCCCCTGGCCCAGCCGAGGTCCGTCCTGGGCGGCAACATCGTCTCGGCCCTGGTCGGGATCACCGTCGCCCTGCTGATCCCGCAGCCTCTGATCGCCGCGCCGCTGGCCGTGGGCCTGGCGATCGCGACCATGATGCTGCTGGGCTGCCTGCACCCGCCCGGCGGCGCCGTGGCGCTGATCTGCGTGATCGGCGGTCCCGCCGTCGCCAAGGCCGGCTATCTGTTCGCCCTCAATCCGGTGGCGCTGGACTCCCTGCTGCTGACCGGCGCGGGGATCGCCTGGGGACGCCTGACCGGCCACGCCTATCCGCACCGGGCGCCGGTCGCGCCCGCCAGCCCGCACCACACCAAGGACCCCGCCCCCGCGGCGCGCGTCGGCTTCAGCGCCCTCGACCTCGACCAGGCCCTGGCCCGCTATGGCGAGCTGCTGGACGTCAGCCGCGAGGACCTCGACGCCCTGTTCCGCCAGGTCGAGCTGTCGGCCGCCCAGCGCCTACACAACCAGATCCGCTGCGGCGACGTGATGTCCCGCGACGTGATCAAGCTGCGGCGCGACCAGTCGGCCGAAAGCGCCCTCGCCCATCTGCGCGAGCACGAGCTGCGCGTCGCGCCGGTGGTGGACGAGGCCGGTCGCGTGATCGGCATGGCCCGCCGCGCCGAGCTGCAGGCCAATCTGGGCCGCGCGGTCGAGGCGGCGCTGGATCCGGTGGTCCGCAAGGTGACGACGGACACGCCGATCACCGCCCTGCTGCCGATCCTGTCCAGCGGCCACGCGCACGAGGCCATGGTCGTCGACGCCGAGCGTCGGCTGATCGGCGTGATCACCCAGACCGACCTGATCGCGGCGCTCTACCGCGCCCACGTCGTCGAGGCCGTGGTGGCGGCCTAAAGAAAAACCCTCTCCCACGGGGAGAGGGCGGGGCCCGCCGCGAAGCGGTGGGAGGGTGAGGGATTTCACCCTGTCAGGAGGGGATTGGGATCGAGGACCTTACCGGCCAGCGGCCGGCCCCCTCACCCTCCCATCCCGCCTTCGTCGGGCTGGGCCCCGCCCTCTCCCGTTGGGAGAGGGGTCTTCACGCGCTGCTTCCGCTTCGGCTTGCCTTCCGAAATCTCCAGCCCCAGCCGCGCCAGCACCTCGCGCGCGGCGCGGTCGGTCTCGTTGACCGGCGCGTAGGTCCAGCCGTGGAAAGCTCCGCCGTAGGGCCGCGCAGCGCCCATGCGCTCCAGCTCTTCGTGGAACAGGCGGAACTTCAGGCTATGGCCGTCCATCTTCAACACGAACACCGGCTTGCCGGTCGAGGCCGCCTCGGTCGCCATGTTGGTCGAATCCTCGGTGACCAGGATGTAGTCGGCCGCCGCCAGGAAGGCGAAGTAGGGGTTGGGCCCCTCCCCGTTCCAGATCACGCCCGGCAGGTGGCGCAGGCGCGCCGTCATCAGGGCGCGGGCCGGCTCGGGCGTGCGGCGCGAGAAGGTCATCATCAGCGAGCCGCCCTCCTGCTCCAGCGGGATCTGGATGGCGTGGGCGATCTGGGCGGCGCGCTCGCTGGAAAGATCAAAGGCCTTGGACTTGCCGCCGATCAGCACGGCCACGCGCGGGCGCGGCAGCGGATCGATCAGGCGCTTGAAGGCCTTGGCCTCGGCGGCCAGGCGCTCGGGCGTCACCCGGTGCGGCGAGCCGGTGATCGGCAGCACGTTGTCGCCGGTCAGGCGGTCATGCTTGGGCGGGATCACCAGGTCGAACATGGTGGTCGGCACGCGCGGATCCTGCACCTGCACGACATAGGTCTTGCCGCCCGACCAGCGCTTGGCGCGGATCGACAGGGGCAGGGTGGCGCGGCCGGCGGCCAGCCAGACGTCGGGCCAGGCCTCGGCGTCCTTGGGTCCGGGGATGTCGCTCTCCGGCGTCAGCCAGCGGCGCGGAAAGAGATTCAGCCACCAGGGCAGCCGGCCCGTGCGGCCCTTCCAACCCACGCGCTTGACCGTGACCTCGCAGGGGACCAGGCGCGAGAGGGCGTCGGCCAGGCCCACGACCTGGGCCTCGATGCCGGCGCGGCCGTCGGACACGGCCCAGACCTTGAGCGGACGCTTCGGCGCTTCGGTCACGTCGTCACCCCAAACGCAAAACGAAACAAGGCCGTGTCCTGGCGAACGCCTGGAACGGCCTTGTCTAGTTCGATCAGACTTGTGGCTTAGCTAAGGCGAGCCGCCTTACAGCCACTCGACCTTGGTGATCTCGTAGGCCTTCACGCCGCCGGGCGTGTTGACCTCGACCACCTCGCCGACTTCCTTGCCGATCATCGCGCGCGACAGCGGCGAGGACAGCGAGATGCGGCCCGACTTCACGTCGGCCTCGTGGTCGCCCACGATCTGGTAGCGCGCCTCTTCCTCGGTGTCCTCGTCGATCACCGAGACGGTGGCGCCGAACTTGACCTGCTTGCCCGAGAGTTTGGACACGTCGATGACCTGGGCGCGGGCGATCTTGTCCTCGATCTCGGCGATCTGGCCTTCGATCCAGCCCTGACGCTCCTTGGCGGCGTGATACTCGGCGTTTTCCGAAAGATCGCCGTGCGAGCGCGCCTCGGCGATCGCGGCGATCACCGCCGGTCGTTCGATGGTCTTCAAACGCTTCAGTTCTTCGTCGAGGGTCTGATAACCCCCGACGGTCATCGGCACTTTTTCCATTGCGGATTTTAGCTCGGACGCCTTGGGAGGAAAGACTTCCGGTCGCGGGCGCTCGTGACCGGGGGCTGGGAGGATAGGCGCCCGGTTCTGGATAAGCAAGGGGGGCCCAGCTTGAGGTCAAGCTTGGGTCTCCAGCTCAATCCGACCTCCCCGGCGAACGCCGGGGCCCAGATTCATTCCGGGAGCCTAGGGTTGATGCGCCCTAACGCGGCGCCGGCGACTTCGGTTCCGGCGGGTTCGATCCGGGCGCCGGCGGGCGTTTAGCGCGGGCGCGCCGCCTTAGGCCCGCAGCCGCTCGATGGTCGGCGGGCCGTGGGGCAGGTCGAACTGATCGACCAGCTCCGCCAGCAGGGCCGCGTCGGCGTTCAGGGTCTGGGTCGCCTCGGAGGTCTCCTCGACCATGCCGGCGTTCTCCTGCAGCACCTGGTCCATCTGGGCGACGGCGGTGTTGACCTGGGCCAGGCCCTGGGCCTGGGCCTGGGCCGAACCGGCGATTTCCGAGACCAGGGCGTCGATCTCCGAGATCTGGGACACCATGCGCTGCAGCGCCTCGCCCGTGCGGGCCACCAGGCCCACGCCGGTCTCGACCTGGCCGGTCGAGGTCGAAATCAGTTGCTTGATCTCCTTGGCGGCCTCGGCCGAGCGTTGGGCCAGGGCGCGGACTTCCTGGGCGACCACGGCGAACCCCTTGCCGCTCTCCCCGGCCCGGGCGGCCTCGACGCCCGCGTTCAGGGCCAGGAGATTGGTCTGGAAGGCGATCTCGTCGATCACGCTGATGATGTTGGTGATTTCCTGCGACGAGCGTTCGATGGCGGTCATGGCCGCGACCGTCTGCTCGACCACCTCGCTCGAGCGCTCGGCGTCGTTGCGGGTGCGCGCCACGACGTCGGCGGCGCGCTTGGCGCCCGAGGCCGTCTGGCCGACCGTGGCGGTGATGTCGTCCATGGTCGAGGCGGTTTCCTGCAGGCTGGCGGCCTGACGCTCGGTGCGGCGCGCCAGGGACTGAACGGCGTCAGCGATCTGGTCCGAGCCCGCGCGAACCCCGTCGACCCGGCCTTCGATCACCGTCAGGGTGTCAGCCAGCCGGTCGGCGGCGGTGTTGTAGTCCGAGCGCAGGGCCTCGTAGGCCTCGGCGAACTTGGTGTGCAGCCGCGCGGTCAGGTCGCCGCGCGCCAGGTGCGACAGCGCCTGACCCAGGGCGGCGATGGCCGCGTCGCGTTGCGCTTCGGCCTGCTTGTGCGCCTCGGCGTGGCTGAGGCGGCTTTCTTCCTCGGAGCGGCGGGCCCCTTCGGCGGCGTCCTGGGCCGCGCGCGCCTCGTCGAGGGCCTCCTTGGCCTTGGCGCGCTCGCCGCCGGCCACGGCGAACATGTGGTTGACGCTGGCGCTAACGGCGATCAGGGCGCTGGCCTCGACGATCAGGATCACGGCGTGGACGATCACCCGGCCCAGGCTGGCCGAGCCGGGGAACACCGCCTGCGGCAGGAGATAGGTCAGGCCCAGGTGATGCACGGCCACGGTCGCGGCGGCGGCGGCGATCACCACCCAGTCGCAATAGACGACCAGCAGCGCCAGGGCGGCGAAATAGGCCATGTGCATGTCGGTCTGCCAGGCGTGACCGCTCAGCGCCGCGACCAGCAGCGAGACCTGCGCCATCAGGGCCACCCCGACCAGCGCGCGACCGGCCGAGCCCTTGCCCTTGCGCCAGGCCAGGGTCGCGGCGCCGGCGGTCACGATCGCCGCCGCGGCCACCGCCGCCACGGGCCCATGGACCAGCAGGCGCGCGCCCAGCAGCACGGGAACCATCGCCCAGGCCAACAGCGCGATCAGCTTGCCGCCGACCTCGCGTTGCGCCTCCAGATTGGAGAAGACCAGCTTGAAGGGAGCTTTCATGGATTGGCTTCCGAAGAGATCGGGCGAGCGCACACCCCGGCCAGGGCCGGATCGAGCAGGAGAAGGGCGCCGGCTTCGCGCGCTCGCGCGGAGAGCCGGGCGGGATCGCCGCGCAGGATGACGATGAACGATACGCCGCCGGCGCCGGCGATATCGCCGGCCTCGCCCGCCGCGCCGAAGACCCGCGCCGTCGACCACCAGGGCGGGAACACCGCCGCCAGGCGATCCGGAGTCCGGGGCTGAGCCTCCACCGCGACGGCCGCGAACAGGCTCAGCAGCACCCCGGCGACGCCCAGGGCGATCGAGCCGGCGGCCGAGAACCGGCGCCTCTGCTCAACGGGCTCTGTCGTCGGGGCCAAAATCAAGGCGAACGCGCTCCTCAACGCTCCGGACGGACAAGTCCGGACGCTTAGGCCACGATTGCCCGAGCGTTGGTTCGCTAAGCCTTAACTTTAACGCCCCGGCGACGCTTGGTCGCAGGCAGGCCTACCCATTTTAGGGCGTGGTGTTGACCATCCACGGGATACCGAACTTGTCGGTCAGACTGCCGTAGCCGGGCGACCAGAAGGTCTCGCCGAAGGGCATGCCGACCTTGCCGCCTTCCGAGAGCGCGTCGAACACGCGACGGGCCTCGGCGGGATCGGCGGTGTGGTAGGTCACGTCGAAGCCGTTCTTGGGCTTTTCGATATTGGGCGCGAATTCGGGCGGCATGTCCGCGCCCATGATCGCCTGGTCGCCGACCTGCAGCCAGGCGTGCATCAGCCAGTCCTTGTAGGCCGGGTTCATCGGCGGACCGCCTGGCGGGCCTTCGCCGTATGGGAAGGCGCCGGTGATCTCGCCGCCCAGCACCTTCGCGTAGAATTCGAAGGCCTGGCGGCACTGCCCCTGGAAGCTGAGGCTGGTGACGATCTTCATGGCGCGTCCTCCGTCTTTGATTTCCGCCAGGTTAGCGTAGGACCAAGACGCTTTCATGGGCGACGCCCAGACCTGTCAGCAGCCTTTCCCTCAGGCGTAGGCGTACGGTCCGCCGCGCTCCAGAGCCCGCTGGTAGGCGGGGCGCGCGTGGATCTTTTCGAGGAACGCCTTCACGTGCGGACGGCTGGCCGCGTCCGCCCGGTCGGCGCCGGCCTCCAGCGGAAAGCTCATGGCGATGTCGGCGGCGGTGAACGCCGGCCCGGCGAACCAGGGCGACTTCGAAAGCTCCGCCTCCCAGTAATCGATATGGGTCTTGAGCTGCGGATCGATAAAGCTGGCCTGGGCCTTGGCGGCGATCGAGCGGACGATCGGCTTCATCAGTCCCGGCGCGCGGTTGGGCAGGGCCGAGAACACCAGCTTCAGCAGCAGCGGCGTCATGGCCGAGCCCTCGGCGTAATGCAGCCAATAGGTATAGCGCAGGCGTTCGGGAGTCCCCGACGCGGGGATGAGCTTTCCCCCGCCATAGACCCCGACGATGTATTCGATGATCGCGCCCGTCTCGGCGATCACGGCGTCGCCGTCGGTGATCACCGGCGACTTGCCTAGCGGATGGACGGCCTTCAGCTCCGGCGGGGCCAGCATGGTCTTCGCGTCGCGCTCATAGCGCTTGACCTCGTAGGAGACGCCCAGCTCCTCGAGCAGCCACAGGACCCGCTGGCTGCGAGAATTGTTCAGGTGATGGACGACGATCATGCAGCGCTTCTCCCATTCTATGCCTAATTAATGATCAGCCGTTCAACGTTCGGCAAGGTTTACCAAGTCTTGTGTCGCCCCAGTAGAGTTGGGGGGATTGGGATGACCGGAGCGTTCAAGCGGCTTTCGCTTGCCGGGAAGCTTATGGCGGCGGGCGGCGCGGCCTTGGGGGCCCTGCTGATCGTGGCCTCGCTCCTGATCAGCGTCAGCAGCGGTCAGGCCGTCCGCGGTCTCGCCGAACGCTACGCCGCCAGCATGACGGCCGAGACGGCCATGAGCGTCAAGAACGACCTGGACGACGCCGACGCCGTGGTGCGCGCGGCGGCCGGCATGTTCTCGGCCTCCTACGCCTCGGGCCAGCGCGACCGCGCCGCCTATATGGCTCAGCTCAAGCCGATCTCGGCGGCGTCCAAGGCGATGCTGGGCGGCTGGCTGATGTTCGAGCCGAACGCCCTGGGCGACGACGCCGCCTTCGCGGGCCGCGCCGAGCTGGGCTCGACTCCGTCGGGCCGCTTCATCGGCTACTGGGTGCGCGACGGTCAGAGCCTGAGCGCCGAACAGGGCGAAGACGCCGAATTCTCCGAGGCCTTCTTCACCACGAGCTTCCAGAGCGGCCGCCCGGCGATCCTGGAGCCCTATTCCGACAACGTCGCCGACGGCGGCCAGCAGAAACAGGTCCTGATGACCTCGATCACCTATCCGGTGATCGCGGGCGGCAAAACGGTCGGCGTGATGGGCGCGGACCTGGCGCTGGACGACATCGCCGCGCGCCTGAACGCCCTGAAGCCGTTCGACGACGGCCGCGCCATGCTGGTCTCGCCCGGCGGCCTGTGGGTCTCGCACCCCGACGCGGCCCTGCGCATGAAGGCCTACGCCGATCCTGGCCTCGACGTCGTCAAGCAAGCCATGGCCGATGGCAAGCCGGCGCTGATCGACGGCGTCAAGCTGAAGGGCCGCAAGGCCCAGCGCCTGGTGGCGCCGGTGCGCCTGGCCTCGGGCGCGACCTGGGCCGTTGTGGCCGACGTCAGCGAGGACGCCCTGCTGGCCCCCGCCCGTCGCCTAGCCCTGGGCCTGGCCGTCGGCGGCCTCGTGCTGCTCCTGGCCTCGCTGGCCGTGCTGGCCGTGGCCTCGCGCCGGCTGATCGCCCGCCCGCTGCTGACCCTGCGCGAGACGGTGAAGGGCCTGGCCGAGAACCGCTACGACCTGCCCGTGGCCGAGACCGCCCGCGCCGACGAGATCGGCTCGATCGCCCGGGCCCTGGAGACCCTGCGCAGCGAACTGGCTCGCGCCCAGGCCCTGCGCGACGAGCAGGACGCCCTGCGCCGCGCCGCCGACGCCGACCGCGACCGCGCCACGGCCCTCTCGCTCTCGATCGACGAACAGACCGGCGTTGTCCGCGAGGTCGGCGCGGCCCTGGCCGCCGTGGCCGAGGGCGACCTGTCGCGCCGCATCGCCGGCCCGTTCGCCGAGGTCTACGAGCCGCTGCGCCAGGACTTCAACAAGGCCGTCGCCAGCCTGGAGCAGGCGATCGGCGAGATCGCCGAGGCCGCCGACGCCATCGGCGCGGCCAGCGACACCCTCTCCAACGCCTCGGGCGAGCTGGCCCGGCGCACCGAACGCCAGGCCCAGGGCCTGGAGCGCGCGGCCGGCTCGCTGAACGCGGTGACCGGCGCCATGGGCGAGGTCGCCGGCGGCGCCGACGAGACCCGCCGCCTGGTCGCCTCGGCCCGCAGCGAGGCCGACGACGGCGGCGCCGTGGTCACCGAGGCCGCCCAGACCATGGGCGAGATCGACGCCTCCTCGCGCCGCATCGGCGACATCGTCGGCCTGATCGACGAGATCGCCTTCCAGACCAATCTCCTGGCGCTGAACGCCGGCGTCGAGGCCGCCCGCGCGGGCGAGGCCGGTCGCGGCTTCGCCGTCGTCGCCCAGGAAGTGCGGGCGCTCGCCCAGCGCTCGGCGGACTCGGCAAAGCAGATCAAGTCGCTGATCAGCCAGTCGGACGCCAGCGTCCAGGCGGGCGTGGCCCTGGTCGAGAAGACCGGCGCGGCCCTGCACGGCGTCGCGGGCCAGATGGCCGGCATCGACGCGGCCGCCACGCGGATCGCCTCGTCGGTGCGCGAGCAGGCCCAGGACCTCTCGACCGTCAACGCCGAGGTCGCCGAGATCGAGCGCTTCACCCAGCAGAACCTGGCCATGGTCGAGAGCGCCCGCGCCGCCGACCAGGCGCTCGCCAACCAGGGCGCGCGGCTGATGGATCTGGTGGGGCGGTTCCGCCTGGGGCGCGCCAACCTGCGACGGGCGGCCTAAGGCCCGCTGGCGTTTCCGCGCGAGAGCCCCCATCATCCGCCCATGATCGTCGCCATCCTCCAGGCCCGCATGAGCTCCACCCGCCTGCCGGGCAAGGTGCTGATGCCGCTCGTGCGCCAGCCGATGATCGTGCGGCAGATCGAGCGCGTGGCCCGGTCCCGCAAGATCGACAAGCTGGTCGTCGCCACCTCCGAGAACCGCGAGGACGACGCCATCGAAAAGGCCGTGCTGCGCGAGGGAATTCCGGTATTCCGGGGCTCGCTGTACGACGTGCAGGAGCGGTTCCTGGGCGCGCTGGACGCCCATCCGGCCGAGCACCTGGTGCGGCTGACCGCCGACTGTCCGCTGGCTGATCCCGACCTGATCGACGCCACGATCGAGCTCTATCTGTCCAGCGACGCCGACTACGCCAACAACGTCGCCGAGGGCCGCGCCTGGCCCAAGGGCACGGACGTCGAGGTGATGCGGGCCTCGGCCCTGCGCGAGGCGGCCAAGGTCGCCAGCCCCGAGGCGCGCGAGCACGTCACCTGGGACCTGCGCACCCAGCCCGAGCGCTGGCGGCAGGTTTTCCTGGCCTGTCATCCCGACCAGGGCGCGGTGCGCTGGACCGTCGACCGCCCCGACGACTACGCCTTTGTCGCCACGGCCTATGACGCGCTCTATCCGAAGAACCGCGCCTTCACCTCGGACGACGTGCGGGCCTTCGTCCGCGACCGGCCGGACCTGCAGGAGTACGGGGGCGACCGGCGGGTATGAGCCGCATCCTGTTCGTCTGCGCGGCGGGCCCCAGCGTCGGCGGCGGCCACGTGATGCGGTCCCTGACCCTGGCGCGGGCGCTCGCGCAAGGCGGCGCGACCTGCGGGTTCCTGGCCGGCCCCGAGGTCGCCGCGGTGCTGAACGCTTTCGCGCCGGACATGGCGCGGGCAGAGGATGACGCGGGCTTCGACGCCGTGGTGTTCGACCATTACGGCCTGAGCGCCGAGGACCATCGCGCCCTGGCCAAGGGCCGCCCCACGCTCGTCATCGACGACCTCGCCGACCGGCCGCTGGCCTCCGACCTGGTGTTGGACTCCGGACTGGCGCGGAAGGCCCAGGACTATGCGGGCCTGGTCCCCGCTCACGCGCGCCTGCTGCTGGGCCCGTCCTATGCGCCGGTCCGTCCGGCTTTCGCGGCGCTGCGCGAGAAGGCCCTGGCGCGGCGGGCCCAGCGGACGCCCGTGCGACGCATCCTGGTGTCGCTGGGCCTGACGGACGTTGGCGGGATCACCGAGCGGGTCGTCGGACTGCTGCGGCCTCTGATCGGCGAGGCGGCGCTGGACGTGGTGGTCGGCGGCGCGGCGCCCAGCCTGCCCGCCCTGCGCGCCCTGGCCCGGCGGGACCCCCGCCTCGTCCTCCACGTCGACGCCCAGGACATGCCGCAACTCACGCTGGAGGCCGACCTCGCCGTCGGCGCCGGCGGCTCGACCACCTGGGAGCGCTGCGTGCTGGCCCTGCCGACCCTGGCGCTGATCCTGGCCGACAACCAGGCGCCCGCCGCGCGCGCCCTGGCGGCGGCCGGCGTCGCGCCCTGCCTCGACGTCGCCGCGCCGGACTTCGAGACGGTCTTCGCGCGGGAGGTCTCGGACCTGCTGGACAACGCCGACCGCCGCGCGGCCCTGTCGACCGCGAGCGCCAAGGTCTGCGACGGCCTGGGCGCCGAGCGGGTCGCGGCGGCGTTTCTGGAGATCGTGGCCGCGCGAAAGCGCTCCTAGGCGCCAGCGAAGGGACGTATCGTATCGCGACACAGCGCCTTGACAGGCGTATCGCGTTGCGACACAAATCACCTTGGAGACGGCGATGGCGATCCAGAGCTTCAAGGACCCGCGCGCGCAGGCCATTCTTGACGGGACCGCGCCGGGAAAGGGCTTTCCTTCGGACCTGCTGCGGGTGGCCAAACGCAAGTTGGAGATGCTGGAAGCCGCCGTCGTGTTGAACGACCTTCGCACCCCGCCAGGCAATCGGCTCGAAGCCTTGTCCGGCGATCGGAGAGGTCAACATTCGATCCGGGTGAACGATCAGTTCCGGCTGGTCTTCGTCTGGACCGAAGCTGGCCCGGCCGAAGTGGAGTTCGTGGACTATCATTGAGCGTCGCCAGCGCTCCCGAGGAGACTAAAGCGATGGCCCCCAGCATCGCCTCAGACAACGATCCCCTCGCCCCGGTTCATCCGGGCGAGATCCTGCTGGAAGAGTTCCTGAAGCCCCACGGCCTGACGCCCGGCCGCGTCGCCGCGCGGCTGCACATCGCCCGCCCTCGGATCGAGAAGCTGGTCCGCGGCCAGACCCCGGTGACGATCGACACGGCGCTGCGCCTGGAGCGACTGTTCGGCGCCAGCGCGCAGTTCTGGCTCAACCTGCAAAACCGCTACGACCTGGAAATGGCCAAGCGGGGCGTCGCGCCGGACATCGCCAGCATCGAGCCTTTCGCCGCCTAACCCACCATCGACCAGTCCAGCGGCTCGCCGCGCGTGATGTCTCGGGTCGCCGGCCGACCCAGCACCTTGTCGAGATCGCCCGGCGGCAGGCCAGAACCCGGACGGACGGAGCGGATGTTGGCGCGGCTCAGGATCTCGCCCGCCTTGACGTCGGCGGTGACATAGAGCGAGCGGCGGAACTGCAGGTTGGCGCGCTCGGCGCCCAGCACGTCGTAGTGGGCGACGCCGAGGGCGGCCCAGGCGTTCTTGGTGTCCTCGACCAGGGCCTTGAACTCGGCCGGCTCCAGGCTGAAGGCCGCATCCGGTCCGCCGTCGGCGCGTGCCAGGGTGAAGTGCTTTTCGACGCAGCAGGCGCCCAGGGTGACCGCCGCCACCGAGGCGGCCGTGCCGGGCGTGTGGTCCGACAGGCCGATCGGACAGCCGAAGCGCGCGGCCATGTCCGGCACGGTCCGCACATTGGCGTCGGCGAACGTGGCCGGATAGCTGGACACGCAATGCAGCAGCAGCACGCCCGCCGCGCCGGCGGCCAGGGCCGTGTCGCGGGCGGTCTTCATCTCCTCGAGGTTCGCCATGCCGGTCGAGATGATCAGCGGCTTGCCCTTGGACGCGGCGTATTTGATCAGCGGCAGGTCGACGGCCTCGAACGAAGCGATCTTGAAGGCCGGCGCGCCGAGGTCGTCCAGCAGGTCGACGGCGGTCTCGTCGAACGGGCTGGAGAAGATCGTCACCCCGCGCTTCTTGGCGCGCTCGAAGATGGCCGCGTGCCATTCGAACGGCGTCTGGGCCTCTTGATAGAGCTCATAGAGCGTGCGCCCGTCCCACAGCCCGCCGTGGATCTTGAACTCGGGCCGGTCGATGTCCAGCGTGATGGTGTCGGCGGTGTAGGTCTGGATCTTGATCGCGTCGCAGCCGGTGTCGGCCGCCGCGTCGACCATCTCCAGGCAGCGGTCGAGGCTGCCGTTGTGATTGCCCGACAGCTCGCAGATCACATACGGCGAATAGTCGGCGCCGATGCGGCGACCGGCGATCTCGATGAAGGGGGCGGACATGACGGATCACCCGGAAACGTGGTTGCCGTCAGCTTAACCCGCCAAAGGTGGACGAGCCGTCAATCGCGGACGTCCCTACTCCAGGTGCGGCTCGTAATCGCGCAGAGGCGGCCGGCGGCTGCGGCGTTCCTCGTATTCGCGCTTGCCGACGAGGGCGGACACCCCGGCCAGGGCGGCGAAGATGGCGATCAGCGCCAAGCCCAGCTTGACGTCGCCGATCCAGAAATTGGCCACCCCGACGAACAGGATGACCAGACCCACGCCCAGCATGACTCCGAGCTTCATGAGTTTTTCCTCCGGTGGCTTTTGTCGCCACTGATGAGGAAGTCCACACTAAAAACATGAGTATGTCTACGGACCTTGACCGTGACATGATCGCGCTGAGGCGGGCGTAATCTGGCGCGGAGGCGGAATCGCGCCTAGATATCCGCCATGTCCACGACCGCTCCCCGCCAAACCCGCTGCCTGATCATCGGATCGGGTCCCGCCGGCTACACCGCCGCCATCTACGCCGCGCGCGCCCTGCTCAAGCCCGTGCTGATCGCCGGCATCCAGCCCGGCGGCCAGCTGACCATCACGACCGACGTCGAGAACTATCCGGGCTTCGCCGACGTGATCCAGGGCCCGTGGCTGATGGACCAGATGCGCGCCCAGGCCGAGCACGTCGGCACCGAGCTGGTCAACGATATCGTGACCTCGGTGGACCTGTCCAAGCGCCCGTTCACGGTCAAGACCGACAGCGGCCAGGACTGGATCGCCGAGACGATCATCATCGCCACCGGCGCCCAGGCCAAGTGGCTGGGCCTGGAGAGCGAGGCCAAGTTCCAGGGCTTTGGCGTCAGCGCCTGCGCCACCTGCGACGGCTTCTTCTATCGCAACAAGGAAGTCGTGGTGGTCGGCGGCGGCAACACGGCCGTCGAGGAAGCGCTGTTCCTGACCAGCTTCGCCAGCAAGGTGACCCTGGTCCACCGCAAGGACGAGCTGCGCGCCGAGAAGATCCTGCAGGAGCGCCTCTTGGCCCATCCGAAGATCGAGGTGGTCTGGGACAGCGTCATCGACGAGGTGACCGGCCAGACCGACCCGATGGGCGTGACGGGCGTGCGCCTGAAGAACGTCAAGACCGGCGCGACCACCGAGCTTTCCTGCGACGGCGTCTTCATCGCCATCGGCCACGCACCGTCCTCGGAGCTGTTCGCCGGCCAGCTGGACACCGGTCCCGGCGGCTATCTGAAGGTCAAGCCGGGCACGGCCTCGACCGCGATCAAGGGCGTCTACGCCGCCGGCGACGTCACCGACGACGTCTACCGCCAGGCCGTCACCGCCGCCGGCATGGGCTGCATGGCCGCCCTGGAAGCCGTCCGCTTCCTGGCCGAGGAAGACCATAAGAAGGCCCACCACCCGATCAGCCACGCCGAGGCGAACAAGATCGGGGTTTGGTGAGGGCGCGCTAGTTCCTCCCCCGCGCGCGGGGGAGGTGGCCCAGAGGGCCGGAGGGGGCTAACACGGCGGGCGTCCAGCTCGCCCCCTCAGTCGCTCCGCGACAGCTCCCCCGCATCGCGGGGGAGCATCTCGAAGATCAGTTCAACGGATTGAGCAAACTCGGCGGCCGAGGCTTGGGCTTGGGCGGCGGAGGGGGCGGCGCGGGCGGCGCCGACACCGCAGGCGGCGCGGGCTCGGTCACCCCCTCAAGCGCCTTGTTGATCTTGGCGATCTCCTCGGCGGTCGGGATGCGGCGGCCGGCGACCACGCCCTGGGCCATCACCCGCTCGCCGTTCGGCGCGTTGGCGTCGGGCACGGTGACCAGGGTCGCGCCCGGCAGCACCAGGTTCGAGACCCCCAGCATCTGGGCCACGGCCCCGGTCGCGGCCGGCGGCGCCGGGACGGCTTGGGCGGCCAGCACCTCGGGCGGGGCGGCCTCCAGAGTGCGCGGGTCGGCGGCGTACAGGATGTCGGCCGAGACGGTCTCATTGCCGGAATAGCGCCCCCGGAACGCCGCCAGCGTCCCGGACGGCCCCGTCCAGCGATAGAAGATGTGCTGGCCAAACTGCTTCAGCTTGACCAGGGTCGGCGCCCAGTACGGCGCCACATAGTCGGCGTGATAGTGGGTGGCCGTGCCCACCGGCTTGAACACGAAGCCCTTCAAGGCGCGCTTGGCCACGGCCTCGGCGTTGGCCCAGATCGCCGGAACCGGCTCGCGCGCCAACGAGCCGTCGCAGGCGAAGCTGAACTGGCAGCCGGTCGCCCGCGCCGCGCCCTCGTAGATCACGCCGCAGATCGACTTCGGATAGCCCGGATGCCTCATCCGGTTGATCACCGTCTGGGCCACCGCCATCTGGCCCTCGCCCGGCTCGAAGCCCGCCTCGTAATAGACCGCCTGGGTCAGGCACTTCAGCGCCTTGGCCCGCGCGTCGGCCGAGCCGGTCAGCACGAACGGCTTGGCCGGCTCCAGGCCGTCGGGAACGGCGGGGCGCAGGGCGTTGATGATCCGCGCCTCGTCGAAGTCGGGCTCGCGATCGCCCAGGCGCGGAATGGCCTTCAGGTCGATGACCTCCCAGCCCTCGACGCGACCCCAATAATCCTTGTGCCGACGCGGGTCGTGGCGCTGGGCCAGTGCCAGCATGGCCGGGTCATAGTCGGCGACATAGCGGGCCAAGCCCTTGTCGCTGAAGCTGCCCGTCACCCGGAAGAGCCCCGCCTCGCGGCCCTCGCCGGCGGCGACGTAGTAGGTCGTGGTCGAGCACGCGCAAAGGCCGCCGACGACCAGCACGGTCGCGGCGGCCTTGCGGATTGAAACGGCGTCCAGGGTCCCCACCCCGCCCTCTGGCGGCTACTTGCCGCCGAGGGTCGAGCGAAGCATCCAGGCGTGCTTCTCGTGCGCCTGCAGGCGCTGGGTGAAGAGGTCGGCCGTGGCTTCGTCGCCGGCGTCCTCGGCGACTGGGAAGCTGTCGCGCAGGGTGCGGATCACCGTCTCGTTGTCGGCCAGCAGCTCTTTCAGCATGGCCTCCCAGTCGTTCTCGGGATTGCCGTCCTTGATGCTCGAGAGGTTGCCAAAGGCCGCGTAGCCCTGCGGGGCCAGCTCGCCCAGGGCGCGGATGCGCTCGGCGATGGCGTCCAGGGCCGTCCACTCCTCGGTGTATTGGCCTTCCAAGAGCACGTGCAGCGATTGGAAGTTCGGACCACGGACGTTCCAGTGATAGCCGTGCGTCTTGAGATAGAGCGCATAGCTGTCGGCCAGCACCTTGTTCAGCGCCGCGGCGATATCGGAGCGTTGTTTGGCGCTCAGTCCGGTGTTCAGAGCATCGGCCATCGTGATCTCCCGTGTTGCTTGTCTTAGGTAAGCGTGCCCATCTTTCGCGCAAGACATCTTTGCTGGGACGAAGATGGAGAACAAAGACGCCCCGTCCCTTGTCTCTGACGAGCAAGGACGCATTCACGGCCTGATTAGCGCATGGCTGATCCCTCCGGTTCCACCACCGGCGCCGCTTTGCGCGCTGGCGGCGTTGATCGGGATCGGCATGGCCGTGCTGATCCGCGTCGCCCTGCTGGGCCTGCACGGCGGCGTCGGCGCGACACAGCCGTTCTTCCCCGCCGTGATGATGGTGACCCTGTACGCCGGCTGGCGCTGGGGCCTGGTCCCGACGCTGGCCGGCGCGGCCTTCGGCTGGTGGCTGTGGGGCGGCCGCGAGGGCGTGCCGCTGTCCGAGGACGAGCTGGCCACCATGGTCATCTACCTGCTGTGCGCGGTGATGGTGGTCGGCATCGCCGAGGGCCTGCGCGGGGCCATCCGGGGCCTGGCCAAGGTCAAGAAGGACCTGGCCGAGGCCGAGGCCCGCCTGCGGGTGACCCAGACCGCCGCCGGCGTCGGCCCCTGGGAGTTCAACGCCGAAACCGGCGAGCTTTACTTCTCGCCCGCCGCCCGGCGGAACATCGGCGCCCCGATGGAAGGACCGATCCGCCTGGCCGACATGGCCAAATACGTCCACCCCGATGACCAGGAGATGGCCCGCGAGCGCGTGATGGCGGCCCTGGCCGGCGCGAGCGAGTACGAGGTCGAGTACCGCTTGGCCGACACCAGCCAGGGCGAGCGCTGGGTCCACGGCCGCGGCGAGGTCGTCCGCGACGAGACCGGCAAGCCGATCCGGATGATCGGGCTGAACTTCGATGTCACCAACCGCCGCCGCGCCGAGGAGCGGGTGCGCGAGAGCGAGGCGCGTTTCCGCAGCCTGGCCGATAGCGCTCCGGCCCTGATGTGGACCACCCGCGTGGGCGGCGCGCGCGAGTTCGTCAACCAGGCCTATGTCGACTTCGCCGGCCTCTCCTATGACGAGGCCCTGACCCTGGACTGGCGCTCGCGCCTGCACCCCGACGATCTGCCGGGCATACTGAAGGCCCAGATCGAGGGCGAGGCCTCGCTGAAGCCGTTCAGCCTGGAGGGCCGCTATCGGCGCGCCGACGGAGAATGGCGCTGGCTGAAGTCGTTCTCGCAGCCGCGTCTGGACTCCGGCGGCGCCTTCTCGGGCTTCTCCGGCATCGCCTTCGACATCACCGACGCCAAGCGGGCCGAGGAGAACCTGACCAACATCAACGAGCTGCTCAGCGAGCGGGCGGCGGCGGCCGTGGCCGAGCGCGACGCCGCCCAGGCCCAGTTGCTGCAGGCCCAGAAGCTGGAAGCCATCGGCCAGCTGACCGGCGGGGTGGCCCACGACTTCAACAACCTGCTGACCGTGGTGATCGGCGCGCTCGACGTCGTCGCGCGTCACCCCGACGACGAACGCCGCCGCGAGCGGATGATCGGCGCGGCCCTGGCGGCGGCCAAGCGCGGCGAGAAGCTGACCCAGCACCTCCTGGCCTTCGCCCGCCGCCAGCCGCTGAAGCCCGAGGTGCGCCGCGTCGACCGCCTGATCGCCGAGAGCGAGGAGCTGCTGAAGCGCGCCCTGGGCGACGCCTATGGCTTCAAGTTGCGGCTAGGCGCCGGCGTGCGCTCGGCCCGCATCGACGCCGGCCAGTTCGAGGCGGCGCTGCTCAACCTGGTCGTCAACGCCCGCGACGCCACCGCGCCCGGCGGCTCGGTGACCATCGAGTCCGGCGCGGTGACGATCAGCGCGCCGCGCGGCGAGCTGGAGCCCGGCGCCTATCTGAAGGTCTCGGTGCAAGACACCGGCTCGGGCATGGACGCGGCCACCATCGCGCGCGCGGTCGAACCCTTCTTCACCACCAAGCCGCCCGGCGAGGGCACGGGGCTTGGCCTGTCGCAGGTCTATGGCTTCGCGCGGCAGAGCGGCGGCTCGGTCGAGATCGAGAGCGTGGTCGGCCAAGGCTCGACCGTCTCCTTGCTTCTGCCGGTGGTCGCGGCGGATACGCCGCGCGATCAGGCCCAGCAGATCGACCATATCCGCGCCCAGACCCCCTCGCGCATCCTGCTGGTCGAGGACGATCCGCAGGTGGCCGAATTGATCGAGGCGATGCTCAGCGACCTGGGCCACACGGTCGTCCGGGCCGGCGGGGTCGAGGAGGCGCTCTCGCGGCTGGACACGGACCCGACGATCGAGCTGGTGCTGACCGACGTGATCATGCCCGGCGGCAAGAGCGGCGTGGACCTGGCCGAACAACTGGCCGCCTCGCGTCCCGGCCTGCCGGTCGTGCTGTGCTCGGGCTATGTCGGCGGCGACCAGAGCCGCGCCCGCGCCGGCGACTGGCCGTTCATCTCCAAGCCGTTCTCGCTGGAAACCCTGGCGCAGGCCTTGGCGCAGGCGCGGGCCAATTGACGACGAGGCGGCGTTCAAGGCGCTGGTGCGGGCGGCGGTGACGGTGAATCTGGCGGGGAAGAAGCCATGAAGTCCGACCTCTCCGGCGAATGCCGGGGAGGTCGGAGCGCGAAGCCAAGTAAGTAAACCTTCACTGAACTGACATGGAAGCGGCCTAAGAGCGCGGGCGTGTTCGAGCACGGGGCCTTGGCGCGAGACGAATCGCGCGCGCCCCGCTAGCTCCTCGCGTCTCCCAAACGACGGCCACAAGGCCGCGAAGAAGGTCTCTTTCATGCGCACTCAATCCTCCCTCAAGCTGGCGTGCCTCTTGGGCGTGTCCCTGCTGGGCGTCGCCTCGGCGGCCCAGGCTCGCCAGGCCGCCGAGCCCGCCACGGCTCTGGAAGAAGTCGTCGTCACCGCCGAGCGCCGCTCGGAGAACCTGCAGAAGGTGCCGCTGTCGGTGGCCGCGGTCGGCGGCGACCAGCTGCGCGCCGTCCAGGCCGGCGGCGAGGACATCCTGGCCCTGTCGGGTCGCGTCCCCAGCCTGTACGCCGAGACCACCACGGGCCGGATCTTCCCGCGCTTCTACATCCGGGGCCTGGGCAACATCGACTTCTATCTGGGCGCCTCGCAGCCCGTGACCATCATCCAGGACGACGTCGTCCTCGAGCACGTGACCCTGAAGTCGAACCCGATGTTCGACATCAAGCAGGTCGAAGTGCTGCGCGGCCCGCAAGGCTCGCTGTTCGGCCGCAACACCACCGCCGGCATCATCAAGTTCGACACCGCCAAGCCGACCCAGGACCTGCAAGGCCGCTTCTCGGCCTCGTACGGCAGCTACGGCACGACCACGTTCGACGGCGGCGTCGGCGGCCCGATCGTCCAGGACAAGCTGGCCTTCCGCCTGTCGGCCCTCTACCAGCACCGCGACGACTGGGTGGACAACACCTTCGCCGGGACCAGCGCCGACGGCACCGTCACGCCCAAGAAGAACGCCATGGGCGGCTATGACGAGAAGGACGTGCGCCTGCAGATCCTGGCCACGCCGAACGACAAGCTGACCGTGCTGGCCTCGGCCCACGCCCGCGACTACGACGGCACCTCGACCCTGTTCCTGCGCAGCGCCCTGACCAAGGGCTCGAACAAGCCGAACGCCCCGCGCGACAGCGTCGCCTATGACGAGGCCGACAACAATCCGCAGGCCTATCAGATGGCCGGGACCAGCCTGAACATCGCCTACGATTTCGGTCCGGTCACCCTGACCTCGATCAGCGCCTACGAGACCGCCAAGGGCAAGAGCCGCGGCGACACCGACGGCGGCGCGGCGGCGAACTTCCCGGTCAATGGCGTCCCGAACGGCTTTGGCCAGTCGATGGGCCAGCTGAAGGACCTGGACCAGGTCAGCCAGGAAATCCGCCTGGCCAGCAACAGCGACGGCCGCCTGAAGTGGCAGGTCGGCGGCATGCTGTTCAGCTCGGAAGACCTGACCAACTTCTACCAGCGCGCCTACTTCACCAAGGCCAACCCGAACAACTGGGTGGCCCTGCGTAACGAGAACACCTCGTGGGCCGTGTTCGGCCAGGCCAGCTACAAGGTCACCGACAAGCTGATGATCACGGCCGGCGCCCGCGAGACCAAGGACGTCAAGAAGACCAACCTCCTGAAGACCGCCGACACCGCCGCCGGCGTCGTCACCTATGCCGGCCGCCGCTATGTGCGCCTGGCCGACACCCAGCCCAGCTGGGACCTGTCGGCCCTGTACGAGGCCACCGACGACTTCAGCGTCTACGCCCGCGTGGCCAAGGGCTTCCGCGGCCCGACCATCCAGGGCCGTTCGGCCGTGTTCAACGCCGACTTCACCACCGCCAATTCGGAAACGATCCTGTCGTGGGAAGCCGGCTTCAAGAGCCGCCTGCTGGACAACACCCTGCGCCTGAACGCCTCGGCCTTCACCTACGAGGTCAGCGACATCCAGCTGAACGGCAACGACAGCAACGGCAATGGCGTGCTGTTCAACGCCGACAAGGCGAAAGCTTATGGCCTGGAAGCCGACGCCGAGTGGCGCCCGATCCCGAACCTGCTGCTGACCGCCGGCGCCAGCTGGCTGCACAGCGAGATCAAGGACAAGCGCGTCTACGCCCAGGTCTGCGCCCTGAACGGCGTCGTGGTCTGCACGGTTGAGAACCCGACGATCAAGATCGGCTCGAACGTCTTCGCCCAGATCGACGGCCAGCCGCTGCCGAACGCGCCGAAGTACAACCTGAACTTCACCGCGCGCTACGACGTGCCGGTGGCCGACGACCGCCGCGTGTTCATCGCCACGGACTGGAACGTCCAGGGCTACACCAACTTCGTGCTCTACAAGACCGAGGAGTTCTACTCGAAGGGCAACTTCGAGGGCGGCGTGAAGCTGGGTTACGAGAACCTCGACAAGGGCTACGAGATCGCCCTCTTCGGCCGCAACATCACCAATGAGAAGAACCTCAAGGGCGTGATCGAGAACTACATGGCCGCCGTCTACAACGAGCCGCGCGTCTGGGGCGTCTCGCTGAGCGCCAAGCTGAAGTAACGACTTCCTCCCCCTGCCCCGTCGCTTTGGCGGGGCAAGCCCTTGGGCCCTGGCGTGAAAGCGCCGGGGCCTTTCTTTTTTTGGCCCCTCGCCAAAACCCCGTGTCATCCCGGAAACGCCGCGGGCGTTATCCGGGATGACACAAGAATGGGTTGGCTTCCCCTACGCCGCGTCCGATTGCGCCGGCGGATGGATGCGGCCGCCTTGGGCGAGCAGGGCGTCGATGGCCTCGGCCGGAACTGGCGGGCTGAACAGGAAGCCCTGGGCCTGGGCGCAGCCGATCGCTTTCAGGATCTCGCGCTGGGCCAGGGTCTCGACGCCCTTGGCCATGACCGACAGGCTCAGCGCCTTGGCCAGGCGCACGATGGCCGCGACCACCGCCTCGGCGTCGGCGTCCAGGCCCAGCGGCGTGACGAAGCTGCGGTCGATCTTGATCCGGTCGATCGGGTAGCGGCGGATGTAGGACAGGCTGGAGCAGCCGACGCCGAAGTCGTCCAGCACCAGCGAAAAGCCCATGTGCCGCAGGCGATCGACCGTGTCGTGCGCGCCCTCGCCGTCGCCCAGCAGCGCCCCTTCGGTGATCTCCAGGGCCAGCTGGCGCGGATTGGCGCCGGTTTCCTTGATCAGCTCGGCGAGCTCGTCGACGAAGCCCGCCCGCTTCATCTGCCGGGCCGAGACGTTGATCCCGACCTGCAGACCTCGCCAGCGGACGCTGTCCCTCAGCGCGCGCCGCAGCACATAGCGACCCATCTCCTCGCTGAGGCCGCAGTCCTCGGCCATCGGGATGAAGGCGTCGGGCGGGATGTCGCCGCGCGTGGGATGCGACCAGCGGGCCAGGGCCTCGACCCCGACGACCCGATCAGCGGCGTCGACCTGGGGTTGGTATTCGAGACGGACCTCGCCATTGCGCACGGCCGCCCGCAGATCCTCTTCCAGCGCCCGCCGCGCCTTCAGGGCCGCGTCCATGGCGTCCTCGAAGAAGCAGTAGCGGCCGCGCCCCTCGCTCTTGGCGCGATAGAGCGCGACGTCCGCGCGGCGCGCGGCCTCGGCGGCGCCGATATGGGCCTCGGAGGGCTCGATCAGCACGACCCCGACCGAGCCGCTGACGAAGTGGACGCCGAACGACATCTCCATCGGCCCACAAAGGGTCTTCAAGAGGCGCTCGGCGACGATCGCCGCGCCGTTGGCGTCGAGGTCGGTCGCCACCACGCCGAATTCATCGCCGCCCAGGCGCGCCACCGTCTCGCCGCCGCGGCAGACCCCGGCCAGGCGCTCGCCGACCTTGCGGATCAGTTCGTCGCCGGCGGCGTGGCCGTGGGTGTCGTTGACGGCCTTGAAGCGGTCGAGGTCGATCGCCAGCACCGCCATGGCCCGCTGCTTGCGGTCCAGGCCGTCGATCGCCTGGCGCAACCGCTCCTCGAACAGCAGGCGGTTGGGCAGGCCGGTCAGGCCGTCGTGCAAGGCCAGGTGCTTGGCGCGCGCCTCGCTGGTGATCAGCCCCTCGGCGATCAGCCGGCCGCGGCGAGCCAGCAGGATGGTCGCCAGGGTCAGGGCCAGGACCACGACCAGCACCGGCCCGATCGTCTTGCGCAGCAGGCGCTGGCCCGGATGCGGCGGGCTCCAGTCCAGCGTCGCCACGACGTTTCCGGCCGCGTCTCGCAGCGGCAAGTGGGTGAACCCGGGCTCGTCGGCGGCGGTATGGTGCAGGTGGGTTCCGGCCAGCAGGAACCGGTCGGCGAAGGCCTCGATGAACGGTCCGCCGATCTTCATCGCCGTCACGACGATCGGGGCCCGCGCGTGCCTGAGCGCCGCGTGGTTGAAGTCCGGCCGCACCAGGCTGGCGGTAACCAGATAGACCTCTTCGTCGATCTTGGCGAAGGCGCTTACCTGGGTCGGCCGCGTGACGAAGACGCCGGTCAGCTGCGGACCGGCGACCGGCTTCAGCGCCTGCTCGTTCAGGCGGAGCTGAGCCACGAGCGGCGCCAGCACCGCGGCCCGCCGCTGGGCGTCGGCCGCGGGCAGCGCGTCATGCCCCGCCTGGGCCAGTCGCGGCCGGTCCTGGCTGTCCAGCACGAACACCTGGTCGAAGCCGATCTGGATCAGGTAGTCGGCGATGTTCTCCTTGGCCCAGGCCGGATCGAACCGGTTGTCCAGACGACGCACGGCCTCGTCCCAGGTGACCTCGGGCGCGATGGCGTGCTCGATGTCCCGCATCTGGGACTTAAGGCCCCGCTCGACCAAGGCCAGGTCGTGCCGCTGCGCCTCCTGGTCGATCTGCCCCGCCAGGATGATCATGACTGATAGAAGCAGTCCCACCGCGGACAGGGCGATCATCGCCAGCGGCGCCGACAGCTTCCTTGCGAGGCGCGTCATCGCGCGGCTTCTCCGAGTGAAATTTCGCGACCACCGTTCGGCGAAAATGGCTAAGGCCAAGCTAAGCCGGCGGCCTAACCAAGCCCAATTGGCCGCGACCCGCTGTCGCACCCGCTCCGCGCCCGACCTTTGGCGTCCGGGTCGTCCCGACCGTTCACTTTGGGCCGGAAAGGTTCTAGAGAGACCGACCCGTCCCCTTAGAGCTACGCGAAACCTCCCTTGCGACTTCCCCAGGCCCGTCTCGACCAGGTTCTCGACCGTTTCCGCGAAGTGGAGGCGCGCATGGGCGCGGCCACCGACGGGACCGAGATCGTCAAGCTCTCCAAGGAGCACGCCGAGCTGAAGCCGGTGGCCGAGGCCGTCGAGCGGCTGGCCAAGCTGACCGCCGAGCGCGCCGAGCTGGACGTCATGGCCGCCGACCCGGAAATGGCCGACATGGTCCGCGACGAGATGGCGGACCTCGACGAGAAGCTGCCGGCGCTGGAGCGCGAGCTGGCTCTGATGCTGGCCCCCAAGGACAAGGACGAGAACGCTTCCGCCATTCTCGAAGTGCGCGCCGGCACCGGCGGCGACGAGGCGGCGCTGTTCGCCGGCGACCTCTTCCGCATGTACCAGCGCTACGCCCAGCTACACGGCTGGAAGGTCGAGATCGACAGCATCTCGGAAGGCGAAATGGGCGGCTACAAGGAAATCGTCGCCTCGATCACCGGCGACGGCGTGTTCGGCCGGCTGAAGTTCGAAAGCGGCGTCCACCGCGTGCAGCGCGTTCCGGCCACCGAAGCCCAAGGCCGCATCCACACCTCGGCCGCCACCGTCGCGGTGCTGCCCGAGGCCGAGGACGTCGAGATCGAGATCAAGGAAAGCGACCTGCGGATCGACACCTATCGCTCGTCGGGCGCGGGCGGCCAGCACGTCAACAAGACCGACTCGGCCGTGCGCATCACCCACTTGCCGACCGGCGTGGTGGTGACCTCCTCGGAAAAGTCGCAGCACCAGAACCGCGCCCGGGCCATGAAGAACCTGAAGGCGCGCCTCTACGACATGCAGCGCGAGGCCCTGGACAGCGCTCGCTCCGAAGCCCGCAAGAGCCAGGTCGGCAGCGGCGACCGCTCCGAGCGCATCCGCACCTACAACTTCCCGCAAGGCCGGGTGACCGACCACCGGATCAACCTGACGCTCTACAACCTGTCGCGGATCATGGAGGGCGACGCCCTCGACGACGTGATCAACCCACTGATCGCCGAGGACCAGGCCGAGCGCCTGGCGAGCCTGGAAGAAAGCTTCGGCTAATGGCTTGGAGCATGATCTCGTCCGAAAACCGGTTCCCACTTTTCGGGATCACGCTCTGATGTCCTGGACCCGCACCTACGACGAGGCCGAGCCCCAGCGGGTCAACAAGTGGCTGGCCCAGAGCGGCGTCTGCTCGCGCCGCGAGGCCGAACAGCTGATCAGCGACGGCCTCGTCTCGATCGACGGCGAGGTCGTGGAGGACGTCGGCCGCAAGATCCAGCCGGGCCAGACCCTGGTGCTGGCCGACCGGGCCACCGCCAAGCTGGACGCCACCCCGACCTACCTGATCCACAAGCCGCGCGGCGTGGTCTCGGCCCAGCCGGACCCCGGCCAGGTCCCGGCCGCGCGCCTCCTGACCCGCGCCAACCTGTGGGGCGACGCGCGCGGCGTGGCGATCCCGCAGTCCGGCGACCTGATCCCGCCCGTGGGGCGTCTGGACAAGGACTCGCGCGGCCTGCTCCTGCTGTCGCAGGACGGCGTCGTGGCCAAGGCCGTGATCGGCCCGCAGTCGGATCTGGAAAAGGAATATCGCGTCGCCGTCATGGGCGAGCTGACCGAAGAGAAGCTGGAGCTCCTGCGCTTCGGCCTCGAGCTCGACGGCCGCGAACTGAAGCCGGCCGAGGTCGAGGTGATCTCCGACCAGCGCCTGCGCTTCGTGCTGCGCGAGGGCCGCAACCGGCAGATCCGCCGGATGTGCGACCTCGTGGACCTGAAGGTGGTGGACCTGTTCCGCGTGCGGATCGGTCCGCTGGACCTGGGCGACATGCCCGAAGGCCGCTGGCGCCCGCTGACGAGCGCCGAACGGGCGGCGCTGATCGCGGGTTAGAGCCGTTTAGCCGATCTGGTCGATGATCTCGGCGCGGAGATCCGCGCGGGTCATGCCGGGCCAGGCCCATTCGGATTGCGCCGGACGAACCGGCTGCGGCGCGACGCGCTGCGAGGTTTGGGTGCGGGGCGCGCGCTGAGCGGCGGCCTCGCGGATAGAAACGATTTTCATGAAGTTCCAAAACAGGGGCCGGCGAGATTGCCGGTCCCAAACGCTAGATGGGTGGGAAATCGCTCAAGACCGTCGATGACGGCGCGGAGCGTGCGAAGCATCGTCCTGAGCTCCGGCCTCAGTAACAGGCGCGAAAACGTAAGCGGACGATCGCTTATGGGTAACAGATGGTGCGCCGCGCGTCTGGTTCAAGGGGCGCGGCTGAAGGACGCGGCCCGGAGAGCCGGGGGAGACGCTTGCCGAGCGGGCGTCGGCGTAGGAAGATCGCTTTGCGAGTAGAGCGGCTTCGCTGTCGCTAAGGGCGAGGTGTCGTTGATGTTTTCCGCGTTGCGCGTCTCGGGCGCCGCCCTGGCGCTGGCCTTGCTGTCCACCCAGACCCTGGCGGCGTCCAAATGCCAAGTCATGAAGCTGGCGGAGCTTCCCGTCACCATGGAAGGCCCGTCACCGGTCATGACGGCCCAGATCAATGGACGCGAGGCTCGCTTCATCGTCGATAGCGGCGCGTTCTACAGCACGATGTCGGCCGGCGCGGCCCAGGAGCTCGGCCTCTCGATCAACAACCTGGGGAACGCGCGCCTGAAAGGCCTGGGCGGCGAAACCTCGCTCGGCGTGGCGACGGTCAAGGAGTTCGTCATCGCCGGGCAGAAGCTGTCGCGGATCGAATTCGCGGTCGGCGGCAGCTCCACGCGCTATGCCGGCTTCCTGGGCCAGAACATTCTCGGCCTGGCGGGCGTGGAGTACGACCTGACCCACGGCGCCGTCCGGCTCATGAAGACCGGGGACTGCGGCGACATCGGCCTGGCCTATTGGGCCGGAGACAGGCCTTTCACCGTCATTCGCATCGACTCGATGGAGGACGGCGACCGGCACACGATGGGCGCGGTCGAGGTCAACGGCGTAAAGCTCAAGGCGATGTTCGACACCGGCGCCTCCAGTTCGGCGCTCTCGCTGGACGCGGCCAAGCGCCTGGGCGTCAATCCGGAAAAGGACGGCCTGCCCCTGGAGGGCTTCAGCTCGGGCGTCGGCCAGAAGCGCGTGCGGACGTGGAAGGCGCGTTTCGACAAGATCGATATCGGCGGCGAGATGATCAGCAAGCCCTTCCTGCGGATCTTCGACGGGCCGCTTGGGAACGCCGACATGCTGATCGGCGTCGACTTCTTCCTCAGCCACCGGGTCTTCGTCGACAACCAGAACCGGCGGATGTTCTTCACCTATGAGGGCGGTCCCCTGTTCGGGATCAGCCCAAAGGGCGCGGTTGATAATTCCGGCAAGTCGCTGGACCTGACCGACAAGACCGCCGAGCCGACCGATGCGCCGGGCTATGCGCGGCGAGGCGCCGTGCTGGCCTCGAACGGCAAGTTCGACGCCGCCATAGCCGATTTCGACAAGGCCATCGCGCTGGAGCCGAACGACGCGGACTACCTGCTGCAGCGGGCCCGGGCGCGCCTGTCCAACCGTCAGCTGCTGCTCGGCGCGGCCGACCTGGACAAGTCCATCGCGCTGGATCCGAAGGACGCCGAGGCGCGCCTGACCCGCGCCCAGCTGCGCCGCGGCGCGCGCGATCCGGCCGGGGCGCTGGCCGATCTGAAGGCGGCGGACGAGACCCTGGCGCCGTCCGCCCAGGCCCGACTGCCCCTGGCCCGGCTGTATGGCGCCCTGGACGCGACCGAGCAGGCCCTGACCAACTACGATCTCTGGCTGAAAAGCCATCCGGAGGACGTGGCCCGCGCCGAGGCCCTGAACGGCCGCTGTTGGGCGCGGGCGCTGCTGAACCGGGAGCTGGACAAGGCGCTGAGCGACTGCGACGCGGCGCTGCGCCTGCATCCTGGCGATCCGGCCTTCCTGGATAGCCGCGCCCTGGTCCGCTTCCGCCGCGGCGAACTGGAGAAGGCGTTGGCCGACTACGACGCGGCCGTAAAGGGATCGCCTCGCGAAGCCTGGACACTCTACGCGCGCGGCCTTGTCCAGCGCCGCCTGGGCAAGACAGCGGAGGCCGACGCGGACAAGGCCAAGGCGCTGGAGATCAATCCCGGCGTCGCCGCGCGGATCAAGCGCTACCAGTTGGAAGGCTGAGCCCTAACCCGCCGGGGTCAGCGCGATGTCGACCATGATCTCGCCGGAGATGGCCTCCAGGGCGTCCTGCACCGCGTCGGCGGTCAGGCCCGGCGGCAGGCGCAGGCGGGCGTCCAGGTGGAACAGGGGCGCGCCCTGGTGGGGCTCGATGCTGAGGCGCGAGCCGAAGCTCTCGATATTGGCGCCCAGGTCGCTGAGCACGCCGGTGACCTGGTGGACGATGCCCGGCCGGTCCTGGCCGACAACGCCCAGCTGGAGCAGCTCGCCGGTCGCGGCGGGCGCTTCGATGGTCGGCGCGATCCGCACCTCCAGCCCGTGGGCGTCCACCGCCGAGACGGCCGCGCGCAGGGCCTCTTCCTGGCCCGGCTCCAGCTCGATCAGCACCGAGCCGACATAGAGACCGCCCAGCTGGCTGAGATGGCTCTCCAGCCAGTTGCCGCCGGCCGACAGCACGGCGCTGGCCAGGGCCTGGGTCAGGCCAGGCCGGTCGCTGCCGACGACGCTGAGGATCAGGGTGATCATGAAGGCGCTCCGACAGATGGGAGGCGGAGCCCGCCACGCGGCCGCGCCGCTGTCAATGCGTCGGCGCGAACGCCGGCCATCACCCGCCGAAGATGAACTCGGATTTGTAGTAGCCCTTGGCCGGATCGAGGATGTCGATCGCGAACGGCGCGGCCCCGTCGGCAAGATCGGTCAGCCAGGCGTCG
Organism: Caulobacter sp. X; assembly: GCF_002742635.1. Taxonomy (NCBI): domain Bacteria; kingdom Pseudomonadati; phylum Pseudomonadota; class Alphaproteobacteria; order Caulobacterales; family Caulobacteraceae; genus Caulobacter; species Caulobacter sp. X. The sequence continues at coordinate 790,230 of NZ_PEGF01000002.1, read as the reverse complement.
TTGGATCGCGCCATCACCCCCACATCGGCCTTTTGCGCCTCGGCCAGCAGCCAGCCGACCATCGCGGCCTTGGTCCCGATCCCATTGGCCCCGTCTCCGCCATACGAGGCGAAATAGTTGACGCGCTGATCGATCAGAGCATGGATCTTGGAGTCGGTGGGCGCCGCGCCGAAGATGGTCTTATAGGCCTCGCGCGTGGCGTCGAAGAGGCTGAGGCCACCGTACTTGGCCGCGAACCCGTCCTTGCCCTCGCCGTTCTTACCGAGGTTGACCGCGAAGTTGATGTAGCGGTTCTCGAGATTGAACGACTGGTAGTACGCGCTGTTGAGGTTGTTGGCATTGGGGCCTGTCGGCGAGACGAGGTAATCCACCCCCGCCTGCCCCGGAATCTTGCCGGTGAAGAACTGGTAGGCGAGAGTCGCGACCGAGCTCGTCGAACCCGCTTCGCGGACGATCTGGGCGACGGCGCCGCTGACGGACAGCGCGCCGCTCGCGACGGAGGTGGAGAGCTTTGCCGTCAGGTCGCCGGCGGCGCCATCGACGAAGCCTTGCCGCAGGATGCCGCCCACCGCCATGGCGATCGCCGGGCTGAGGTCTGACAGCTTGACCGTGCGATCGCTGAACGCCAGGCTCTCGATGTTCCGAAGCCTGTCGGCGCCGTCCAGGGCCTGGGTCCGGATATCCGCCACGCTCCATCCGTCGCTCTCGACGGTCACGGCATAGTCGCGAACCCTGCCGCCGTATCGCGCCATGTCGACGCCGGCCCCGCCATCCAGAAGGTCGTCGCCCCCGCCGCCCGTCAGGGTGTCGGCCGATGGCCCGCCGACGAGATCGTCGGCGCCCCCGCCGCCGGCCAGAACGCCCGCGCCGCCGCCCGCGTAGAGCACGTCGCGATCATCGTCCCCGAACAGCTGTACGCTGACCGTGGCGCTGTCGTTCATCGCGGCCTGCGTGCTGGCCGCGGCGGCGAACAGCAGGATCCAGACCCCGCCGAACTCGCCGACCCCGACGCTCTTGTAGTCGACGCCCAGCAGGCTGGCCGCGCCCGACGGCGCGCTGAAGAAGGCCTGGAAGACCTTCTCCGCGTCGGTCTCCGCCGAATAGATCGCGACGACCTTCAGGTTCGCCAAGGCCGCGCCGGCCGGCAGCTGCGGCAAGTTCGCGAAGGCGGCGGCCACGGACTTGCCGTTCGACAGGGTCGCGGCCCAACCCTCGAGATTGGCGCGGTCGAAGGCCAGCTGCGGCGCCACGGGGTTGTTGACGGCCCAGTCGCGCGCCACGCGGTTGGCCAGAACCGTCAGGGTCTTGTCGACGCCCAGTTCGGTTCCGTCGGTGCGCCGATCATTCAGATAGGCCGCGAACGCCGCCTCGGTCTTCGACAGGCCGTCGCCGGCGAAGGCGCCGACCGCGGCGGTAAAGACCGTGCCATTATAGCCCTGGGCGGGATTGGCCGTCGGACTCCAGAGGGCGATCTGGTTCTGGGGAATGGGGTCGGCGTTGGCGCTCGGCTTGTAGCCCAGGCCGGAGCCAATCTGGATGTAGTGGACATAGGCGCTGGCCGCCGCGCCGGAGAGGACCGCCGCCCGGGCGTCGGCATAGGTGTTGAGGTAGTAGTCGGGATCGAAGGCGAGCTTGGCGAAATTGATGTCCGGGACCGCGGCGGCGGAGGACGCGGCCTCTGCGTTCGACAGCGCCACCTCGGCGGTCAGATGCAGCGACGACCTATACTTGTCGAATGCCGCCCCTGCCTCTTCCTTCACTAAGTCACTAAACTCCAACGTATAGATGATGCTTCCGGCGAAACCGCCGAGCGCCCCCAAGATCGCCGCTCCGATTGGCCCTGTGACAAACCCGCCTATAAAAGCCACAGCCCTTACGGCCCCTAAAGTTGAGACACCCTTCACAAGAAAGTCCGCAGCCTGCTCGACAGCTTCCTTCGCGGGATCTTTGGATGCGTATATTTCTCGAGCAGCCACATCAATTTCTAAAAGATACCCAAGAATACCAAAAGACGCCTTAAGCCTACCCAATAGCTTCACAGCGTCATCCGAGTTCTTTACATTTTCTTCTACAATCCTCATAATATCGAATTTAGTCTTTTCAGCATCTATGGTTCCTGCAAGGATTTTATCCCGAGTTTCACGGGCCCACTTATCGACCGCCGCGTCGCTGTCAGCGGTGCTCGGCGTGAAATCCAGCTTCAGCGTATAGGACTGCGCCGTCGCATAGACCGGGGACGGGGCCACCAGGACAGTGTTCGAACCGGCCAGGATCTGGAGCGTGAAGGTGAGCGCCTTGGACGGGTTGTCGTTCAGGAAGATGGTCGCCTTGGCGGTTCCGGCGCTCGAGGCGGTCAAGGAGAAGCGATCGCTGGCGTCGGCCCCGCCGACCGAGTCGACGATGACGATCGGCTTGGCGCCTACGGCGCCCAGGTTCCGCTCCGGCGTCCCCAAAACCGCCTTGCCGACCGTCGGCGGCGTCAGGGTGTTGGCCGGGTCGCTGAAGACGACGGTGTCCAGCGAGAAGCCTTTCTGGTCCACGAACGCGTCGATCGCCGCTATGGCCGCGATGCCAGTGTTGCTGCTGAACGAGAAGGTCTGGATCCCGGTCCTGGTGTTCTCGAAGCTCGCCAGCACCTTGCCGGTCGCGTCGTAGAACTCGACCAGCGTGCTTCTCGACCGATCGAAATAGCCGACATTGACGCTGGCCGACTGAACAGGCGCATCGAACAAGACGAAGACGGGTCCGAGATAGGATGCGTTCGCGGCGAGCGCCGGACTGGCGGGTTGAGCGGAGTCGTTAACGATTACGCCAGTTGTGTAGACGGTGTTGTTCGAGGCCTTGAAGACAGGGTTCTTTGCGCCCAGCCCTTGCTCGCTGAAGGTGATCGTCGGCATCGCGCAGGTCCCTATGGCGGTTACGCGGTTCGGGGCAGGTTACTTTCCACGCTTGTTCAGCCGTCGCTCATAGGGACCAACCACGTTGCAATCGCAGCCTGGGCGCGCACCGTGCCGACGATCCAAGATCGGGCCTGCTTGAGGCATACCCGATAGACGAGAACCTCGGAAGCGCGATCGTGGAGGTTGATAAAAAGTTCTTGATTTGAAGCGGCGCGCACCAGGCTCCGCCCGCGCCGCGAGCATGATCAGACCTGCGGCAGGCGCCCCAGAGCGCCCGTTCTATTCCGCCGCCAGGGCTTCAGCCGCCTTCGCGGCCTGGATCTCGGCGGCCTTCTTCTCGACCAGCTCTACGATGTGGTCGATCATGCCCTCGTTCGACTGCTTGTGGTCGGGCTTGCCGGCCATATAGACCATGCCCGCGCCCGCGCCGCCGCCGGTGAAGCCGATGTCGGTCATCAGGGCCTCGCCGGGGCCGTTGACGACGCAGCCGATGATCGACAGCGACATCGGCGTGGCGATGTGGGCCAGGCGCTCTTCCAGGGCCTCGACGGTCTTGATGACGTTGAAGCCCTGCCGCGCGCACGACGGGCAGGCGATGATGTTGACGCCCCGGTGGCGCAGGCCCAGCGACTTGAGGATGTCGAACCCGACCTTGATCTCTTCGACGGGGTCAGCCGCCAGCGAGACGCGGATGGTGTCGCCGATGCCGGCCCACAGCATCGAGCCGATGCCGATCGAGGACTTCACCGTGCCGGTGCGGGTGGCGCCGGCCTCGGTGACGCCCAGGTGCAGCGGGCAGTCGATGGCCTCGGCCAGCTGGTAGTAGGCCGCGACGGTCAGAAACGGGTCGGACGCCTTCACCGAGATCTTGAACTCGTGGAAGTCGTGATCCTGCAGGATGCGGGCGTGGTTGAGGGCGCTCTCGACCATCGCCTCGGGGCACGGCTCGCCGTACTTCTCCAGCAGTTCGCGCTCAAGCGAGCCGGCGTTGACGCCGATGCGCATCGAACAGCCGTGGTCGCGGGCGGCCTGGATCACGTCGCGGACGCGGTCGGGGCTGCCTATATTGCCCGGATTGATCCGCAGGCAGGCCGCGCCGGCCTCGGCGGCCTCGATGCCGCGCTTGTAGTGGAAGTGGATGTCCGCCACGAGCGGGACCTTGGCCTCGCGGGCGATGGTCTTGAACGCCTGGGTGCTCTCGACGTCCGGGCAGCTGACGCGGACGATGTCGGCGCCGGCCTCCTCCAGCTGACGGATCTGCTCCAGCGTCGCCTTGGCGTCGCTGGTCAGGGTGTTGGTCATCGACTGCACCGAGATCGGCGCGTCGCCGCCCACCTCGACGGCGCCCACGCGGATCTTGCGCGAGGGCCGACGCGTGATCTGGCGCCAGGGACGGACGGACGTGTGGTCTGCGGACATGGCGGTAATTTAGAGGGTCTTAGGGCGCGATAGAAGGCCCTGAACGTCTCCTTCTCCCCTTGCGGGAGAAGGTGTCGCCGGCAGGCGACGGATGAGGGGTCGAAAGACGTCGGCGGATCGGGTTCTCAACCCCTCATCCGTCCGCTTCGCGGCCACCTTCTCCCGCAAGGGGAGAAGGGGACTACTGGGGCGCTGGCGCCGCTTGCGCCACGGCCGGAGCCGGCGCCGCCTTCGGCGCGGGAACCAGCTTGCCGAGCGCGGTCGAGGCCGACGGCAGGTGGCTGACCAGGGCCCCGCCGTAATAGACCTCGAACACCATCGGGTCCGAGACGTCGGCGATCAGGCCGGGCGTGCGGGGCGCGCGATAGGCGTCGCCGGCCGTCAGGGCGCGGGCGAAATAGACCTGGCCGTCCACGCCGCGCACGACCAGGGTCGCGGCCTTGCGGGCCTGCAGCACGACGCCGGAGCCTTCGCCCGGCGCGGCGCCCAGCATGGCGCCCCGGGGCTTGAATGGCGCGCCGACCTGGATCTGGTGGGCCGGATCGACGATCCCGGCGCGGGCGGCGGCTTCCTCGCGCGCCTTGGCGGCGGCCTTGGCCGCGTCGACCGAGCCGCCGTTGGCGGCGGCGTCGTCGAGGCCGGGGGTCTTGTAGGGCTCGGGCGTGGTCGACTCGACCGGCGCGGGCAGCGGCGCGCCCAGGGCGACCTGGCTGTTGTTCGCGTGGGCCTGGACCTGGGTGGAGGCGGCCGGCGGGGCGATCTGCGGCGGCGGGGCGTCCTTGGCGATGGCGCGCTGGGCGACGTTCCACAGCAGGATCGCGCCGACCACCAGCAGGCCGCCGGCGAAGATCAGGCCCAGGCGCGGATCGCGTTCGCGGCGCACGCCGACGGGCTCGCGCAGCTCGGCGCTCTCGTCCGGCGCGTCGGCCTTGAAGCGGGCCACGGCGGCGGCGGCGTCCATGCCCAAGAGGGCGGCGTAGGCGCGGACGTAACCGATGGTGAAGGGACGCGAGGGCAGCTCCTCCAGGCGCATGGCCTCCAGCGCCTCGACATAGCTTTGACGGATGCGGGTGGCGTCGGCGACTTCGCGCAGGCTGAGGCCCCGGGCCTCGCGAGCGGCCTTCAGGGCGGCGCCGATGTCGGCGGGCGGCTCCTGGACGGGCGCGTCCGACACGAGGTCGGCGACAGCGAACGGCGCTTGGTCCGTCTCGACCTCGTCGAGATGCAAACGCTCCACGTTGCCCATATCTCGCGGCATACTGACTAAGCGCCCCCGAAAACCGCTTGGAACTCAAACCGCCTGGTGCAGATCGTTGGCGAAGCGTGGAAGCTTCCCCGACTCCATCATGCACGAAATTCTTAACGAGTGTTTGTGGGTAGCAAACTAAGTATCCGGATTCAATGTACTTACCGGCGCCGCTTCCCTAACCGGATAACGGCGTTCTACACAGCCACGTAAAGCTTGCGCGCCAGCGTCTCGATCTCGCCGCGCAGCGATCCGCCCGAGCCCTTCAGCAGGGCCTCGACATTGCGGCGAGCGGCTTCGCGATCCAGCGAGAGGACCATCTGCTTGACCGGCCCAATGCCGGCCGGCGGCATCGAAAGACGATCAAAACCCAGCGCCACAAGGGCGAAAGCCTCCAAAGGACGCCCCGCCATCTCGCCGCAGACCGACACCTGGGTGCCTGTATCGGCGCACGCCTGCTGGATCGTCTTCAGCGCCCGCAGAGCCGCCGGCGACAGCGGGTCATAGCGGTCCGAGACCTTCGGATTGCCCCGATCGGCGGCGAACAGATACTGCATCAGGTCGTTGGTGCCGACCGAGACGAAGTCCGTCATCGGCAACAGCGCGTCCAAATGCCACAGCAGCGACGGGGCCTCGATCATCGCCCCGACGTCCAGGCGGGACGGCGAGGGACGGCCGCGCTTCAGGGCCCAGGCGACCTCCTGGTCGACGAACGAGCGGGCGGCGCGGAACTCGTCGACATTGGCCACCAGCGGGAACATCACCCGCAGCGGCCGGCCATTGGCAGCCTTGATCAGGGCGCGGATCTGCATGCGCAGCAGGGCGGGACGATCAAGGCCCATGCGCACGGCGCGCCAGCCCAGGGCCGGATTGTCCTCGCGCTCCAGCTCCATGTACGGCAGCAGCTTGTCGCCGCCGAGATCCAGCGTGCGGAACGTCACCGGCATGCCGTCGGCGGCGTCCAGAACTTTCTCGTAAAGGCTGGTCTGGGCCTCCAGGCGCGGCAGCTCCTCGGCGACCATGAACTGGAACTCGGTGCGGAAGAGACCGATGCCTTCGGCGCCCGTCTCGGCCAGGATGTCGAGATCGACGGCCAGACCCGCGTTCATCAGCAGGGTGACCTTGGAGCCGTCCTTGGTGATCGGCGGCGTGTCGCGCAGACGGGCGAACTCGGCCTTGCGCTGGGCGCGGACCTCCATCCGGACTTTCAGCGCCTTGACCACGTCCGGACGCGGCCGCAGCCAGGCCTCTTGCGTCTCGGCGTCGACAACCACGGGGTCGCCCTCGCTGACCCGATCGCGCAGGCCGGCCAGGCGGCCCACGCACGGGATGTCCAGCGCCCGGGCCACGATGCCGGCGTGGCTGGCGGCGCTGCCCTCCTCCAGCAGGATGCCCTTCAGCTTGGTGCGGTCGTATTCCAGCAGGTCGGCGGGACCCAGGTTCCGGGCGATCAGGATGGCGTCGTCGGGCAGCACCCGGACGTGATGCACGTCGCCCGACAGGTGGCGCAGCAGTCGGTCGTTCAGGTCTTCCAGGTCGTGCAGCCGCTCGCGCAGATAGGGGTCGCGGGCCTGGCCCAGACGCGCGCGGTGCTCGGAGCGCACGCGTTCGACGGCCGCCTCGGCGGTCAGGCCCGAGCGCACGGCCTCCTCCAGACTGCGGTTCCAGCCGCGGTCATGGGCGAACAGCCGATAGGTCTCGAGCACCTCGTAGGACGCGCCGACCAGGCCGTGCTGGCCCTCCAGCATCTGGTCGATCTGGGTCTGCAGGGTCTCGATCGCGTATTTGAGCCGGGCCTCCTCGGCCAGGGCGTCGTCGGACAAGAGCTGCTCGGGGGCGACCGGCTGCTCGTGCAGCACCGCCACGCCGTAAGCCAGCCCTTCGGCGAACCGCGCGCCCTTAAGCCGCTCGGGCCGGTGCGGCGCCAGCTCGACGTCCTTCAGCTCGTCGGCGCCCAGCAGTTCGCTGGAGCTGACCATCTCGGCCAGCACCATGGCGATGATCTGCAGATCCTCGACCTCTTCCTCGTCATAGACCCGCTCGGTGCGGTTCTGGACGACCAGCACGCCGATCGCGCGACCGCCGCGCAGCAGCGGCACGGCCAGGAAGGCGTGGTAGGGGTCTTCGCCCGTTTCCGGGCGGTACGAGAAGGCCGGGTGGCTGGCGGCGTCGGACAGGTTCAGCGGCCGGCCCAGGCGCATGGTCTCGCCGACCAGGCCCTCGCCCGGCTTCAGGCGGGTGACGTGGACGGCCTCGCGGGCCAGGCCCTCGGTGGCGAAGAGTTCGAGGTCGCCGGACGCGCGGCGCAGATAGATCGAGCAGACTTCCGCCACCATCGAGATGGCGATGGTGCGCACCACCATGTCGAGCTTGGCCTGGGCGGGGCCGCCCCCGGCCATGGCCTCTCGAATCTGCCGAAGCAGGCTTCGTGGTCCTCGAACGGCGATGCCGGATGCCGCCATGAGCCTTAAGCGCGCTCCCTAACCCTGAAGTGACGGCCCCTTGCCCGGGCCCGAACCACTCCGTTCTCCAGAGGGGGCTATAGCAGATTTCGCCGCCGCGATACCCGCCGCGCGCAACGGAACGACGTTTAGGTGCGGCGGCACGAAAAAGCGCCGCCTCCTGAGGAGACGGCGCAGTTTGCTCGCGGAAGGAGGGATCGGAACTTCCGCGAGGAACCTCGAGGCCTTAGCGGCGGTAGCCGTAGGCGTAGCGGTCGCCATGGCGGTCATGACGGCGCTCGTAGCGGTCATAGGCGTAGCGGTTGTCGCGGTAGCCGCTGTTGTAATAGCGGCCGTTGTCGTAGCGCGGGCTGTAGCGATAGTTCTGGCTATAGCGACGGTCGTACTTGTCCTTGGCCGTCGTGGCGCCCAGGGCCGCGCCGGCGACCGCGCCGATGGCGACCGCCTCGCCCTTGCCGTCGCCCAGCGCCGCGCCGGCGACGCCGCCGATCACCGCGCCCAGGATGGCGCGCTCGGTCTTCTCGCCGGCGAAGGCGGCGGTGGCGGGGGCGACCAGAGCGCCGGCAATGGTGACGGCGATCGCGGTCTTGGTGAACTTGCCGAGGGTGGTCATGGCGGGTCTCCTATATCTGTTGATAAGAGTTCTAGACCCCTGAGCCTGAACCCGATCGGGACCGGCCGTTCAGGTTCGGTTTAGGTGAAAAAAGTTTCGAGCGTCTCGCGGACTCGTTCATAGATGGACGATCGACTCTGGATGAGGGGACGCCCTTGGCGCCTGGGCTGGCGACCGCGCAACGCTTGGTGACCGCCCCGCCATGGGTGCTCACCCTGGCTATTCTCGGGCTCAATCTCCTTGGCAGGCCCGTTGGTCTGATCGAAGGGCTTGAACCGCTTTCAGAGGCGCTGAATTGGATCGTGGTCGCGCTGGACCTCGGCTGGATCTGGTCGGTCTATACGGTCTCGACAGCCTCCCTGCCTGAACGCCCCCGAGCCGGCTGGATTCCGTACGTCTTCGCCGCCCCACCGATCATTGACGCCGTCGCCATCATCTTTGGACTGTCGATGGACAACAGCCCGGCCGCCTTCCTATTCTTCGCCGCCTTCCTGTTCTGCATCGGTCAGACGGCAACGGCGCTGGAGGAGGCCGGTCGCGGCGGCGCACCTGGCCCGCTCGGCAAGACACTCGGCACGGCCCTTTTACTGTTCTTCTCGATCGTCGGTCTGTGGTGGCTGCGCCAGCGCCTATTGCTCGTCGCCGCTCGAACGCCTCGGACCTAGGCCAGGTCCACCTCCGCCCGATGCCGGCGCGCCGACCACAGCACGCCGGCCAGCATCAGCACGATGGCCGCGCTCTCGAGGGGGCGCGGCCAGCGGCCGTCATGCAGGAAGCCGTAGAGCAGGGCGAACACCGTCTCGAACACGATCAGCTGGCCCGACAGCGAGAGCGGCAACAGGCGGCTGGCGGCGTTCCACAGGCCGTTGCCGATCACCGACGCCCCGATCGCCACCGCGAAGCTGACGCCCCAAAACAGGCCCCACGAGCCCGCCGCGTGCGCCTCGCCGCCCAGGGCGAAGGCCGGGACAACCAGCACCAGCGACAGCAGGCCCGTGGCGACGCCGGTCAGCAGCGACCATTCGTGGCTGTTGAACTTCGGCGTGGCGGCCAGCCGCCGGGCGTTCCACACGGCGTAGGCGGTCCAAACGGCGAGGGCCAGCAGCGCTCCGGCGAGGCCGACCAGCGTCCGCCCAGCGCCCGCCCGTCCAGCGGCGGCGAAGGCGTCGAGATTGATGCAGACCCCGCCGGCGACGATCAGGGCCAGCGGCGCGATCAGCCGGCGAAGCGGCGTCCCCTCCCCCGCTTTCGCGCCGACCAGGGTGATGGTGACGGGCAGCAGGCCGATGACCAGCGAGGCCAGGGCCACGCCCGCGCTCTGCACCGCGACCGCCAGACCGACATAGTAGATCAGGTTGCCCAGCAGGCTCAGCAGGACGAGATCGCGCCAGTCGTGGCCGTCCATCCGAGCCATGACGCTCTTCCAGCTCGGGATGAGCAGCGCGGCGGCCGCCAGCCCATAGGCCAGATACCGCCCCGCCGTCGCCTGCAGCGGCGTGAAGTCCGCCAGCAGCTTCGGCGCCAGGAACACTCCGCCCCAGAACGCCCCGGCGATCACGCCGCACAAGAGGCCGAGCAGGAGGTTGCGAGAGGGGGTCATGGACTTTCCGTAACAGACGGCGCGGGCGTTGACTTGGCGAAAGCTCGCGAGGATTTGGCGCGGACTACCGATCTGGCTAAGCTTGCTCACCGGGGAGCGACACCAAGGTCGGAAGAATGCTCGAATCCTTAATGGACGCCGATTTCCTGGCGCCTCGACGTTGCTTTCGCGAACCAATTCCCGAGATCTTCGAAGCAGCGCGGCTGCTCAGCGAAGCCGCCGATCAACACCTGTCCGGCAATTCTCGCGCCGCGGAAGTCGCGCTCGCGGCCGCCGACCTCCCGGCGGTGAGGGCATGGACGGAGTCGCTCTGGGGATCGGCGAAGGCCCATCCGGAACAGGCGCTCTACCTGCGCGTCCGCGTGGTGGCTAATCCCGCGCCGCATCTGCTGGTTCATGAGCGCGTGAAGGCCAGAATGCCCAACGCCGCCGAACGCGCGACATTGATCGCGCACTATGGTCACCAGTGCGTCTTCTGCCGCATGCCGCTGATAAGGCCCGAAGTGCGACGCTTCTTCACACGCGCATACCCGACGGCCGCCTACTGGGGGAACACCAACAAGACATGCCACGCGGCGTTCCAGTGCATGTGGCTGCAGTACGACCACGTTCTTCCGCACGCCCGAGGCGGCTCCAACGCATTGAGCAACTTGGTCCTCACCTGCGCTGGCTGCAACTATGGTCGCGTGTCGCGAACCCTTGAGGAAGTAGGCCTGCTGGACCCCCGGATGACGCCGCCAATGCGATCGCCTTGGGACGGATTGGAACGGATCCTCAGGCGCACGCTCGCCTGATCTATCGCCTCTTTCGCCAGGCGCCTGGCGTGACGCCCAGCGCCGCCTTCATCCGCTTGGTCAGAGCGCTCTGATCGCCGTGCCCCGTGCGCGCGGCGATCTCGGCGATCGACAGCGTGGCGTCCGAAAGCAGTCGTTGGGCCGCACGCAGACGGGCGTCCGACACAGCCGCATGCGGGGTCATGCCGTAGGCCTGAGCGAAACGCGCGAAGAAGCGGCTCTGGCTCATGCCAGCCTCGGCGGCCAGGTCGCGAACCGTGAGCGGCTGGTCGTAGCGCGCCTCGATCATCGCCATGGCGCGCGCTAGACGCGGGTCGATCGCAAGAGGCGCGGCCGAGAGCCCGCGAAGCAAGAGCGGCGTCCATAGACTGGCGACGCCGGTGTCGATCGCGCCGGGCGCCTCGCCCGCCAGGAAGTCGAGCAAGCCTCGCACCGCGCCGGTGACCGGGGCGAACGGCCGCTCGCGCAGGCGTTCGAAGGGCTTCATCAGGTCGCCGCCGATGTCGGCCACGACGAACAGGTTCTCGCCGGCGGCGGCGAAGGCGTGCCGCGCACCCGGCGGGACGACCGCCGCGCGGCCGGGATCGACCCGGCCGCCCTTGCCGTCGATCTCCATCTCCAGCACGCCCCGGCGCGGCAGCACGATCTGGTCAAAGGCGTGGGCGTGCGGCGGCGCATCCGCGCCATAGCGGCGGAACGAGAGCTCGGCGGGCGTCGTCAGGGCGTGGGCCATGACGCGACTATAGAAGGATCAGCCGTGCCCCGGCAGGGCCAGCGGCTGGTCGGCGTCAGCGACAAGGCGTCTTGCCTGTTCCAGCGCCGCGTCGATGTCGCTTTCGATGAACTCGACCTCGAGGTCCGTCAGGGGGTGGGGAGCCGCGATGGTGCCGCGCAGGTATTCGCGGCGCTCGGCCTCGCTCATCGACCACCAGCCGACGGTGTGGCCCTCCTCGATGACCGCGTCGCCCATGGCCAGGAGATCGTCGGTGTCGAAGATCGGCTGGCCGACCTTTTCCGGGAAGCGCAGCTCGGCGTCGTTGACCACGCGGTCCAGGCGCTTGAGCAGAGCCGCCAGCCACGGGCTGACCAGAAGCGGCTTCTCATAGCCGTCGCCGAACTTGGCCCGCAGCAAGAGGTCGAACAGCACCTTCAGCCCCTCGTCGCCGGAGAAGGTGACGGTCTTGGCCTCGGGGTCGAACTTGAAGATGTCGGACATGGGGACTTTCCGAGGGGCTCCGTGAGGATCGCGCCCTCATAACGTCCGAACGCGACGTTTTCATCTAAGTCGGCGGAGAGCGCCCCCTCCGTCACGATGCTTCGCATCGCGCCACCTCCCCCGTTTCACGGGTGAGGAGGAAGCCGCTCATCCTCCCTCGCGAAGCGGGGGAGGTGGATCGCCGCGAATACGCGGCGAGACGGAGGGGGCGCTCCCCCTCCGCGCCAAAAACTACAGCTGATCCAGCCCGTACACCGCGTGCAGCGCGCGCACCGCAAGCTCGGTGTAGGCCGCGTCGATCAGGACCGAGATCTTGATCTCCGAGGTCGAGATGACCTGGATGTTGATGTTCTTCTCGGCCAGGGCCGCGAACATCGATTGGGCGACGCCCGCGTGCGAACGCATGCCGACGCCGATCACCGAGACCTTGGCGACGTCCTCGTTGACCGCGACGTCCTCGAAGCCGATCTCGGCCTTGGCGGCCTGGACGATCTCGACGGCGCGGGCGGCGTCACGCTTGCCGACCGTGAATTCCATGTTCGCGGTCGCGTTGGTGCGCGCGCGCGACTGGACGATCATGTCGACATTGACGTTGGCGTCGGCGAGACGGCCGAAGATCTGCGAGGACACGCCCGGATGGTCGGGCAGGCCCAGCAGGGTGATCTTGGCTTCGTCGCGGCTGTAGGCGACGCCCGAGACGATGCGCTTTTCCATGATTTCTTCCTCGTCGCAGACGATCGTACCTTGTCCGGGAGCTTCCCCCGGCTCGACGAAACTGGACAGCACCCGCACCGGGACGCGATGGGCCATGGCCATCTCGACCGAGCGGGTCTGCAGAACCTTGGCCCCCAGCGAGGCCATTTCCAGCATCTCCTCGTAGGAGATCTTGGCCAGGCGCTTGGCCTTGCTCTCGATGCGCGGATCGGTCGTGTAGACCCCGTCCACGTCGGTGTAGATGTCGCAAGCGCCCTTCACGGCCGCCGCGATGGCCACGGCCGAGGTGTCCGAGCCGCCCCGGCCCAGGGTGGTGATGCGCTGCTTGGGGGTCACGCCCTGGAAGCCGGCGATCACGGCGATCTCGCCGCTGGCGAAGCAGGCTTCGAGGTTCTCGGGCGGAATCTCCTCGATCCGCGCGCGACCGTGGGCCTCGTCGGTGATGATCGGCACCTGCCAGCCCAAGAACGAGCGGGCCTTGTGGCCCATGTTGCGCAGGGTCATGGCCAGCAAGCCAGCCGTGACTTGCTCGCCCGAGGCGACGACGGCGTCGTACTCGTCGTCCGACTCCGGCAGGCCCTGCGCGGCGCGGCCGGCGCCGTCGGTCCAGGCGACCAGCTCATTGGTCTTGCCCGACATGGCCGAGACGACCACCGCGACCTGCTTCCCCGTGGCGACCTCGGCGGCGACCAGGCGCGCCACACGGCGGATGCGCTCCAGGTCGGCCACCGACGTGCCGCCGAACTTCATCACCAGACGTGACACGTCCTTGGTACCTCGACACTTGGTTATTTCTTGCGCCCGCGCGGCGGGAACGGTCCCTCGCGCGCAAGCAAAGCGCCTTCTAGCGGCGCGATGGCGCAACGGCAATGTCGCGGCGGTGTCTTTTTTGCGGGATCGTGGCGAGCGCCAGCGTCCGTGCTAGACAGGCCACATGACGCAAGCCGCCCCCGCCGCCCCCTCCTGGAGCATCGACCCGGCCGACGTGGCCCGCTTCTCGGCGATCGCCGCCGAATGGTGGGACCCCAAGGGCAAGTTCGCGCCGCTGCACGTGTTCAATCCCTGCCGCCTGGCCTTCATCCGCGAGCAGGCCCTGGCGCGGTTCGGCCGCGACGGCGACCAGCGCGCGCCGTTCGATGGCCTTTCCCTGCTGGACATCGGCTGCGGCGGCGGTCTGCTGAGCGAGCCGATGGCGCGGCTGGGCTTTTCCGTCACGGCGATCGACGCCTCCGAGCGCAACATCAAGACCGCGGCGACCCACGCCGCCGAGCAGGGCCTGGAGATCGGCTACCGCCCCGCCACCGCCGAGCAACTGCTGGCCGAGGGCGCGGGGCCGTTCGACGTCGTCCTGACCATGGAGGTCATCGAGCACGTCGCCGATCCGGGCGAGTTCCTGCGCACCTGCGCCAAGCTGCTCAAGCCCGGCGGGATCATGTTCGTCGCCACCCTGAACCGCACGTTGAAGGCTCTGGCTCTCGCCAAGATCGGCGCCGAGTACGTGTTGCGCTGGGTCCCGCCCGGCACCCACGACTGGAAGCAGTTCCTGAAGCCCGAGGAGCTGCGAGCCTTCCTCGCGGGTGAGCCCGTGGCGATGCAGGGTCCGTTCGGCGTCAGCTACAACCCGCTGACCGGCCGCTGGAGTCGCTCGGCCGACACCGACATCAACTACATGATGACGGTCACCAAGGATTGAGTCAGGCTGACCTCGTGACGTACGCGCGAGGTGTTTGATGTCCCTGTTCCTGGCCCTGCTTGTCTCGGCCATCCTGCCGGGCCCGATCAGCGGCGATTTCGACCACGACGGCAAGACCGACACCGCGCGGATCCATCGCGCGGGCGACGGCGGCTATGTCCTGGAGATCTCGCGAGGAGCGGCCCCTGGCGCGCCCGCCCGGATCGACCTGGGCCGCTCTGCGCCGAACTACATGGTTCCCGCCGAGAACGGCGGCGTGGTGGCGACCGTGTGCGGCAAGGGCCTCGGCGCCAAGACCGACCCATGCCCTCGCGCCTCCGTCCAGGTCACCCGGGGCGACCTCCTCCTTGGGGCCTCCGAAGCCAGCGAAGCCGTCCTCATCTGGGACGGCCAGACCTTCCGCCAGGACTGGCTCAGCGACTGACGACGGAACCTCCACCTTACCGGCGCTTTACGTCTCCGCAGGGACAAAGAGCCCCGGATTGGCGACCCGGTGTCGGGGGTCGGCCGTCGATCCGTTCGATAAGGAACGGAGACCCACACATGACGTCCAAGACTCTCACGGCGCTGCTGGCGACCACCCTGGCGTTCGGCGCGATCGCCCCCGCCGTGGCCCAGACCTCGGCCTACCAACAGAGCCTGCAGCGCTACGACGACCAGCGCGCCAACTATTACGAGCGCGTCGCCGAGTACCGCGACCGCCAGGCGGCCTATGAGCGCGACCGCGCCAACTACCTGCAGGCCCGCGACGACTACGACCGCCGCTATGGCCGCGGCGCCTATGACCGCCGCTACAGGGATCAGGCCGACCGCTATCGGGCGGCCGAGTATCGCCAAAGCGCCGCCTACTACGCCGAGCAGGCCCAGTTCGAGCGCGACCGCGCCAATTACGAGCGCGCCCGCTACAACTATGACCGCCGCTATGGCGAAGGCGCCTATGACCGCCGCAATCCCCGGCAGGCCGAGCGCTTCCGGACCAGCGGCTACGGCTACGCCTCGGGCTATGACGCCAGTCGCCAGCAGTGGGAGCGCGATCGCGACCGCTACTACGCCGCCCGCGACGAATACGACCGCCGCCACGGCTATGGCGCCTATGACCGCCGCCACCCGGGCGAGGCCAACCGCTATCTGGCGCCCTACGCCGGCGCGGTCGGCGTCGACACCAGCGCCAACGTCAACTACGGCGACAACTGCCGTCAGGACGCCAAGCGCAACGCCACCGTCGGCGGCGTGATCGGCGCCCTGGCCGGTGCGGCCCTCGGCTCGAACGTCGCCGCCCGCAACGCCAAGACCGAAGGCTCGGTGCTGGGCGCGCTGGTCGGCGCGGGCGTCGGCGCGGCGGTCGGCAACGCCTCGGCCAAGTGCGACACCCGCGGCAACTACTGGACCTACGAGCAGACCCAACCCTACCGCTACAGCGACGGCCGCTACGCCGCCGCCGGCGAGCGCTGCCGCCTGGCCCCGGCCCCGACCGACTACAACGGCCGCGTCGAGACCCGCTACGTCCGCGTCTGCCCGGACGCCGACGGCCGCTATCGCGTCGAAGGCTGATATGTATCCGCCCAGGCCGGACGGTCGGCTGCCCGACTTTCAGGGCAACCGGTCGCCAGCTTGGGCGTTTTGATCCCGAGGGATCGTAACAAGAAACACTGGAGAGCTCGCCATGCGCGCCCGCCTGAACGCACTCGTCCTGGCCACCGTCGTCGGCTTCACCGCCAGCAGCGTGGTCGTCACCGCCGCCGACGCCCAGTCGCGCGACCGCTATCGCGTCCTGGTCTGTGAAAAGTCCAAGTCCAAGGCCAAGAACGGCGCGATCATCGGCGGCCTGTCCGGCGCCCTGCTGGGCAACGCCGTCGCCGGCAACGGCGCCCGCACCGAAGGCACGCTGCTGGGCGGCGCGGTCGGCGCCGTCGCCGGCCACGAGATCGCCAAGGGCAAGAGCAAGAAGAAGTGCCACTACGAGTACCGCTACCGCCGGTAAAGGCTGAAACGTCGTTGCATGACGAGGGGCGGCGGATCACGGGATCCGCCGCCCTTTTTCATGGCCTGTCGCGTCCGTTCGCCCAGGCGGCGCGTACTCGTGGGCAAGGAGATCGCCATGCCCAAAGCAACGCTCGCCCTCGCCGCCTTCTTCATGCTGACGCTCGCCGCCGGCGGTCCCGCGAAGGCCCAGCCGCTGCCGCTCGACGCGGCCCAGCACTATTCGGGCGTCTGGCTGGAGGTCGGCCGCACGCCGATGGGCATCACCAAGGGCTGCGTCGCCGGCACGACGACCTATGAACGCGTCGACGCACGGCGGGTGAAGGTCGAGGACGACTGCCGCCAGGGCGGCGTCGACGGCAAACGCCGCGCCATCAAGGGCAAGGGCGTGATCGAGGACCCGGGTGTCAACCGCCGCCTGAAGGTTTCCTACCTGCCGTTCGTGACCTGGCGCTACGAGGTGCTGGACGCCGACCCGGCCGGCGCGTGGTTCATCTCGGCCTCGCCGGACCGCAAGAAGGTCTTCCTCTACGCCCGCCAGCCGCTGTCACAGGCCAAGCTGGACGACCTGGCGGCCCGGGCCCGCCGCGCGGGCTATGCCGGTGAGATCGAGTATCCGGCGACGAAGGACGCGCCCTAGATTCTTGTCCCCGTGTCGTCCCGGAAACCTCGCAGAGGTTATCCGGGACCCAGGAGCCAAGCGCACCGCGGTTTCTCCTGGGCCCCGGCTCTTCGCGCTTTGCGCTACGGCTGGGATGGCGCCGGAAAGGAAACACGAGAAGCGTGGGGGTGAGCCCTCAGTTGACCTCGGTCTTCTTCGGCGGTCCGGGCGGCAGCGGCGCGACGCGGACGCCGTCCTCGACCAGGGCCTTGACCTCGGTGGGCGAGGCCTCGCCATAGATGCCGCGTTCCTCGGACTTGCCCTCGTGGATGGCGCGGGCCTCCTTGGCGAAGGCGTCGCCGACATAGTCGAAGTTCTCCTCGACGTGCCGACGGACCTCGCCCATGGCGGCCATCATCATCTCGCGCATCTTGGGGTCCGGCGCGGGCGCCGCGCGCTGAGCCTTCGTGCCGGCGACGGCGGGGGCCATGATCTGCTTGGTGACGCCACGCGAGCCGCAGACCGGGCATTCGACGAGGCCGCGCGCGGCCTCGTCGTCATAGTCCGCCGACGAGCCGAACCAGCCCTCGAATTCGTGAGCCTGATCGCACTGAAGCGCGTACTTGATCATCGACTAAAGATGGGACCCTTTACGGCCCGGCAAAAGGCCGGGCGTTCTTGAGCACGGGGATCGCGGCGCGGGCCTTGTCGGCCGCGGCCAGATCGAGGTCCGCCATCAGCACGCCGGGCTCGTCGTGGTCAAGTTTTCCCAGCACCTCGCCCCAGGGTCCGATGGCGATCGAGCGGCCCCAGGTGCCGCGGCCGTCCTCGTGGAAGCCGCCCTGGGCGGCGGCGATCACGAACGAGCCGGTCTCGATGGCGCGGGCCCGCAGCAAGACGTCCCAGTGCGCCTCGCCCGTCGGACGGGTGAAGGCGGCGGGAGCGGTGATCACCGTGGCGCCCGCCAGGGCCAGGGCGCGGTGCAGGGCCGGAAAGCGCATGTCGTAGCAGATGGTCAGGCCGATCTTGGCCAGCGGCGTGTCGACCACCACCGCCCGCTCGCCCGGCGCATAGGCCTCCGACTCCCGAGCCGTCTCGCCGGTGGGAAGATCCACGTCGAACATGTGCAGCTTGTCGTAGGTCGCCACGATCGCGCCCGTCGGGTCGATGACCGCCTGGCGGTTGGCGGCCTTTCCGTCCTCGCGGCGGACCAGGGCCGAGCCGATGTCGATCCAGGTCCCGGTCTCGGCGGCGATCGCGCGCAGGCCGTTGACGACCGGATCGTCCTCGAGCGACGTCAGGGTCGGCAGCAGCTTGGCGCGGTCCTTCTGCAGGACGTTCGTGCACTCGGGCGTCAGGACGAACTGGGCGCCCAGCGCGATCGCCTCACGGACCAGCGGCGCGACGTGCTCGAGCGCCGCCGCGTGCGTGGCCGGCGTACGCGTCTGGACCAGGCCGACGCGAAGCATGCCGCCCTGCTCCGTCATGCGGCGAGAAGCGCGTCCAGCTTGCCCTGCTCTTCCAGGGCCATCATGTCGTCGCAGCCGCCGATGTGCTGGTCGCCGACGAAGATCTGCGGGAAGGTGTTGCGGCCCGAGCGCTGCATCATCTCCTGGCGCAGGGCCGGATCCATGCCCGCCTCGATCTCGGTGAAGGCCGCGCCCTTCTCGTTCAGCAGCGCCAGGGCGCGCGAGCAGTAGGGGCAAAACGGGCGGGTGTAGATGGTGACGTGGGCCATGCTCGTGACTCGTAGGTGTTCCGACGCCCTCATATAGGACGCGCTTGAGCTTCTGTAACGCGGGCGACGACAGATAGGCTCACGCTCTTCGCGCCGGCGGCCAGCAGGGCCCGCGCGCAGCCCTCGGCGGTGGCGCCGGTGGTCAGGACGTCGTCGACGAGGACGATGGTCTTGCCCTCGACCAGACGCCGCTTGCCGGGCGGGACGGCGAAGGCGGCGGCGACGTTGCGGCGGCGGCCCGAGGCCGACTTGCCACCCTGGCTGGCGGTGTCGCGCTTGCGGATCAGCGCGTCGGGCAGATAGGCGAGGCCCGCCGTCCGGGCCAGCGGCCGAGCAATCTCGGCGGCTTGATTGTAGCGGCGGCGCAGCAGCCGGCTCCGGTGGATCGGCACGGGGACCACCGCGTCGGCTTCAGCCAGCAGGTCCGCCGAAGCCCGCGAAAGCCATCGGGCGAAAAGGCCGGAGAGATCCGTGCGGTCGGCGTGCTTCAGCTTCAGGATCAGCTCGCGGGAGTGCTCGTCATAGACGCAGGCCGCCCGCGCCCGCTGGAACGCGCGGGGCTTGGCCTGGCAGGCCGGGCAGCGCGCCTCGGAGGCGTAGGCCTGCGCCAGGCCGCAGCCGTCGCAGACCGGATCATCGAGGAAGGTCACCTTGGAAAAGGCGTGGGCCGACAGTCCGCCGGTCAGGGCCGCCTCGCCGTCCAGGCTGGCCGGCGGCAGCAAGAGGTCCAGCACCCCGCGCCCCAGTTCGGCGAAAAAGGGACGCGCCTGGGCCGGCGCGGCTTTCCATGTCGATGCTAAATCGCCATGTTCCGCGCCCATGACCGCCTCGCCCCTCCTGTTCGACCGCGCCCTGCACCGGGCCCGCCTGGACCGCGCCGCGCCCGACTACGCCGCCGCCGATTTCCTGAAGGAGCGGGCGGCCGGCGACGTGGTCATGCGGCTGGAGACGATCCTGCGACGCTTTCCGGTCGCCGTCGACCTCGGCGCGAGAAACGGCCATTTTTTCAAAGCCTTGGGCGCCAGCGACGCCCGCGCCAACATCGACACCCTGATCGAGGCCGACCTGTCCGGGCGGATGCTGGGCGGCCGGAACACCTTGCGCGTCGTCGCCGACGAGGAGCGCCTGCCGTTCGGCGATATGACACTGGATCTCATCGTTTCCACCCTGTCGCTGCACTGGACCAATGATCTCGTGGGCGCCCTGATCCAGATCCGCCGGGCGCTGAAGCCCGACGGCCTGTTCGTCGGCGCGATCTTCGGCGGGGCCACCCTGACCGAGCTGCGCCAGTGCCTGCTGGCCGCCGAGTCCGAGCTGACTGACGGCGCCTCGATGCGCGTCTCGCCGTTCGCCGACGCCATCGACGCCGCGGGCCTGCTGCAACGCGCGGGTTTTGCTTTGCCCGTCGCCGACGTCGACCGGGTCAAGGTGCGGTATTCCCATCCGCTGAAGTTGCTCCAGGACCTGCGCGCCATGGGCGAGACCAGCGTGCTGCTGGACCGCTCGCGCAAGCCGCTGTCCCGCAAGGTGCTGTTCCGGGCGATGGAGCTCTATGTCGAACGCTTCGCCGAGCCCGACGGCAAGGTCCCCGCGACCTTCGAGATCGTCTCGGTGACCGGCTGGGCGCCCCACGAGAGCCAGCAGAAACCGCTGCGACCAGGCTCGGCCAAGATGCGGCTGGCGGATGCGCTGGGCGTGAAGGAACAGCCGGCGGGGGACAAGGCGGGGTCTTAGAGACCGTTCCCCGCTCGGCTCTCAGATCGTGCTCTTCCCACAGCCTTTCGTCGCCAGCCAGACTTTCGCCGCCATCTCGGCCTCATCCAGCGGGACGATCTCGTCCGGTGTGATCGCGCCGGTGTAACGCCGCCCCAGGCGATCCTGTTCGTAGGACCCGGTCAGCACCAGCCTCGCCCCGTCCGACAGCGGATAGGTGATGTTGCCAGTCGTGAAGCCCGCCGTCGGCTGCCCGAAGGTGCGGGTGTTGGGCCGGCCGATGAAGCCGATGGCGATCGCTTCGCCGGCGCTGGCGGTCCTCGGACCTAGGATGACCGCCACCGGCGCGTCCGGGCGGCGCACGGTGACCGCGGAGCGCTTGATGACGATGCTCCAGGGCGTCTTTCCGGCGCGGGAGACGAAGGCGCCCGGCGAGCCTTCGCCCAGCAGGGCGCTCAGGCCCTGGATCCCGGGATACATGTTACCGCCGGAATGGCCGGTAAGGTTGATGATCCAGCCGCAGACGTTCTGGGTGTCGCCCTTGCGAATGGCGGCCTCGACGGCCTGCTGATAGGGCGCCCCGCTGTCCTTCGGATCGTTGGGGTCCAGCATCAGCGTCATCAGGCGCACGACTCCGATGTCGCCGGTGATCTCCCCGGTGGGCAGGGGGTCCGTGGCGCGGCGCGCGGCGATCACCTTCTGGGCGGTCGGCGTCATGAGGAAGGTGTGGCGCTCGCCCAGCGCCCTGATCACCTCGCGGATCGCCGGATAGGTCTGCTCGGGCGTTGTGGCCGAAGCGGTGTCCGCATAGGCCTTGGCGCGCAGGGCGGGCCAGTCGGCAGTGGCTCCGTTGATGTGCTGCGACTGCAGCAGCCCGAGCGCGGACTCAAGGTAGAGGCGAACCTGGGCGGCGGGGGACGGGTCAAGCGGCCCGAGGTCGGTAAGCGTTGCCGCGTCCATGTCGGCCGCGCCGCCCGGGGGGCAGCACCAAGCCAACGGTCAGTCGCGTCGCCAACGCGTCCACGTCGGCCTCCACCGTGTAGACGGCCCAGTCATGCGAAGCGATCGGCGCGGGCCGGCTGTAGTTGGCGAAGGCCGGCTTTCCGTCAGGGCCGACGATCACCATGGAGAGCTCGGGTGGCCTGTCCCCCTCGACCAGGCGCACGGCGGCGCTGAACCGGACGCGATGCCCCCGCAGCGGCGCGACATCCAGCGCTTGGGCCAGCCGGCCCGGGGATTTGGCTTGAGCCGTCTTGTCCTGCCTCAGGCGAACCGCCAGGCGCCCCTCGTAAGGATGGACGTCGATCGTCTCGACCCGGTAGCCGGCATCCGGGACGCTGGCGTTGCGCCAGCCGTCCGGCGCCGCCTGCTCCTGTGCTTGCTCGAAGCCGCCGTTCCTCAGAGCCGGGACCGGCTGGATCGACGCCAGCGCGCCGCTGAGCATTATCGATATCGCCAGACCGCGCACCGCATCCCCCCAGGGTTACGCAGCCAGGGAAACGCCACCTTAGGGCGTCTTTGTGGCGGTGGTTCCGGCTTACGCTCGCCTGTCTGAGCCTAGCCCCTCACAGCACATCCCGCAGCCACGCCACCAGCGGCTCATCCGCCGGGGGCATCGGGTAGTCGGCCAGCTTGTCGGGCTTCACCCAGGCCAGGCCGGCGTGCTCCTTGCGGGTCACCTGCCCTTCCCAGCGACGCAGCAGATAGAGCGGCATCAAGAGGTGGAAGGTCTCGTAGGTGTGCGAGGCGAAGACGAAGGGCGCCAGGCAGGCCTGGGCGACCTTGATCCCCAGCTCCTCGTCCAGTTCGCGGATCAGGCACTGCTCGGGCGTCTCGCCGGCCTCGACCTTGCCGCCTGGAAACTCCCACAGGCCGGCCAGTTGCTTGCCTTCGGGGCGCTGGCAGATCAGCACCCGCCCGTCGACATCGATCAGGGCGGCGGCGGCGACGAGGACGATCGGCTTGCTCATGGCGGCGGTGTGGCGCGGGGCGGCGGCGTTGTCTAGATGCTCCCCCGCAATGCGGGGGAGCTGTCACGGGGTGACTGAGGGGGCGAGCTGGACCTATGCCGAGCTCGCCCCCTCCGGCCCGCTGGGCCACCTCCCCCGCGACGCGGGGGAGGATCTGAGGATTTTCCCAAAACTTGACTTTCCCGCTGGGATAACCGATACGCCTCCTCGCGCCACTCCGGCGCTATTGGCGCTCCAGCCGCGTGAGGGTCCGTTCTCGGGCCAGCCTGTCGAGCGCCTTGAGAGCTTTTCTCACCCGATCGCCCGTGCACGCGGGGCGCTCCCCGAACGATTAGCCATCAGGCCAGCCGTGCGAGGACGCATGCGCTCGCCTTGGCGCACGAAAGAACCAACACACGTGACTCAATTTTCCGACCTTGGCCTGGCCAAGCCGCTGCTGAAGGCCCTCGCCGAGAAGGGCTACAAGGAGCCGACGCCGATCCAGGCCCAGGCCATCCCGGTGGTGCTGCAAGGCCGCGACCTGCTGGGCATCGCCCAGACCGGCACCGGCAAGACCGCCGCCTTCGCCCTCCCGATCCTCCAGCGCCTTGCCGAAGACCGTAAGCCGGCGCCGCGCCGCGGCTTCCGCTGCCTGGTGCTGTCGCCGACGCGCGAACTGGCGACCCAGATCGCCGAGAACTTCAAGGCCTACGCCGTCCACATGGGCCTGTCGGTCCACACCATCTATGGCGGCGTGAAGTACGGCCCGCAGATGAAGGCCCTGGCCGGCGGCATCGACGTCCTGGTCGCCACCCCCGGCCGCCTGATGGACCACATGGCCGAGAAGTCGGCCATCGTCTCGGGCACCGAGATCTTCGTGCTCGACGAAGCCGACCAGATGCTGGACCTCGGCTTCGTGGTGCCGATCCGCAAGATCGCCGCCCAGCTGACCAAGAACCGCCAGAACCTGTTCTTCTCGGCCACCATGCCCAGCGAGATCGGCAAGCTGGCCGGCGAGCTGCTGAAGGACCCGGTGCAGGTCTCGGTCGCCCCGCAAGCGACCACGGTCGAGCGCATCGACCAGCGCGTCCTGTTCATCGAGGCCCAACGCAAGCGCCCGCTGCTGGCCGAGCTGTTCGCCGACTCGAGCTTCTCGCGCACCATCGTCTTCACGCGCACCAAGCGCGGCGCCGACCGGGTGGCCAAGTATCTGAACGCCGCCGGCGTCGAGGCCGCCTCGATCCACGGCGACAAGACCCAAGGCCAGCGCGAGCGCGCCCTGGCGGCCTTCAAGGCCGGCGAGATGCGGGCCCTGGTGGCGACCGACATCGCCGCGCGCGGCATCGACGTCAACGACGTCAGCCACGTGATCAACTACGAGCTGCCCAACGTGCCGGAGGCCTATGTCCACCGGATCGGCCGCACCGCCCGCAAGGGCAAGGACGGCATCGCCATCAGCTTCTGCTCGGACGACGAACGCAACCTGCTGAAGGACATCCAGAAGGCCACCCGCCAGACGATCCCGTCATTTGATCGCCGCAACGACAAGCAGCTGGCGGCGGCCGCGGCCGTGGCCGACAAGCTGGTCCCGGCCGAGAAGTACGTGGATCCGCGCCGCGCCGACCCGCGCAACGACGTGCCGTCCGAGCTGCGCCGCAAGCGCAACCGCAACGGCAATCGCAATGGCGGCGGCGGCGGCCAGAAGGGCCCGCAGGCTCAAGGCCAAGGACGCGGCCAGGGTCAGGGCAAACCCCAAGGCCAGAAGGCCGCCGGCGGCGGCAACAGCTTCCGCGGCCCCAAGCGCGCGCCGGCGCCGGCCGAGAAGCGCTGGTCGCCGATCGACTAAAACCTCTATGCGCGGGCCTGCGACCTTTTGTTGCAGGCCCGTCCCTAAGCAACCGCTATAGGGTTTGCCCCTCGCTTTAGGGCCGGCTGACGAGCCGGATGGGGGGCCAAACGGAATGGGCGGGAGCGAGCCCGACGTCGCGCCTGGATTGACCATGCTCGCCCGCGGCGAGATGGCCGAACGCGTCCGCGCGTTCGACTGGGCCGCCACGCCCCTGGGCGCGATCGACACCTGGTCGCCGAGCCTGCGCTTCGCCGTCGACATGGTGCTGACCACCCAGCTGCCCATGGCCCTGCGCTGGGGTCCGGAGCTGGTCCTCATCTACAACGACGCCTACGCCCCCGCCCTGGCCGAGCGCCACCCCAGCTATCTGGGCGTCCTGTTCAAGAACACCTCCGCCGATTTCCAGGCCTCGACCCGCGCGCTCTACGCCGACCTGCTCAGCGGCGTCAGCCGGGGCTTCGTGTTCGAGAAGCTGCCCTACAAGCTGATGCGGACCGACCGGCAGGAGACCGCCTGGTTCTCGGTCAGCTACAGCCCCGTGCCCGACTGCACCGCGCCGCACGGCGTCGGCGGCGTGCTGATCAGCGCCGTCGAGATCACCGAGACCGTCAGGGCCACGCAGGAGCTGCGCGGCGTCGAGGAGCGCTACGAACTGGCCCGCGAGGCGGCCGGCGTGGTCGGCGCCTGGGAATGGGACGTCAAGGCCAACAAGGTCTATGCCGACGCCCGCTACGCCGAGCTGCACGGCGTCGTGCCCGAACTGGCCGCCGCCGGCCTGCCCGTCGAGGCCTATATACCCGCCATCCATCCCGACGACACGGATCGGATCAGCGCCGTGGCGCAAGCTTCGCTGCGCGCCGGCGGGGATTTCTCCGAGGAGTACCGCCTGATCCAGAAGGACGGCTCGATCCGCTGGATCTATACGCGCGGCCGGGCCTATCTGGGGCCCGACGGCCGGCCCGCGCGCAACGCCGGCGTCATCGTCGACATCACCGAGCGCAAGCAGGTCGAGGCCGCCCTTGAGGCCGCCCGCATCGACATCGACCTGGCCGCCCAGGCCGCCGGCATGGGACGATGGGACCACAATCCCTCGAAGGGTCTGCGCTACTGGGATCACCGGGCGCGCGCCATCTTCGGCATTCCGCCGGACGCGCCGCCCTCGACCTCGCTGTTCGAGCGCGCGGTGCATCCCAACGACCTGCCCGCCGTACGGGCGGCGGTGGCGGCGGCCGTCGATCCGGATGGCTCGGGCCTGATGAACCTGGAGTACCGGATCGTCCGGCAGAACGGCGCGGTGCGCTGGGTGGAGGTGTTCGGCCGCGCCTTCTTCGAAGGCCGGGTCTGCGTGCGGTTCGTCGGGGTGGTGTCGGACGTCACCGAGCGACGCGAGGCGATCGACCGGCTGCTGCGCCAGGAGGAGACCCTGCGCCTGGCGGTCGACGCCGCCGAGGTGGGCACATGGGACTACAACATCGAGACCGGCGACCTGGTCTGGTCGGATCGACTGTACGGGATGTTCGGCGTCCGCAATCCCGACAAGCCCCTCGATATCGCCGCCTCCCTCAACCACGTGCACCCCGGCGACGAGCCCAGGGTCCGTGACGCCGCCGCGCGGGCCATGGACCCCGCGGTCCGCGCCGACTACGCCGCCGAGTTCCGAGTGATCGGCCGCGACGACCATGTCGAGCGCTGGCTAAGCGCCAAGGGCAAGGTCTTCTTCGGCGACAACGGCAAGCCTCTGCGGTTCGTCGGCGCCGCCGTCGACATCACCGACCGCAAGCGGGCCGAGCTGCACCTGCGCCTGCTGGTCAACGAGATGAACCACCGCGTGAAGAACAGCCTGGCCACCATCCAGGCCATCGCGGCCCAGAGCTTCACCGACACCCATTCCCTGCCCCAGGCCAAGGAGGCGTTCGCCGACCGCCTCGTCGCCCTGGCCGAAGCGCATGACCTGCTGACTCGCGAGAACTGGGAGGGCGCCGACCTGCATGCGGTGGCCGAGCGCCTGGCCGCCCTGCACGGCGGCGCCGAGCGCTTCGAGCTAAGCGGCCCGGCCGTGCGCCTGTCGCCCAAGACGGCGCTGTCGCTGTCGATGGCCCTGCATGAGCTGGCCACCAACGCGCTCAAGTACGGGGCGCTCCGTGCGCCGTCCGGACGGGTCCGGATCGCCTGGGAGCTGACGGACGGCCAGGGCGCCGAACGCCTGCGCCTGACCTGGACCGAGCGCGACGGACCGCCCGTGACCCCGCCCGCCCAGCGCGGCTTCGGCACGCGCCTGATCGAGCGCGGCTTGGCGGCGGAGCTGTCCGGCTCAGCCGCGATCGAGTTCCGCCCAGAAGGCGTCGTCTGCCAGATCGAGGCCTTGCTGGAGGCCTGAGGCTCCTAAGCCACCGCCGCCGCCCGCAAGGCCGCGGCGATCTGGTCTTCGGTGCGGCGCAGGGCCATCATCAGGGCCCCGGCGACGATCAGCGGCGGGGCGGCCCAGACCAGCCAGCCGGCGACGGCGCAGGCGGTCGCCACGCCGATCAGCATGGTCACCGCCAGCTCGCCCAGGGCGGCCAGGAACGAGCTGGCGCGCCGGCGGCGGAAGTCGGCGCGCTTGCCCGGCTTCTGACGCCAGACGCCGATCATGCCCGCCGCCCAGGCGGTGAGGCCCGAGCCGACCGCCGTCCAGAAGCCGGCCATCGGCTGGAACCAGGCCATGACCCCGACCGGGACCACCAGCAGCAGACCGACCGGGATCAGCGCCGCCGCCAGCTTGGCGCGGTTCAGCACCGAGACCGGGGTCGGCGCCAGGGCCAGCAGGTCGGGCGTATCCTCCGCCGAAACCGTGATCCAGATCAGGCTGCCCGCGACCTGACCGGCCAGGAAGGCGACGCCCGCCGCGCCGCCGGCCAGCATCCAGGCGGGCTGCTCGGCGGCGTTGCGGGCCAGCACCAGGGCCAGCGGCAGCATGTAGAGCACCCGCAGCAGCACCTGAGACAGCAGGGCCGCGTCGCGTCCCATCAGCCTCAGCTCCTTGCGCAGGGTGGCGCGGAAGGCGCCGGCGGCGAAGGCGCGGCCCGGCCCCTTGGCGGCCTTGCGGGTCTCGGCGCCTTGGGTGGCGGCGGCCGCGTCGGCGAAACGGCGGCCCAGGGTCCAGGCGGACAGCAGGAAGATCCCAGCGCCGATCGCGACGAGGCTCAGCAGCGGCAGGGGCTGGCCCAGCGCCGCCCGCAGCGGCAGGTCGGCCAGGGGCGGCGGCGTGATGCGCCCTTCCTTGGCGGCCAGGGCGATCTCGGCGAACAGGCTCTGGCTGGCCTTCTTGCCCAGCAGGTTCTGGTACTGGCTGGCCAGGAAGAAGGCCGCGCCGATCAGGGCGGCCATCACCTGAGCCACGGTGCGCGTGCGGCGCGGGCCGATCAGAGCGAACAGCGCCATGGCCAGCAGCAGCCCCACGCCCGCGGCCGCCAGGGCGGCGGCGATCAGCACCACGAACACCGACGCCCAGGCCGGATGGCCCATCACGATCGACGGCGCGAGCAGCAGAACCGCCGGGACCAGGAACCAGAGCAGGGCCGAGACCGCCAGGCCCAGCGCCCGGACGAACAGCACCTTGCGCGGCGACAGCGGCGAGGAGAACAGCAGGTCCAGGTCCCCGCGCACATAGAGCGCGTCGGCGGCGCCGGCCAGGGTGCTGGACAGCATCAGGGTCAGGATCACCGCCGTGGCGAGGGCCGCGATGGCGATCGACAGCGGCCCGACGGGAATCTCGTGGCCCTTCATGCCCAGGGCCAGGAACACCCCGCCGATCAGGGCCATCGCCCCCAGCACCGAGAAGGCGATGATGCTGCCCACGGCGCCGCGCTTGCGGCCGGCCATAGCGCCGCGCCAACCCAGGCGCAGTTCGTGGGCGAGCAGCCAGGGCGTGCTGGCCGGCTTGAACAGCGCCATCAGGCGGCCTCGGCCGTCAGTTGCAGGAAGACGTCCTCCAGCGTGCCGCCGCTCGCCTCGCCGGCCTGGCCGCGCAGCTGGTCCAGCGTGCCCTCGGCCAGCAGGCGACCGCCCGCGATGATGCCGATCCGGTCGGCCATGCGCTCGGCGACCTCGAGGATGTGGGTGGTCAGGATCACCGTGCCGCCGGCGTCCACGCGGGCCCGCAGCATGTCCTTGACCAGGCGCGCGGCGGCGGCGTCGAGGCCGGTCAGCGGCTCGTCCAGGATCAGCAGCTTGGGCTCGTGGATCAGGGCCCCGGCCAGGGCGACCTTCTGCTTCATGCCGCGCGAGAAGCCCTCGCACCGCCGCCGCGCCTCGTCGGTCAGGCCGAGGGTCGCGAGCAGCTGTTCGGCCCGCGTCTTGGCGGTCGTCGGGTCGATGTTCCAGAGGCCGGCGACGAACTCCAGATATTCCAGCGGCGTCAGCTTGTCGTAGATCATCGCCTCGTCCGGCGCCCAGGCCAGCAGGGCCTTGGCGGCCGCGGGCTCCTTGCGGGCGTCGACGCCGAAGATCGAGACCTCGCCCTTGTCCGGCTGGGTCAGGCCCGCCACCATCCGCAAGGTCGTCGTCTTGCCGGCCCCGTTCGGCCCGAGCAGCGCGTAGAGCTCCCCCGCATGGACCGTCAGATCCAGATCCGACACCGCGGGCTTGGCGAACGTCTTGCTCAGCCCCCGCACGATCAAAGCTTCCGTCAAACCCGCCCCCAAACACGATCACAGACCGGGAGTTGAACGCGATTACGCGAAGGACGGCAAGGGTGTGGAACGCCGGGCTTGCTGGTCTGACCTCGCCGCCTTATTGGTCAGATGATAACGGTAACAGCCGAACGGGGAGAAAGCGTGCGGGACTTCAGGTTCAAGTTGGGGGCGGCGTGCGGCCTGACCCTCGCCCTCTCGGCCTCGGCGGCCTTCGCCTGCGATACGCCGGTCAGCGTCTGCGCCACGGGCAAGGCGACGAGCCTGGCCCTGATCCAGAAGGGCCATCCGGCCGCCGTCTATGTCGACGCCAAGGCCAATCCGGCCGTGCGCCACGCCGCCGAAGCCTTGCGCGGCGACCTCGCCCGCGTCGCCGGCGGCGAGGCCCTCAAGCTGGACGACCTCTCCAAGGCCAAGGGTCCCGTCGTGATCCTGGGCGTCCTGGGCCAGAGCCCGGTCATCGACGGCCTCGTCAAGGCCGGCAAGCTGAAGATCGAGGATCTGCAAGGCCAATGGGAGGGCTTCCGCCAGGTGGTGGTCGAGCGCCCCGCCCCCAACATCCCGCGCGCCCTGGTCATCGTCGGCTCGGACCGGCGCGGGGCGGTGTTCGGCGCCTATGACCTCTCCGAGCGGATCGGCGTCTCGCCGTGGGTCTGGTGGGCCGACGTCCCGGTCACGCGCAAGAGCGACCTCTTCCTCACGGCCGGCGCCCGCGCCGACCATCCGCGCGTCAAGTATCGCGGCTTCTTCATCAACGACGAGAACCCGGCCTTCAGCGGCTGGACCAAGGCCAAGTTCGGCGGGGTCAATTCCAAGGCCTACGCTCACGTCTTCGAACTGATGCTGCGCCTGAAGGGCAACTATCTGTGGCCGGCCATGTGGGCGCCCAAGGCGTTCAACGACGACGATCCCCAGAGCAAGGTCATCGCCGACGAGATGGGCGTCGTCATGGGCAGCTCGCACCACGAGCCGATGACCCGCGCCCAGGACGAGTGGCACCGCAACACCGACAAGGGGGTGACCGGCGGCCGCTGGGACTACGCGACCAACGCCGAGAACCTGCGGACCTTCTGGCGCGGCGGCATAGAGCGGATGATGTCGAAGGGCGATGGCGCGCCGTACGAGAGCGTCGTGACCGTGGGCATGCGCGGCGACGGCGACGAGCCGATGGCCGAGGGCGCGGCGACCCAGCTGCTGGAGAAGGTCGTCGCCGACCAGCGCCAGATCATCGCCGACGTCACCGGCAAGCCGGCCGACCAGACCCCGCAGGTGTGGGCGCTCTACAAGGAGGTCCAGGACTACTACGACCACGGCATGCGGGTGCCGGACGACGTGACCCTGCTGTTCGCCGACGACAACTGGGGCCAGATCCGCCGCCTGCCGGTCGCCGGCAAGGACAAGCTGCCGCGCGCGGGCGGCTACGGCGTCTACTACCACTTCGACTATGTGGGCGGTCCGCGGAACTACAAGTGGATCAACACCAACCAGGTCGCCAAGGTCTGGCAGCAGATGGATCTCGCCTACCAGCGCGAGGCTCGGAACCTGTGGATCGTCAATGTCGGCGACATCAAGCCGATGGAATATCCGCTCAGCTTCTTCCTGCGCATGGCCTGGAATCCCGAGGCCATGACGCCCAAGGCCCTGGCGGACTTCCCGCGCGACTGGGCGTCCGAGACCTTCGGCCCGGCGTTGGGCGCGGAGATCGGCGAGGCGCTTTCGGAATACGAGACCCTGGCCTCGCGGCGGAAGCCGGAGCTGATCGATCAGGACACCTTCCCGCTGGGTCCGGACAACGGCGCCGGACCGCTGGACGGCGGAGAGTTCGGCGACATCGTCGACCGCTGGCGCGCGCTGGACGCCAAGGTCGCGGCGATCAAGACCAAGCTGCGGCCCGACCAGTTGGACGCCTACTACCAGCTGGTCGAGTACCCGGTGACGGCCTTCGCCAATCTCTACGAGATGTACTACGCCACGGCCTGGAACCGTCGCCTGTCGGCCCGCAACGACGCCCGCGCCAATGTCTTCGCCGACAAGGTCGAGGCCGCCTTCAAGCGCGACGCGGACCTGACCGCCCAGTACCACGCCCTGAACGGCGGCAAGTGGGACGGCATGATGAACCAGGTTCACATGAGCTATGTGATCTGGAACGACCCGACCCAGCAGACCATGCCCAGCGTCGCCCGCGTCTCGGCCGACACGCCGCCCGAGAAGCTGAAGGCCAAGATCGTCTTCGCGCGCTCGGCCGCGAGCGATCCCAACCTCGTCACGCGGGAGGCCGCCAGGTTCGACCGCGCGGTCGGCGGCAAGGGCCTGTCGTGGACCGTCGTGCCGCGCCTCGGCCATGGCGACGCGGTGCTGGCCCTGCCGCAGGGCCGCCCCTCGACCACCGCCGCCGACGGCGTGCGGCTGGAATACGGCGTCGACATCCCGCGCGCGGGTCCGGCCATCGTGCGCCTGGCCCTGGCCCCAACCCTGGACGCAACCGGCGGCGACGGGATCAAGATTGGGATCTCGATCGACGATGGTCCGATGCAGGTGGTGAAGTCCGACCTGATCCCGACGCCCGGCGCGGCCAGCCGTCCGGAACAGGCGCGGTGGATCGAGGCGGTCAAGAATCACGTCCACACGGTCGAGGCCCGCTTCCCCGCCCTCACGGCCGGCCGTCACGTGGTCAAGGTCTGGCGCCTCGACGACAACGCGGTGCTGGAAAAGGTGTCGCTGGATATGCGCTGAAGCGGTTAGCCCGGCCGGCAGAGGTTCGACGGCGTAGGCCGGGAATAGGCGCTGGACGACAGGGCCCGCGTCCGGCCATTGGCCTTGGGACCGGGAACCGTGATGCTGGCGACGATCCAGCGGCCCTTGCGCTCGGCGCAGTAGATGCTGCGCTCCACCCGCTCGCCATCATACAGGCCGGAAACCCCGGCGCGGAACCCTTCAGGCCGGGCCAGGATGGCGGCGCGAGCCATGGCGCTCAGCGCCGCCGGGTCGCCCCGATCGACGCTGGCGGTGCAGCCGCCGTCGGTCCAGGCCACGACATGGGCCGGCTGGATCCGCCCCACCTTCCAGGCCTTGTCGTTAAGCGTCGCGCCGACCGTAGTCGGCGTCACGGGCTCCATCGCAGCGGCCTGCGCCAGGTCCGCGACAGGGCGCCCCTCGGCGACGGCCTTGAGGCAGACTTCGCCGAAGGCGACACGCCCGGCCGCCGTGGCGTCGAAGGGCGGACTGCCGGCAGCTGACCCGGCCGCGTTCAACGCCAGCAGAACCGCGAGAGAAACAGGGAGCATCGGAACGCCAGCCTAGGATTGGTCCTGACGCAACCTTAAGGCGCACCTAGACACACAGCAACCTCGAGCGCACTGCGGAAAAACGTTCGATGCCCGATGCTCAGAACTTCGTCTTGCAGCCCTGCTTCAGGTGCACGCCGCGCAGGAAGCCGCGGCGGGCCAGGCCCGCATCGATCGCCGCGTTCATCTGGCGGTCGGCGGGGGCGGCGCCGGTCACCTCGCGCACCAGGCCGCGGAACGGGATGATGCTGTTGATGATCGTCTTGCCGCCCGCCTCGGCCAGCTTGCCGGCGCGGTTTTCCTTGTAGGCGTTGCCAACCACGTAGTCGGGACCCAGCACGCCGTTCAGGCTGGTGACCTCGGCCGACAGGGCCTTGCAAGTCTTCAGACCCTTCAGGCTGTAGGGGTCGTCATAGGCCTTCTGCAGGATCGGCGGCACCTCGCGCCGGGACATGCCGACGTCGCGGGCCGGCTGCGAGCCGATCTCGAGCGCCTTCTTGCGGGTGTCGTCCCAGCGCCCGGGCTCCTCCTGCGTCGTCTTGGAGGCGTC
Organism: Caulobacter sp. X; assembly: GCF_002742635.1. Taxonomy (NCBI): domain Bacteria; kingdom Pseudomonadati; phylum Pseudomonadota; class Alphaproteobacteria; order Caulobacterales; family Caulobacteraceae; genus Caulobacter; species Caulobacter sp. X. The sequence goes on along the minus strand of NZ_PEGF01000002.1, from coordinate 757,239 downwards.
GGACTTGGCCTCCGACTTGGACTGATCCGGCTTGGCCTGCCCGGCCATCGCCGGCGAGGCCGCCAGAGCCAGGGCCATCGCCCCGAACAGAACCGATCGCTTCACGGACATCTCTCGCCCTCCACCCAGTAAACACCGATCAGGAACGGCGCTCGCGACGAGCGGTTCCGCTTTCGGTCGGGTTCAAGGCCAAGCTTAGTTCGGCAGGGTGGCCGCTTCCAGGTCGAACGCGCCGTCGAGGGCGTCCTCGCTGGGGATTTCGCCGAGCAGCGCCTGGGCGAACAGCGGCTCCAGCGCGTCCCAGACATAGGTCAGCTGCTCCAGCACCGCCGGGACGCCGGCGAGGTCGAAGCCGGGATAGAGGTCCTCGACCAGCCACAGGCCGCTCTCGCCGTCATAGGCGAAGCGGCAGCCGATCAGGCGGAACTGCACGCGGGCGATGGTCTCGAACAGCGCGGTCAGGTCGCGGGCCTGGTTCAGGTCTTCGGGATCCAGCACCAGACAGCGCGCCTGCACCCAGCCATGGTCGGGCAGCAGGTAGAAGGCGCCGTCCTCCTCGTCCTCGCCCGCGACCTCCAGCCCCCGGTCGATCGCCTCGACCACATAGCCGGCGGCGCGGCAGACCTCGGTCAGCTTGGCCAGTTGGGCGGCTTCCTGGTCGGGGGTGAGGGCGGTCATGGGGTGGCTCCGGGGGGTGTTTGGGTGTTTTAGCATAAGCGCCCCCTCCGTCTCGTCGCCTATCGGCGCCGATCCACCTCCCCCGCGCGCGGGGGAGGATGAAGGGTCCTCCTCACCCGTGTAACGGGGGAGGTGGCGCGCGGCGAAGCCGCGTGACGGAGGGGGCGCTCGCTAACCCCTAGCTCCGGTAATCCCCGTTGATCGCCACGTACTGCTTGGTCAGGTCGCAGGTCCACACCGTGGCCGAGCCCTTGCCAACGCCGACGTCCACCGAGACCTCGAACTCCTGGTTCTTGACGTAGGCGCTCATCTTGGCCTCGTCGTACTCGGGCGAGATCAGGCCGTCCCGGGCGGCGTAGAGGTCGCCGAACTTGACGCTGATGCGCTCGCGGACGACCGGCTCGTCGGCGCGGCCCACGGCCATGACGATGCGGCCCCAGTTGGCGTCCTCGCCGGCGAAGGCGGTCTTGACCAGCGGGCTCTCGGCGATGGTGCGGGCGATCTTGCGGGCCGAAGCTGGGCTCTCGGCGCCGTTGACGGTGATCTTGACGAACTTGGTCGCCCCTTCCCCGTCGCGGACCAGCTGCAAAGCCAGGTCCAGCAGCACGCCTTCCAGTTTTTCCCGGAAGTCGGCCAGGCGCTTGTCGCCCGGACGGCTGATCTTGGGCGCGCCCGACTGGCCGGTGGCGAACAGCAGCAAGGTGTCGTTGGTCGAGCGGTCGCCGTCCACCGTCACGCAGTTGAAGGTCGTGCGGGTATAGAGGCTGACCAGGGTCTGCAGGGCGGCCGGGGCGATGGCCGCGTCGGTGGCGACGAAGGCCAGCATGGTGGCCATGTCCGGCGCGATCATGCCCGAGCCCTTGGCGATCCCCGCGATCTTGACCTCATGGCCGTCGATCATGGCGGTCGCGTAGGCGCCCTTCGGGAAGGTGTCGGTGGTCATGATCGCCCGGCCGGCCTGGGCCCAGGCGTCGGCGGTCAGGCGCGCCTCGACCTCGGGCAGGCGGGCGGTGATCTTGCTGTCGTCCAGGATGACGCCGATGACGCCGGTCGAGGCCATCATCACGTCGCGCTGGCGGCAGTCAAAGCGCTTGCCGACGGCCGTGGCGACGCGGCGCACCGCGTCGGCGCCGGGCTTGCCGGTGAAGCTGTTGGCGCAGCCGGCGTTGACCACCAGGGCCCGCACGTCGGCGCCGCCCGAGGCGGCCAGCTGGCGCTTGCACCAGTCCACCGGAGCCGAGCCGACGCCGTGACGGGTGAAGACGCCCGCCGCCGAGGTGCCCTCGGCGAAGCGCATCAGGAGCAGGTCCTCGCGCTCGTGCTTGTAGAAGCCGGCGCGGCCGGTGGCGATCTCGACGCCGGCGATCGGCGGGATGTTCGGGAACGGCACGGCCAGGGGCGAGATCGCCAGCCCGGGCTTGCCCGCTCCGGTCGAGGCGGGCTTGGGCGAGGTCGGAGCGGCCGGGGCGGCGCTGGTCGTCTCGCCGGCCGACTTCTGGGCGCGGCGCAGGCCGGCGCGCTTCAGGGCCGAGGTCAGCGGATCGACGATCGCGTCGATGACGCCCCGTTCGGCGGGGGCGGACACGGGCTCGGCGGCCTTCGCGGCGGTCGTCTTGCCGGAGGCTTTGGGGGTCTTGGTCATCGGAACCGCGTCTTACTTCTTGGCGGGTTGAGCGGGAGGCGGCGCCGAAGCCGGCGGGCCGCCTGGAATGTCGGCGGGAGCCGAGGCCGGCTCCTGGGGCCCGTTGATCGGGGCGTCCTGGGGTTTGCCGATCAGCATCTCGACCTTGGCCGAGCCGCGCAGCTTCTCGAGGATGTCGCGGACTTGGTCATAGGTCAGGAAACGCACGATCTGCGGGCGGGCCGCCTCAAGGGTGATCGGCTCCTCGACGCGCTTGTCCTCGACCCGGACCAGCACCCAGCCGCCCTCGGCCGCGAACGGGCCGACCAGGGCGCCCTTCTGGGCGTCCTTCAGGGCCACGCCATAGGGCTCGGGCATCACATCCAGGGTGAAGTAGCCCAGGTCGCCGCCGTTGAAGCGGGTGGCCTGGTCGGTCGAGCGCTCCATGGCCAGGGCGTCGAACGACGCGCCGGAGGCCAGCAGCTTCTTGACGCTTTCGGCCTCGGCCTGGCTGCCGACGATGATCTGGCGGGCGCGAATCTCTTCCGAGCGCTTCGAAAGCTTCTGCTGCTCGGCGTAGAGCTTGCGGATGGCGTCGTCGGTGACGGCCTTTTCGACCACGCCCTCGACCAGCATGTCGCCCAGGATTCGCTCGCGCGCGGCGGCCAGGCGCCGTTGGGCCACCGGATCCTTGTCCAGCTTGCGCTTGATGGCCTCGGCGGCCAGCAGCTTCTGGTCGATGACCTCGTCGAGGCGCTGGCGGAACACCTCGCTGGAGATGTCCAGCGGCTCGCCCTCGCTGATCAGCCCTTGAGCGACGGCCTCGCGCTTGACGTCGCTGGCCCAGATCACCTGGCCGTTGACGCGGGCGACGGCCGTGTCGCCCGGCTCGGGCGGCTTCTCAGCGACCTTGTTCTGGCCGCAGGCGGCGACCAGAAGGGCCAAAGCGACCGCCAGACCGACGCCGCCGAGGGAGAAGAAACCGCCTTGCCCACCCGATGCCCGGCCTTGCGTGTTCGCCATGCGCGCTGCCCGTGTTACGTAAAATCCAAGGGGAACAGGAAAAACCCCGTCGCGTTGACAGGCCCTTGACCGGTGCTTAAGTCTCGCGCGCGTGCAAGTCGAGCGGTTTTTCCGTCGGTCAACACGCCCCGAAAAACACCGTAGTCGAGGCCGCCAAAGCCTTTGCGCCGGCTTCAATAATAATCGCTCCGGATTCCCTCTGCATGCTTGGTTTCGCCAAAAAGCTCTTCGGCTCTTCGAACGAACGCAAGGTCAAGGCCTTGTCGGCGCGGGTGGCGAAGATCAACGCCTATGAAGCCGAATACGCCGCGCTGTCCGACGAGGCCCTGAAGGGCAAGACCGCGGAGTTCAAGGCGCGCCTGGAAAAGGGCGAGTCTCTCGACGATCTCCTGAACGAAGCCTTCGCCACGGTGCGCGAAGCCTCCAAGCGCGTGCTGGGCATGCGCCACTTCGACGTCCAGATGGTCGGCGGCATGGTGCTGCACTTCTCGGGCATCTCGGAAATGCGCACCGGTGAAGGCAAGACGCTGGTCGCCACCCTGCCGACCTACCTGAACGCCCTGGAAGGCAAGGGCGTCCACGTCATCACCGTCAATGACTACCTGGCCCGCCGCGACGCCGACTGGATGGGTCAGGTCTACAACTTCCTGGGCCTGTCTTATGGCGTGATCGTCAACGGCCTTTCCCAAGGCGAGCGCCAGCGCGCCTATCGCAGCGACATCACCTACGGCACGAACAACGAGTTCGGCTTCGACTACCTGCGCGACAACCTCGTCTACGACGTCTCGGAGATGGTCCAGCGCGGCCACAACTTCGCGATCGTCGACGAAGTGGACTCGATCCTGATCGACGAGGCCCGCACCCCGCTGATCATCTCGGGCCCGACCGAGGACCGCAGCGAGTTCTACAAGACCATCGATCTGCTCGTGAAGGAGCTGATCAAGGACAAGACCACCTACGACCACGACGAAAAGCAGAAGCAGGTCATCCTGACCGAGGACGGCCAGGAAAAGATCGAAGAGATCCTGATGGCCGGCGGCCATCTGGCCGAGGATTCGGCCGGTCTCTACGACGCGGCCAACGTCTCGGTGGTGCACCACGTCAACCAGGCCCTGCGCGCCAACGTGCTGTACACGCGCGACAAGGACTACATCGTCAAGGGCGGCGAGGTTGTCCTGATCGACGAGTTCACCGGCCGCATGATGACCGGCCGCCGCCTGTCGGAAGGCCTGCACCAGGCCATCGAGGCCAAGGAAGGCGCCGACATTCAGCCCGAGAACCAGACCCTGGCCTCGGTGACGATCCAGAACTACTTCCGCCTCTACAAGAAGCTGTCGGGCATGACCGGCACGGCCTCGACCGAGGCGCAGGAGTTCGACGACATCTACAAGATGAGCGTGTCGGAAATCCCGACCAACCGTCCGATCCAGCGCATCGACGACGACGACGAGGTCTATCGCACCGAGCGCGAGAAGAACGAGGCCATCCTCAAGCAGATCGCCGACTGCCACGTGCGCGGCCAGCCGATCCTGGTCGGCACCGTCTCGATCGAGAAGTCGGAAGAGCTGTCGCGCCTGCTGTCGAACTTCAGCTTCGAGAAGGACGGCAAGAAGGTGAAGGGCATTCCGCACCAGGTGCTGAACGCCCGCTTCCACGAGCAGGAAGCCGTGATCGTCGCCGACGCGGGCGTGCCCGGCGCGGTGACCATCGCCACCAACATGGCCGGCCGCGGCACCGACATCCAGCTGGGCGGCAGCATCGACATGCGCCTGTTCAACTGGCGCCAGCAGCAGAAGGGCATGGGCCTCGAGATCACCCACGAGGACGAGGTCGAGGAGCGCGCCCGTCTCGAGGCCGAGATCGCCGACAAGAAGGCCCAGGCCCTGGCCGCCGGCGGCCTGTTCGTGCTGGGCACCGAGCGCCACGAAAGCCGCCGGATCGACAACCAGCTGCGCGGCCGCACCGGCCGTCAGGGCGACCCGGGTCGGTCGAAGTTCTTCCTGTCGTGCGAGGACGATCTGCTGCGCATCTTCGCCGGCGACCGCCTGGACGCGATCATGCGCACCTTCGGCGTCCAGGAAGGCGAGGCGATCACCCACAAGTGGCTGAACAACGCCATCGCCACCGCGCAAAAGCGCGTCGAGCAGCGCAACTACGAGATCCGCAAGAACCTCCTGAAGTACGACGACGTCGTCAACGACCAGCGCAAGGCCGTGTTCGAGCAGCGCCAGGAGTTCATGGAGTCCAGCGACCTCTCGGAAATCATCACCGAGATGCGTCACGACACGATCGACGACCTGGTCGCCCGTCACCTGCCGCCCAAGGCCTATGCCGAGCAGTGGGACATCGAGGGCCTGACCGAGCGCGTGAAGTCGATCCTGGGCCTCGATTTGCCGATCGCCGACTGGGCGGCCGAGGAAGGCATCGCCGACGAGGAGATCAAGGACCGCATCACCAAGGCGGCTGATGAGTACGCCGCCCAGCGCGAGGTGATCATCACGCCCGAGCAGATGCGCCAGGTCGAGAAGAACTTCCTGCTGCAGATGATCGATCTGCAGTGGCGCGAGCACCTGATGCACCTGGACCACCTGCGCAACGTCATCGGCCTGCGCGGCTATGGCCAGCGCGATCCGCTGAACGAGTACAAGACCGAGGCCTTCTCGCTGTTCGAGAAGCTGCTGGGCGACCTGCGCACCAACACCACCCGCTGGCTGATGACGGTCGAGATCGCCTATGCCGAGCCTGAGGTCCCGCACCAGTCGCTGGAAGGCCTGCAGGAGGTGCACCTCGACCCGCTGACCGGCGAGAACGCGGCCGTGGCCGGCGCCATCCCCGACGGCCTGTCGCCCGAACAACGCCAGGCCCTGCCGGTCTCGGCCCTGCCGGAAGGCTGGGAACGCACCAACCGCAACGCCCCCTGCCCCTGCGGCTCGGGCAAGAAGTTCAAGCAGTGCCACGGGTCGTTGGTCTGAGGCCGGGCTCCGGCGGTGGCCGGGGTTAGGATATGAGATCGAGAGGGCGCCGGACGGGTTCGTTCGGCGCCCTTTTTCGTGGTGCGCGGGAGGGGGGAGGACGGCTCAGCGGCCTTGGTCCAGCTTCAGCAGCTTGACCACGTTGTCGTGCAACACCAGCTTCTCCTCGGCGGCTGTCAGGCCCAGGGCGCGGACCGCCTTCAAGGCTTCGGCGGGGCTGTCCACCGGCCAGTCCGAACCGAACAGCACGTGGTCCATGCCGTGTCGGCGCAGGGTCCAGACCAGTTCCGGCGCCACCGGCGATCCCGCATAGGCCGAGGCGATGGCCGAGACGTCCAGCCAGACGTTACCGCCGCGGCCCAGCTTGCGCAGCGTCGCCAGGCTCTGGAACTCGCGGAATTCCGTGAAGCCCATGTGGGCGAAGATGAAATTCGTGCCCGGCTGCTGGAACGACAGCATCATCAGCTTGCCCGGCTGGTTGGTGTCCAGCGGGTTGTAGCTGTCGAACAGCACGGCCATGCCCAGTTGGCCGGCCTTCTCGGTCACGCGGGCCACGGCCGGGTCGGCGACATCCAGCTGCTGGCTGTTGGGATGCAGCTTGATCTCCCGGACGCCCAGCCGCGCCAGGCGCTCCAGCTCCGCCAGCGCCGCATCGCCGTCCGCCGGATGGACCGAGGCGATGGGATAGAAATGGTCAGGATCGGCAGCCACCGCCGCCAGGAGGGCGTCGTTGAGGGCGCGTGTGGCGGGCATGTCGCCCTTGTCGGCCATGACGATCAGGGCGCTGCGCTGGACGCCGGCGGCCGCGTCCAAGGCCCGCAGAGCCGCCGTGCCCATCGGATGGGCGTCGGTCAGGCCGTTGGCCTGGCTCGTCCGCAGGTGGGCGTGGGTGTCGATCACCGGCCCCGCGTAGCTGTCCGCCGCCAGGGTAGTCCCGCTTGAAAGGACCGTCGCGACAACGACGGCGGCCAAGGCGGTCAAGCCAAGAGCTTTGCGCATGTTTTCTCCCCCGGATGGCGGGGGAAGCTAGATCAAGCCGAACGCGACCGCCCGTTACCTTTGTGTCATCAAGCCCTTGGTTCATCCGGCGTCATCGCCTCGAAGCGCGCCCTAAGGCCTCAACACCACCCCGACATCCGCCGCCGTCCCGCCGTCGACCTGCGCTAGGTACGCCGCGCGGATCGCTTCCGGCCCCTGCCCTTCCTTCACCGTCAGCCAGCGCGGCGCGTCGGCGACGAAGGGCGTCCAGGCCGCGCCGTAGCGCTGCTCGAACTCGCCGCCGGCCCAGTCCTGGCGGCGCTTGGCGATGCGGTCGGGGGCGAAGAAGAAGGCCGGCGTCGGTCCAGGCAGATCGGCCTGGACGCGCGGGACCTCCCAGTGCGTGCCGCCGACCAGGATCGAAGCCGCCAGATCATCGCCGAACCGGCGGTGGACCGCGCCCAGCACCTGGCTGTCGCCGGCGAAGTCGACGAAGACGGCCGGCGTCGCGATCGGCGCGCTGGCGATGTCGTCGTAGAGCACCACTTGGTCGTAGAAGCCCAGTCCCTCGACGAAGGCCTTGTTGCGGGGCGAGGTCAGGCCGACCACCTTGACCGCGCCGCGCTGCTTCAGACACGCCGCCAGGGCGATGGCGGTCTTGGACGAGGCGCTGGACAGGATGACGCTCTTGGCGCCGTGGAAGCCGGCCTCGTCCAGCTGATCCTCGATCAGGAACGAGGTCATGAACAAGGGCTGCAGCAGGGCGCGATAGGCCTCCAGCGGCGCCTCGGCCCCGACCGCGGCGTATTGGTTGTAGATCACGGCCATCGGCTGGCGATGCGGCGCGGCGTCGAGGAAGCCCGACTTGCCCGCCCTCGCCTGGACGGTCAGATGCGTCGACATCGGCCAGTAGCCGTAGAAGCGCTGGCCCACGGCGATCTCGGGATGGGCGCTTTCCTCGACCCGCGCGTGGCCCCAGACCGGCACCCGGCCAAAGCCGTCCGGCGCGGGGAAGAAGTTCCAGTACTGCATCATCTCGCCGAACACGGCGTAGGTGATGTTGTTGGCGGTCAGGGCGAAGCTCTCGATCGCCAGCCGCACTTCGCCGTCGCCCAGCGGGCCAGGCGCGGTCTCGCGGATCTCGGCGCGACGCAGGTCGTCCTTGGCGACCAGCAGGTCCCAGCCCATGGCGGTCTCTCCCTCTGTTTGAGAGCGAAGCTAGGAGGAGGCGGCGGGAGCGTCAAACGCACGTTTGGGCGAGCTCCGGCATTGTCACCGGAACAATGTTTCCATTGCTCCGACGCACCCGACGTAGCAATCCAAGCCATCCCCGCCGACGGAGCGCCCATGTCCCACGCGTCCCTGCCCTTGCGCCACTTCCTGCTGGCCCTGGCCGTGGTGGCGGTGTGGGGCACGAACTTCGTGGTCATCCGCGTGGGGCTGGACCACCTGCCGCCGCTGCTGTTCGCGACCTTGCGCTTCACGCTGGTGCTGCTGCCGATGGCCTTCATCGTCAAACGTCCGCCGGTGTCGTGGAAGAACCTGGCGGCCTATGGCGTGCTGATCGGAGCGGGGCAGTTTGGCCTGCTGTTCGTGGCGATGAAGGGCCACATCTCGCCGGGCCTGGCCTCGCTGGTCGTGCAGACCCAGGTGTTCTTCACGATCGGCATGGCGATGCGGATCAACCGCGAACCGATCAAGCCCTTCCAGATAGCCGCCCTGCTGCTGGCGGCCTCCGGCATCGTGCTGATCGCCGCGCACGGCGGCGGGTCGGCCACCCCGCTGGGCGTCCTGCTGGTGCTGCTGGCGGCGGCCAGTTGGTCGGGCGGCAACATGGTCGCGCGTCAGGCGGGAACCGTGAACATGCTGGCCTATGTGGTCTGGGCGAGCCTGTTCTCGATCCCGCCGCTGTTTCTCATGTCGCTGTGGCTGGAGGGCTGGCCGGCCATCGTCAAGGGCGTGGCCCAGGCCGACGCCCTGACCTGGGCGGCCGTGGCCTGGCAGGCGGTGGGCAACACCATGTTCGGCTACGCCGCCTGGGGCTGGCTCTTGGCCCGCCACCCGGCCGCCACCATCACGCCCATGGCCCTGCTGGTCCCCGTCTTCGGCATGGGCGCCTCGGCCCTGCTGCTGCACGAGGCCCTGCCCGCCTGGAAGCTGATCGCCGCGGCCCTGGTGCTGACGGGCCTGGCGGTCAACATGCTGTGGCCGAAGGTGCGGGCGTGGCGAGCGGCGGCGGCTTGAGGTCCAACACAGTTTGATTTGACCTCCGTCGGGGAAATCAAACTCTCCTCCCGCAAAACAGGGAGGCCGCCATGGCGACGCCGTTCGAGGTGAACTGGACCCGCGACCAGATCGACAAGGTCCTGGCCCAAGTCCGCGCCTACGAATTTCCGCCGGCGCCAGAAGGCGGCGGTTGGGGCTATGGCTGCGACGCCGATTTCCTGAAGGACCTTTGCGCCTATTGGACCGACGGCTTCGACGTCGGCGCGATCCAGGCCAATCTGAATCGCTTCCCGCAGTTCACCGCGACCATCGAGGACCTCGACATCCACTTCGTCCACGTGGTCGGCGAGGCGAAGGGCAAGCGCCCGCTGCTGATCACCCACGGCTGGCCGGGGTCGCACTTCGAGTTCTGGGACGCCATCGAGCCCCTGGCCTTCCCCTCGCGCCGCGGCGGCGATCCGGCCGACGCCTTCGATCTGGTCATCCCGTCGCTGCCGGGCTTTGGCTTTTCGGGCAAGCCCAAGCGGCCGCTTGGCCAGCGGGCGACGGCGCGCCTCTTCAACAGCCTGATGACCCAGGAGCTCGGCTACGAGACCTATCTCGCCCAAGGCGGCGACTGGGGCGGGCTGGTCACCTCGTGGCTAGGCCTGGACCACGGCGCCCACGCAAAGGCCATCCACCTGAACATGATCGGCCTACGCCCCGCCGGTCCGCCCCAGACCCCGGAGGAGATCGCCTGGATCACCGGCTTCGGCGCCCAGATGGACCTGTGGGGCGCCTATTTCCGCCTGCAGGCCAGCAAGCCGCAGTCGGTGGCGTGGCTGGGCGCCAACAATCCGGTCGGCCAGGCCGCGTGGATCCTTGAGCGCTTCCACGACTGGGCGGACCTGTCGGAGAAGCCCTTCGAACAGGTCTTCAGCCGCGACCAGCTGCTGACCAACGTGATGATCTACGTGATGACCGGATCCTTCACGACCGGCGCCTGGTACTATCGCGCCATGCTGGAGGAAGGCGGGCCCGTGCTGGCCGAGGGCCAACGCTGCGAGACCCCGACCGCCTTCGCCAACTTCCCCGGCGAGAGCATCTACAAGCCCCCGCCGCGCTCATGGGCCGACCGCGCCTACAACATCGTCCGCTGGAGCGAGATGCCGCGCGGCGGCCACTTCGCGGCCATGGAGGAGCCGGGGCTGTTCGTCGAGGATGTGAGGGACTGGGCGCGGGCGACCTGAAGATTTTCTGGACCGGAGGCGAGAATAACGGACCTTCGCGCCCCAATCCCCAGCGTTAAGGTCGGCTTGTCGTCGCCAAGATTACAAGGACGAGGAAACGCCGCATGTCCGACCGCAAGCTTCATCCCGAGACCCTGGCCCTGCACGCCGGCTGGCGCGCCGATCCCGCGACGGGCGCGGTGGCGCCGCCGATCTATCAGACGACCTCGTACCAGTTCGAAAACGCCGAGCACGCGGCCGACCTGTTCGCTCTGCGCAAGCTCGGCAACATCTATACGCGCCTGGGCAACCCCACGACCGACATCCTGGAGCAGCGGCTGGCGGCTCTGGAAGGCGGCGCGGCGGCCCTGGCGGTGTCGTCGGGCCAGGCGGCCTCGGCCTTCGCGATCCAGAACCTGGCCCGCGCCGGCGACAACATCGTCAGCTCGACCGACCTCTATGGCGGCACCTGGAACCTGTTCGCCAACACCCTGCGCGACCAGGGGATCGAGGTCCGCTTCGTCGATCCCGAGGATCCCCAGGCCTTCGCCCGCGCCACGGACGAGCGCACCCGCGCCTACTACGCCGAGACCCTGCCGAACCCGAAGCTCAGCGTTTTCCCGATCGCCGAGGTGGCCGAGATCGGCCGCAAGCTGGGCGTGCCGCTGATCGTCGACAACACCGCCGCCCCGCTGCTGGCCCGGCCGCTGGAGAACGGCGCGGCGATCGTGGTCTATTCGACCACCAAGTACATCGGCGGCCACGGCACCTCGATCGGCGGCGTCATCATCGATGGCGGCAATTTCGACTGGACCGCCCACCCCGAGCGCAGCCCGACCCTAAACACGCCCGACGCCAGCTATCACGGCGCGGTGTGGTCCGAGGCCGCCAAGCCGCTGGGTCCGATCGCCTACATCCTACGCGCCCGCACCGTGCTGCTGCGCGACCTGGGCGCGGCCCTGTCGCCGTTCAACGCCTTCCAGATCCTGCAGGGCCTGGAGACCCTGCCGCTGCGCATCACGCGCCACGCCGAGAACGCCGCGGCGGTGGCCAAGGCGCTGACCCAAGCGCCGGGCGTGACCCGCGTGATCCATCCCATCGTCCAGACCGGCCTGCAACGCGAGCGCGCCGACCGCTACCTGTCGGGCGGCTATGGCGGCCTGGTGGGCTTCGAACTGGCGGGGGGGCGCGAGGCGGGCCGCAAGTTCATCGACGCGCTGAAGCTGTTCTACCACGTGGCCAATATCGGCGACGCCCGCAGCCTGGCGATCCATCCGGCCTCGACCACCCACTCCCAGCTCAGCGCCGAGGAGCAGGCGGCGACCGGCGTCTCGGACGGCTATGTGCGCCTGTCGATCGGCCTGGAGCATATCGACGACATCCTCGCCGACCTGACCCAAGCCCTGGCGGCCGCGAAGTAGCCGCCCGTCGCGCGGGTTCCGCTTGCCCGGAGCCCGCGCGCGCCCCTATCCAGGGGACATGACAGCTCCCCGTTTCGACTTCGCCTCTGACAATGTCGCCGGCGCCATGCCCGAGGTCATGGACGCCCTGGTCGCCGCCAATGCCGGCACGGCCTCGGGCTACGGAACCGACCACGTCAGCAAGGCCGCCGGCGACCGCATCCGCGCCCTGCTGGACGCCGACGCGCAGGTGCGGTTCACCGCCTCGGGCACGGCCGCCAACGCCTTCGCCCTGACCGTGCTGGCCCAGCCGCACGAGGCGGTGCTGGCCCATGAGCACGCCCACATCTGCACCGACGAGACCGGCGCCCCCGGCTTCTTCGGCCAGGGCGTCGGCCTGATTGGCCTGCCGGGCGCCTCGGGCAAGATCGAGGTCGCGGCGCTGGAAGCGGCCCTGGCCGAGCCCGACGTTTCCTACCGCCAGCCCGCCGCCGCCCTGTCCCTGACCACCGCCACCGAGTACGGCACGGTCTATTCGGAAGATCACCTGCGGGCCCTGGTCGCGCCGGTGAAGGCCAAGGGCTATGGCGTTCACCTGGACGGCGCGCGCCTGGCCAACGCCGTGGCCGCCGGCTTCGACCTGAGGAGCGTGGCGAAGATGGGCGTCGATATTCTGGTGATGGGCGGCACCAAGGCCGGCTCGACCCCGACCGAGGCCGTGGTGTTTCTCAATCCCGCCCACGCCCGCCGCCTGGACGCCCGGCTCAAGCACGCCGGGCAACTGGTGTCGAAGGGCCGGTTCCTGGCCGCGCCTTGGCTGGGCCTCTTGGGCGAGGACGGCGGGGCGGGTCCTTGGGCGGCCCGCGCGGCGCACGCCAACGCCATGGCCCAGAAGTTGGCCGGCCTGATGCCCTTCCCGATCAAGCACCCGGTCGAGGCCAACGGCCTGTTCGTCGAGATGGACGAGCCCGCCCTGCAACGCCTGCGCGGCGAGGGCTGGTTCGTCTACCGGTTCCTGGATGGCACGGTGCGTTTCATGTGCTCGTGGGCGACGACGCCGGAGATGGTCGAGGAGCTGGGGGAAGCGCTGAAGCGCATCCAATAACCCTCTCCCGAGGGAGAGGGCGGGACCCGAAGCGATGGGAGGGTGAGGGCTTAAGCCCGCGACCGCTGCAGCCCCTCATCCTCCCACGCCTGCGGCGCGGGCCGCGCCTTCTCCCCAGGGGAGAAGGTTTCCCTCGTCGCCTCCACCCCCAGCATCTTCGCGATCTCGGCCGCCGGGGCCGGGCGGCTGATGAAGTAGCCCTGGATCTCGGCGCAGCCCTGGCCGCGCAGGGCGTCCAGTTGGGCCTGGGTCTCGACGCCCTCGGCGGTCGTGACCACGCCCATCGAGGCGCCCAGGTCCAGGACCGCCTTGATGATCGCCAGAGCGTCGCTGTCGTGCAGGATGTCGCGCACGAAGGTCTGGTCGATCTTGATCTTGTCGAACGGGAAGCTGCGCAGATAGCTCAGCGAGCTGTAGCCGGTGCCGAAGTCGTCCATCGAGATCCGCACGCCCAGGGCCTTCAGGTCGTGCAGCATGGTCATGTTGGCGGCGCTGTCCTGCAGCAGGACCGACTCGGTGATCTCCAGCTCCAGGCGATGAGCGGGCAGCCCCGACCCCGCCAAGGCCGAGACCACGGTGGCCACCAGGCCCCGGTCGCGGAACTGGGCGGGCGACAGGTTCACCGCCAGCCGCACGTGGTCGGGCCAGCGGGCGGCCTCGGCGCAGGCGTTGCGCAGCACCCAGTCGCCCAGCGGCACGATCAGGCCGATCTCCTCGGCCAGCGGGATGAAGTCGGCGGGCGAGACCATGCCGCGCTCCGGATGGCGCCAGCGCAGCAGCGCCTCGCAGCCGGTCACCCGCTCGTCGCCGAGGTGATAGAGCGGCTGATAGAACAGCTCGAACTCGCCGTCCTGCAGCGCGCGACGCAGATCAAGCTCCAGCGCCCGTCGGGCCTGAAGCTGCTCGTCCATCGCCCGCTCGAAGAAGTGGAAGGCGCCGCGACCGTCGCCCTTGGCGCGGTAAAGGGCCATGTCGGCCTTCTTCAGCAGTTCGTCGGCGTCCTCGCCGTCCGAGGGCGCGGCGGCCACGCCGACGCTGGCGCCGATCACCACCTGGTGGCCGGCCAGGTCGAAGGGCGCGGCCATGGTCGCGACGATGCGCGCCGCCAGGCGCGTGGCGCCGGACATGTCGTTCAGCCCGGTCTGGACCACCGCGAACTCGTCGCCGCCCAGGCGGGCCACGGTGTCGCCCTCGCGCACGCAGCGCCGCAGCCGCTCGGCCGCCTCGCGCAGCAAGGCATCGCCCAGCGGGTGGCCCAGGGTGTCGTTCACGGTCTTGAAGCGGTCGAGGTCGATGAAGTGCACCGCCAGTTGGTCGCCCTTGCGCGCCCGGCGGGCCAGGGCGTCGGTCAGCGACTTCTGGAACAGCACGCGGTTGGGCAGGTCGGTCAGCGGGTCGTAGTGGGCCAGCCGCGCGATCTGGGCTTCGGCGCGCTTGCGCTCGGCGATGTCCTCCGAGACGCCCAGCAGATATTCGGCCTGGCCGTCGGCGTTGCGGATCGCGATCTTCTTGGTCCGCAGGATCGCCACGCCGCCGTCCTTGCGCGGCACGTGATCCTCCTCGATCACCCGCACCTCGCCCGACTCCAGCACCTCGCGGTCGCGCTCGACATAGAGGGCGGCCAGATCCGCGGGATGGAACTCGGCGTCGGTCTTGCCGATCACCTCGGCCCGCGACATGCCCAGGATCTTCTCCCCGGCCCGGTTGAGCAGGACATAGCGGTGGTCTTCCGCGTGCTTGACGAACACCATCGAGGGCATGGCCTCGACGATCGCGGTCATGAAGGTCTGGGCGCGCTCGACGTCGGCCTTGGCGGCGGCCAGCGCGTTGACGCCCTGGCGGTTGGTCTCGTTGCTGGCCTGCAGCAGGCCCAGCACGGTGCCGACGCCCAGATACCGCCCGCCCTCGGTGACGATGAAGCCGCGCAGCAGGTCCGAGGCCCGGTAGGACAGGCTGTCGGTGGTGAATTCGGCCAGCTCGGTGTCGGCGTCGACGATCAGCGGCTCGCGGTCCATCAGGGTGGAGATCGGCCGGTTGGCGTAGAGGGCCCGGCCATACTCGGCGGCCATGCGCAGGAAGAAGGCGTTGCGCTCGACGATGCCGATCGGCCGGTCCTCGCCGTCCACGACGGGAACGATCAGGGTGTCGGGCTCCTCGCGGAAACGCTCATAGAGCGACTTGCCCAGATCGTCCTGGCGCGCCGGCGCCAGAGAAGAAACCGTGTCCCGCAAAGTGAACATGCGTACGCCTCCACTACAGATGGCGAGGGACCATTTCTCGGCTAACGGCCTGCTAATGAGACGGCGGCGGCGGGATCATTTCGCGAAAACTTCATGGCGTCGTCACAGTGCTTGCGGGCGCGTTTACCGTGATGCGGCTCTACTCTCCAATTTTTCACGTCATGAAAATATTCACCTTCCTCGCTCCTGTGGCGAGGCCCCCATGGTTCGGTTGGCGCGGCGATGGCCGGAGAGGGCTTCAACGCAAGCAATACTCATCAGCTCGGAGACGGCGGAACGCTGGACCCCAGGCGCAAGGCCTGGGGAGGCGCGTCTCCTGATCCGATAGAAGAGCCCCCTACCGACCCGTGTCCATGAAGTCTCGCGCGGCGAAGGCCTCCGGCGCGGCGACCTCGACCACCGGCTCGTCACGGTCGTCGAACTCGGTCCGCAGGGCCCGGCTCATCACGGCGTGCATCTCGTAGAGGCAGGTGATGTAGGTCAGCTCCAGGATCTGTTCGTCCGAGAGAAAGCCCTTCAGCGCCGCGAACACGCCGTCGGCGACGCGCCCGCCGTCCAGGACGAGGCCGTCGGCATAGGCCAGCACCGCCCGCTCATGCGCGTCGAATACGTCGCTGACCGCCCAGTGCGGCACGGCGGCGATCTTCTCTTCCGGGACGCGCAGGCCGCGCAGCGACTTGCAATGCTGCGAGAAGACGAACTGGCTGCCCCGCGCCCAGCCGGCGCGGGTCTGGGCCAGCTCGCGCAGCACCGGGTCGATCTTGCGGGACGGGTCGCGGTAGAGGGCGAAGCCCTGGGCGGCGTGGCGCAGCACGTCGGGGCTATTGGCGAAAACGGTCCACCAGTCGCCCCGCGTGCCGGTGGCGGTGCCCGGCTCGCTGACCGGGTCGCGATCGCCGAACAACAGGTCGTACAGCTTCAGCGTCCCCTTGTCCGCGACCTCGGCGCGCGGAACTTGGCGTAGGCGCGGCATCAGGCGTCCACCGTCGCGCGGGCGGGCGCGTGGCGGACGTCCTCGGGGCCGAAATCGCGGGTGAAGGCCGCCAGCTCCATCATGATCCCGTTGGGATCGGTGAAGTAGACCGAGCGGACGAAGACGCCCGGATGCGGCTTGCGGGCCACGCCCGTCTCGCTGTCGTCGTGATTGACCACCATCGGGAAGGCCGGGACGCCGGCCACCCGCAGGCGCTCCAGGCAGGCCTCGAGATCGGCCTCGTCGACGGTGAAGGCCACGTGGTTCATCGAGCCGACGGCGGTCTTTGAGTCGGCCGGGAACTGGCGCACCGAGGCGACGCCTGGCGCGGCCGGCGGCGTGTCGGGCCACCAGAAGAAGGCCAGGCACGCGCCGCCGCCGCAGTCGAAGAAGAAGTGCTGGCCGCCGTCCGGCAGGGCCACGGTCTTCACCAGCGGCATCTGCAGGATTTCGGTGTAGAACTTCACCGTCTCGGCCATGTCGCGACAGACCAGGGCCAGGTGATTGACGCCGGTGATCTTCATCTCGGCTTCCTCCCGAAGACCAAGGTTACGCCAAATGGGGACGCGCGCCAGCTTGCCCCTGCGTCGGGGCTATTCCCGCTCGGTCTCCAGCCCGCCCAGGAACGCCTGGCCGATCCAGCTGACGACGCCGGTGACCACCGCGACCTGGACGCCCGCCCACCAGCCGGGGACGCGCAGGCCGTCCAGCAGCCAGTCGACGATCCCGATCATCGCCGCGTTCACCAGCAGCAGGAACAGCCCCAGGGTGACGAGGGTCAGGGGCAAGGTCAGGACCGTGACCACCGGCCGCACCACGGCGTTGACGACGCCCAGCAAAAAGCCGGCGATGATCAGGGTCTTCCAGCCGTCGGCGGTGACGCCCGGCACGATGCGCGCGGCCAGCCACAGACCGCAGGCGGCGATCAGGACGCGGAGAACGAAACGGATCATCTGAGCTCTATTTCCCTTACGAAACCCGTGCGTCCAAAATGGCGCCGCATTCGTACAATACCCAAGCAGGCAACTCGGACATTACAAATGCGTTACCGCCCTTCCACCCGCCGCTTCGTGAACTATCTATCCCCTCGTGTGGGGGATGATCGCGCGCGATTGGCGAGCGGATCCGCACGCAAGGGGATATAAGTACGATGGCCGTGAATTCTCTATCGGTGATGTCGCCGGACGGTGGTCTGTCCCGCTACCTGACCGAGATCCGCAAGTTCCCGATGCTGAGCAAGGACGAAGAGTTCATGCTCGCCCAGCGCTGGAAAGAGCATCAGGACCCGCAAGCCGCCCACAAGATGGTGACATCCCACCTGCGCCTCGTGGCCAAGATCGCCATGGGCTATCGCGGCTACGGCCTGCCGATCGGCGAAGTCATCTCGGAGGGCAATGTCGGCCTGATGCAGGCCGTCAAGAAGTTCGAGCCCGACAAGGGGTTCCGCCTGGCCACCTACGCCATGTGGTGGATCCGCGCCTCGATCCAGGAATACATCCTGCGCTCGTGGTCGCTGGTGAAGATGGGCACGACCGCCGCGCAGAAGAAGCTGTTCTTCAACCTGCGCAAGGCCAAGAGCCAGATCGCCGCCTTCCAGGAAGGCGACCTGCGTCCCGAGCAGGTCAGCGAGATCGCCACCAAGCTGGGCGTGCTGGACAGCGAGGTCATCTCGATGAACCGCCGCCTGTCGGGCCCCGACGCCTCGCTGAACGCGCCGCTGCGTTCGGACAGCGAGAGCGAGTGGCAGGACTGGCTGGCCGACGAGGAGCAGGTCTCCCAGGAGACCCGCGTCGCCGAGGACGAGGAGAAGGCCCTGCGGATGTCGCTTCTGGAAGAGGCGATGGTCGAACTGACCGACCGCGAGCGCCACATCCTGACCGAGCGCCGCCTGAAGGACGAGCCGACCACTCTCGAGGAACTGGCCGCCCAATACGGCGTCAGCCGCGAACGGGTCCGCCAGATCGAGGTCCGCGCGTTCGAGAAGCTGCAGAAGACCATGCGCGAGGCGGCGATCGCCAAGAACATGGTCGAGGCGTAAGGGCCTCAACTCACCGCGGTGAGACGGAAGGGCGCTCTTCGGAGCGCCCTTTTTGCTTGCAGGTCAGGCGATCCGCAAAAGAGATTACCGCTTAGGTTGATTAATCGAGATATCCGATGGAAGGTTGAGCTGCGCCCTTCCGGCGCGCTGCCACATGGAGTGTCCGATGACGATCCGCATCAAGACCGTTCTCGCCCTGGCGACCGCCCTCGCCGCGCTGGGCGCGCCCGCGGCCATGGCCGAGGACGACCTGACCGCCTACAGCTACGTCTACTACGCGGACGCCGCGAAGACCCAGTATCTGGGCGAGGTGTCGGACCAGGGCTGCGGCCGCGTGGGCGACTTCGTGTACGTCGTGCGTGCAAATGTTCCCTCGCCCTATTACGACGCCACGCCGATCTATGTGTGTTCGCGTGGTGGCCCGACGCTCCCTGGCGACTGGTGAGAAATCGGCGCGCCTGACCTTCGGCCGGGCGCGCCCTTCCCTAGCGTCCTAGGGTCCTGACGATGCTAAGAGGAGTGGGATGACCGTCTCCCCCCTCCCCCAGCTGATCCTCCTCCCCGGGCTGCTGAACGACGCTGAGCTGTGGCGCGACCAGATCAACGGCCTGGCCGACGTGGCGCGGATCTGGGTTCCGGACCTGACGCCCTACGCCACGATCCGCGAAATGGCCGAGCATGTGCTGGCGGGTGCGGAACCGACCTTCGCCGTTGCCGGCTTCTCGATGGGCGGCTACGTGGCCCAGGAGATCGCCCGGCTCGCGCCGGAGCGGATCGAGCGCCTGGCCCTGCTGGACACCTCGATCCATGTCGACACGCCCCAGCGCGCCGCCCAGCGCCAGGCGCTGAACAAGGCCGCCGCCAAGGGCGGGACCTTCCTGGGAATCGGCCAGGCGATCCTGAAGAGCTATGTCGACGCCTCGCGCCTGGACGACGCCGAGCTCACCACCCGCATCGTCGACATGACCCAGCGCCTGGGCCGCGAGGTCTTCCTGCGCCAGAACAGCCTGGCGCGCGAGGATGGCGAGGCGGCGCTGAGGGCGCTGAAGGTCCCGCTGGTGATCATCGTCGGCGAGAACGACCAGATCACCCCGGCCGAAGGCCACCGCGCCATGGCCGCCGCCATCGGCTGCACCCACCTGGTGGTGATCCCCCGAACCGGCCACATGGCCCCGATGGAGGCGCCCGGCGCGGTCAACGGGGCGCTGCGCCACTGGCTGCAGCGCCCCGCTGGGAAACGCTAGAAGCTCAGTTGCACGCCCGTCCGGAAGGTGCGGCCGTAGCGTTCGTTCTCGCCCAGGCGGTTCTTCTGGCCGACGAAGGTGCGCCACGGCTCGTTGTTCAGGTTGGAGCCTTCCAGGAAGATCGTCGCGCTGCGGGCCTTGTTGCCGATCGCATAGGCGATGCGGGCGTCGACCTGGCCGTGCTTGTCCCAATAGATGTCGGAGCCGGCGTCCGCGCCGATCGTGTAGAGGAACTTGCTGCGGTACGAGTAGGCCACGCGAGCGGTCAGGCCATGCTTCTCGTAGAACAGCTGCGCCGTGCCGACGGTCTTGGACTGCTGGACCAGTTGCAGGCTCTCGAGGCGCCCCGGGACGCCCTTGATCGACGAGTCGATCAACGTCAGGTTCACGCCCGCGCCGAAGCCGTCCAGAACGCCCGGCAGGAAGCTGAGCTGCGACTGGGCGTTCAGCTCAAGGCCCGACACCGTCGCCTTGCGAGCGTTCAGCGGGGTGGTGACCGTCGCGCCGCTCAGCGCCACGCCGCCGAAGGTTCCGGCCTGGTTCAGCAGGGCGCGGCTGAAGATCGGGTCCTGGATGTCCTTGAAGAACAGCGAGGCCGACAGCACCCCCTGGGTGGGCAGATAGTATTCAAAGCCCGCGTCCAGGTTGGTCGAGGTCAGCGGCTTCAGGTCCGGATTGCCGGTGGTCACCGTGTTGGCCGTGGCGTCGACCGTGATCGCCGGCGCCAGCTGGTTGTAGTCCGGACGGCCGATCGCCGTGGTCGCCGCCGCGCGCAACACCAGGCGCTCGTTGACGTCCATCTTGGCGTTCAGGCCGGGGAACCAGTTGGTGTACTTGTTCGAGCCCGTGGCGTCGGGACCACGGGTCGAAGTCGTGTTGTTGAAGGTCTTGGCGCTGTAGTCGCCGTCGGTGGTCTCGACGCGCAGGCCGGGGACCAGGGTGACCCGGCCCAGCTTCAGCGTGGCCATGGCGTAGCCGGCCCAGATCTTCTCCGAGACCGCATAGTCGCTGAGCAGGTCGGTGCTGAGCGACTTGGCCGCGTTCAGCTTCAGCGTCGTCGGGTTGGCGGTCACATAGGCCTGGGCGGCCGTATAGTCGACCTTGGGCCCGAAGGCGTAGCGGCCGTCATAGGTCGAAGCCAGGCTGGCCGGGTTCAACGCGGCCAGGGTGAAGGCCAGGCTGCCCGGGTCATAGGTCGTGTACGTCCGGTCGTTGGTCTTGTCGCGGTCGGTCAGCTTGACGCCGAACTTCAGCGACGAGCCCTCGCCCATCGCGTCCAGCGGCAGCTGGTAGTCGGCGCGCGCCTGCTTCAGGGTCTCGACCGCCTCGCGGCGATCGTAGTTGACGCTCTTGAACGTGTACTGGGCGGGATCGAAGGCGCTGGCGCCCGGCGTGATCTGGAACAGCACGTCCGAGACGTCGTAGGACCCGGTCATGGTCTTGCCGGTGGCGAACTGGAACTCGCTGCGCAGCGGGTCGGTCTTCTCCGCGCGGCTCCAGGCGGCGTCGACCGACAGCTTGCCGGTCCCGACATTGAACTTGCCGCCGGCCGAGACGGTCTTGGTGTTGTCGTCCTCGTCGCGGCGACGGACGTAGCGCGTGCCCGTGGCCTTGGCGAAGGCGCCCGTGGTCGCGCTGGCCGGGGTGATGGTCCCGGAGATCGGCAGGCGGAAGCGGTCGCGCGTCTCGTGGTCGGTGAACTTCGAGTATTGGGTCCGCAGGTACAGCTGGACGTCGTCGTTGGGACGATAGTCGAAATTGCCGACGAAGCCGGTGCGCTCGCGCGTCAGGTTGTAGTCGCGCAGGTCGTAATCGGCCGGGATCGGGTTGCCGCCGGCCGTGGTCCACGACGCGCCGGCGACGTTCTGCGACTCGACCGGACGCTTGGAATAGTTGGCCGACAGCACCGCGCCGAACTGCTTGTCGGCGCCGAAGGTCCCGCCCAGGGTCAGGTCGCCCTCGTAGGGGTGCTTGTCGTTCTGGTCGAACTGGCCGTAGGCGGCCCGGGCGCTGCCGAAGGTCCCGTGACGGTCGAAGGCGCTCAGCGTCACGATGTCGACCTGGCCGGCGATGGCGGCGGCGTCGAGGTCGGGCGTCAGGCTCTTGATCACCGACACCTGGCCGATCAGCGACGAGGGGATGTCGTCCAGCTTGACCTGGCGGTTGTCGGGCTCGGGCGCGGCCGCCGTCTGGCCGTTGACCGTGACATTGGCGTAGCGCGGATCGACACCGCGGATGATGACGTAGCGGCCCTCGCCCTGGTCATTGGCGACCGTGATCCCCGGCAGGCGATGGACGGCCTCGGCGACGTTCTGGTCTGGCAGCTTGCCCACGTCGTTGGCGTACAGCGCCTCGACGAAGTTGTTGGCGACCTTCTTGACCTGCAGGGCGCGGCGCTCGGCGGCGCGCTGGCCGGTGACCACGATCTCGGAGACCTGCTCCGGCGGGGTCAGGGTGACGGTCACGTCCGTCGCCTGGCTGTCGGACAGGCTGACCGACGTGGTCGAGGCGCCGTAGCCGACATAGGTGATCCGCACCTCGGCGGCGCCGGCGGGCAGGCCCGTGACGACGAAGCGGCCATCGGGGCCGGCCGAGACCGCGCGGCCGCCCACGGCGACGGAGGCGCCCGGCAGCGGGGCGCCGGCGGCGTCCACCACGCGACCGCGGAGGTCGGCGGCGACCGCGGGCGCGGCCACGGCCAGAGACATCAGCGCCAACGCGCTGACGCGGCGCAGCAGCGCCGCTTGGTTGCGAATGAGCATGATGATCCCCTGTCACCGTCGCGACTGCGCGCGACTCCCGTGCCAAGGGCAGGCTGTTAGACGCGGCGTGTTGCTGGTCCGCGACGATCACGTGACGCAGGGACGTAGCTTTTATGTCACCAAGGTGACGCTTGGCCTTAGGCCGCCCGGCCCTTGTCCTCGGGGGCCATGAAGCCCATCAGGGCGTCGATGCGCTTGACGAGGTCGGCGCGGACGTCCGAGCCGCTCAGATCGGCCTGGGTGCAAGCGCCCAGGGCTTCAGCCGCCTGCAGCAGCCGGTTGTCCTTGACCGCCTCGCCCACCAGACGCAGCTCCTGGGCCTGGGCGGCCAGGGCCCGGCGAGCCTGGGCGGGATCGGTGTCCAGCGCCGCGGCGGCGGACTTGACGATGCGCAGCGCCTGCGAGAGGCGGGCGGCGGGGGTCGCGGCGGCGGCGTCGGCCTTGCGCTTGCGAGGCCCGCGATAGTCGGCGGAGTTGAACCGGCGGCGGTCGGGGCCGACATAGCCGACGCCCTCGACCCAGTCGCGCGGCTTCAGCGTCACGGCCTCGAGGCGGCGCTCCAGGTCCTTGATGTTGAACGGCTTGCGCATGAACTCGTGCACGCCGGCGTCGCGGGCGTCGAAGATCACGTCGGCGGTCGCGTCCGTGGCGCACATGATGATCGGCGCCTCGCGGCAGACCAGATCGCTGCGGCGGATCTTGCGGGTGAAGGCCACGCCGTCGACGCCGGACTGGGCGTGCTCCACGAAGATCAGCTGCGGATCGGTGGTCCGCGCCAGGGCGTAGCCCTTCTCGGCCGTCGGGGCGGCGAACATCTCGACCGCGCCCAGCGGACGCATATGCTCGGCCAGCAGGCGCGCCATGGCGGGGTTCGGATCGACGACCAGAACCCGCTGCACCTTGGCGGCGACACGTTGGATAGTGCGGACGTTGCCGTCGAACACGAGAACCCGAGGCTCCTGCGAATAGGCTCGGAATGGTAGAGTCAGAACGTTAAGATTCCGCTCGCCAAGCCGGGACCCGGCCCGCTTAAGGGTTGAGCGGGATGGCTAGGCTGGTCTCGAAGTCCTGCAGAAGGTCCACCGCCTCCTCGGCGTCGGCCGTCAGAGGCTGCCCCTCGGCGAAGCGGTAGCGCCAGTAGCTGGCGATGTGGGCGATGGCCCCGACCCGCTCGCCAAGGTTCAGGAACAGCTCCGGGGCGCTCAGCAGGAACTCGCGGAACGCCTGCGGCCGCCGGTTGCGGACCAGCTGCTCGAAGGCGTCGTCATAGATCTTCAGCGTCCGCAGGATGGCTTGCCGCTCGATGGGCAGCGCGGCCTGCAGGCGTCGCCGCGCCAGGGCCACATAGCGCTCGTCGGTCTCGTCGCGGAAGCCGGTCACGACCAGGCGGTCCAGCTCCTCGCAGATACGGGTCAGCAGCGGCCACAGCCGGGTCAGCATCCATTTGTAGTAAAGCAGCCCCTTCCAGGCGAAGACCCCGTCCTTGAAGCTGTGGCCCTCCATGCCCAGCGTCAGGCGCAGGGGCGACAGGCGCTCGTCGAAGTCGGCCGCCAGCAGCGCCTCGACCATGCGTCCGGCCTGCGAGCGGCGCGCGCCGCCCTGGTCGCCATAGGCCAGCTCGATCAGGTGGCCGATCTCCATGCCGACGAAACCCTGCATCTGG
The DNA here is from genome assembly GCF_002742635.1 of Caulobacter sp. X. Lineage (NCBI taxonomy): Bacteria > Pseudomonadati > Pseudomonadota > Alphaproteobacteria > Caulobacterales > Caulobacteraceae > Caulobacter > Caulobacter sp. X. The sequence goes on along the minus strand of NZ_PEGF01000002.1, from coordinate 733,108 downwards.
TCGAGGTCGGCCGGCGACAGGGCGAAGTAGCAGTGGGCCACCGTCAGCTCGTGCTGGCGCAGGTGTTCGCGCAACAGGAACGGATCCAGCGACGGCAGGGCGTCGATGGCGTGCAGCACCGTCAGGTCGCGGGTCAGGCGGCCAGAAGCGTTGCAGGCGTCGGCCAGCATCTCGATCCAACCCCGCTGGCCGACGAACACCGACCGGCCGCCCAGGCCCAGGTCCGTCCGGTCGAACGGGATGATGATCTTGGTCGCCAGCGGCCGCGCCTCGTCGAACAGATAGACGTCGTCGTTGCGCACGCGGTGCTTGAGGATCAGGGCGCTGTTGAGGACGCGGTTCTTGAACAGCGGATGCTCGGCGTATTCGGGACGCTGGCCGCTCTTGGCCTCGATCTCCACCAGGTTCAGCACCCGGCTGGTCGAGCCGGTGTGGGCCAGGGCCCGCAGGCTTCGCGCCAGGCGGTCGGCCGCGTTGACGGGCCTGGTTTTGCGACGGCGCGCGAGGACGGACACGAATTCCCTCTGGAGACCTAAGCCGTCGTCTTATCCGGCGCGCGCTAACAAAAACTGACCGAACGCCGTTCCAAAGGAACGCCCTGATCAGCATTCCACGCGGGTTTCGCCGCCGAGGAGAGCCGCGCCACCGTCGCCAGCAGACGGGCGGGCGCGATCGGCTTGGGGTGAGCGTCGTCAAAACCCTTGGCCAGCAGTCGCTCGGCGTCGCCGACCATGGCGTCGGCGGTCAGGGCCACGACCGGAATGTCGACCCGGCCGCCCTCACCCGCCCGGATGCGGCGCACGGCCTCGACGCCGTCCATCACCGGCATGTGGACGTCCATCAGCACCATGTCGAACCGCTCGGCGCCCAGCCGCGCCAGGGCGGCCTGGCCGTCGCCGACGGCCGTGACCTCGATGCCCGCCGCCTCGAGAACGGCGCAGGCGACCACCTGATTGACGGTGTTGTCGTCGACGATCAGCACCCGCAGCCCGGTCAGGCTGGGCAGGGCGCAAGTCTCGCTTTGGTCTGGCGAAGGGCCGTCCACGGGGCGCAAGGTCAGCCTTAAGGTGAAGGTCGACCCCTCGCCCGGCGCGCTGCGCACGGCGATGGATCCTCCCATCAGCGCGGCCAGATCGCGGCAGATCGCCAGGCCCAAGCCCGTGCCGCCGAAGCGGCGGGCGGTCGAGCGGTCCCCCTGCACGAATGGCGCGAACAGCCGCGCCTGCTGCTCGGCGCTGATGCCGATGCCGGTGTCGGAGACCGACAGCAGGATCTCGTCCGCCTCGCCGGGCGAGATCCGGATCAGCACTCGCCCGGCCTCGGTGAATTTCAGCGCGTTGGACACCAGGTTCAGCAGGATCTGGCGAACGCGAGCGGCGTCGCCAGCCACCCAGGCGGGCGTGGCCGGATCGACCTCCAGCGCCAGATCGATGCCCTTGGCCTGGGCCGTCTCGCTCCATAGCAGGCGGATCTGGGCGGCCAGGGCGGGGAGGTCGAACGGCGCGACGTCCAGCTCCAGCTTGCCGGCCTCGATCTTGGAAAGGTCGAGGATGTCGTTGAGGATCGTCATCAGGCCCTGGCCCGAGGTCTCGATCATCTCCAGATAGCGGGCATGCCGGCCCTCCAGGCGCACGCCGCGCAGGGCGTGGGCAAGACCCAGCACGCCGTTCATCGGCGTGCGCAGTTCGTGGCTCATCATCGCCAGGAAGGCGGACTTGGCCTCGCTGGCCTCGAGCGCGGCGGCCTGGGCCTGCTCCAGCGCCTTCCTGTTGGCCCGGAGCTGCTGGGCGGTGTCGATCATGTAGAACAGCAAGCCGCCCACGGCGACCAGGATCACGAACCATTCCCAGCCCCGCGCCTCCCCATCTATCAAGGGCGTGACGACCAACGTGATGAAGGGCGGCGGGGCGACGACCATCATCGTCCCTCGACTGATCGATCCGTAACGGATCGTCTCGACGATCAGGCCGAACAGGACGGTCAGCGCGGCGAATTTCATCGCCGCCCCGCCGTTTACCCACAGGTAGCCGGCCATGGCCGACCAGATGATGCTAAGCGAGATCGGCGTGCCGAGGCGAACCCGGAGGCCCCAGCTTGCCTCGTCGCGGGGCTTTGGATGTCGCCACAAATAGGTGACCCACCCCTCGATCAAAACGTTGACGGCGAACCAGACCAGCGCCGCCCGCCAGCCGAACTCGCCCATCAGCAGGCCCGTCACGACAACCGCCAAGGCGATGCGTGCGTATCGGCTACGCTTGCTCATCGCCAGCGCAACGCCTTGTCGTATGTCTTCTAGAAGTTCACGCAGCCCCAAATGCGTCCCCCAACGCAGACTTTCGCGTGAATTCTAAGCCCTATAAAGGTTCACCAAGCTTTACCGCGGGAAGTATTCCCGCGGCGTTTGCTAGCCGGACTATACTCTACATTGATAGCTTTGACTGCTGCACGTTCCGGCAGGCGTTTCACCTGCTGTAAAACGTTCTATCCCTGAAAGGGATCACGCATCAGAATGGTGTCGTCGCGTTCAGGGCTGGTCGACAATAGAGCAACCGGGGCGCCGATCAGCTCCTCGACGCGGCGGACATACTTGATGGCCTTGGCGTTGAGGTCCTTGAACGAGCGGGCGCCGGCGGTGCTCTCGCTCCAACCTTCCAGCTCCTCGTAGACCGGCGTGGCGGCGGCCTGGTCGCGGAGACCGGCGGGCAGATAGTCGAGAACCTTGTCGCCGATCTTGTAGCCGACGCAGATCTTCAGGGTTTCCAGGCCGTCCAGCACGTCCAGCTTGGTCAGGGCCACGCCGTGGATGCCGTTGATGGCCACCGACTGGCGCACCAGCACCGAGTCGAACCAGCCGCAGCGGCGCGCGCGGCCGGTGTTGACGCCGACCTCGCGGCCAACGGTCGACAGGTGCTTGCCGACCTCGTCGAACAGCTCGGCCGGGAACGGGCCCTCGCCCACGCGGGTGGTGTAGGCCTTGACGATGCCCAGCACGTAACCGGTCGCGGACGGGCCCATGCCCGAGCCGGCCGAGGCCTGGCCGGCGGCAGTGTTGGACGAGGTCACGAACGGATAGGTGCCGTGGTCGACGTCCAGCAGCGAGCCTTGCGCGCCCTCGAACAGGATCTTGCGGCCGGCCTTGTAGGCCTGGTCCAGCACGCGCCAGGCCGGCTGGGCGTAGGCCAGGATGCGCGGCGCCAGCTCCATCAGGGCGTCGAACAGCTCTTGAGCATTGGCCTCCGGCAGGCCCAGACCGCGACGCAGGGCGCCGTGGTGGGCCAGCAGACGGTCGATCTTGGGCTTCAGGGCTTCGGGATCGGCCAGGTCGGCGACGCGGATGGCGCGACGGCCGACCTTGTCCTCATAGGCCGGGCCGATGCCGCGGCCGGTCGTGCCGATCTTCTGGGTCGAGGCGGCCTCGCGCGCCTGGTCCAGGTCGCGGTGCAGCGGCAGGATCAGGCAAGCGTTGTCGGCCAGGATCAACAGGTCCGGCGTGATCTCCACGCCCTGGTCGGCGATCTTGTCGATCTCGGTCAAGAGGTGCCAGGGATCGACGACGACGCCGTTGCCGATGACGGAGAGCTTTCCCTGCACCACGCCCGACGGCAGCAGGGCCAGCTTGTAGACCTTGCCGTCCACCACCAGCGTGTGGCCGGCGTTGTGACCGCCCTGGAAGCGCACCACGACATCGGCGCGGTTGCTGAGCCAGTCGACGATCTTGCCCTTGCCCTCGTCGCCCCACTGGGCGCCGACAACGGTCACATTGGCCATGGTAGAGATATGCCTTGTCGCCTGCCGGGTGACGCCGCGGGGTCCTTCGACAGGACTCGACCCCGGACGTTCAATCAGTTTTGGGCGGCGCAGCGAGAGCCGTCAAATCGGCCCCGCGCGAAGTCAGAAGGCGTAAACCAGCCGGACCCCCGCGTCGTCAAGCCCCTGGTTCTTGCCCTGGTGGAAGATCTGACCGTTCGACAGGTGGGTGTAGGAAAGCTCCACCGACACCTTGTCGTCGACCTGGTAGCCCAGGGCCAGCTCCGGCTCGAACAGCACCTTCGAGCCGAAATCGATGCGGTGATAGTAGAGATAGGTGCGGCGCGCGCGCTCTTCCGGCGTCAGGCCCGGCGCGTTGGCGGGCGGCAGGCCGGTCTTGCCGTCGGTATAGGCCAGGCCCAGGCCCGGCCGGAAATAGAAGCCGCCCGGCTGGCCCAGCTCGATCTTCCAATCGAAGCCGGCGGCGACGAAGTTGGAGGTGTTGTTGGTGTTGATCGACACCATCGTGTGGACCTGCGGCTTGCCCAGCCAGCGCAGGCTCTCGATGCGGTTCGTGCGATAGCCCAGATGGATGTCCGCGCCGCCCTCGCGCCCGGCCGCGCCCAACCCGACCGCGTTGCCGATGAAGGTGACGTCGTGCTTGTAGACGCCGACGAAAGCTTCTCCGGCGACGGCCGGCGCGGCGAAAGCCAGCGCGGCGCCAAGCGAAAGCGAGGCCGCGGAGGCCAAGAAGGCGGTCTTCATCGAGTCGTCCTGATTTGAGCCCCCGTCGGCTCTTATGTCGTGAACGGCGAAGCTCGGAAAGGGTTTCGCCCTCTCGCCGCGCAACAACGCCGGAAGATCGCTCAAATGGGGCGCACGGCTTCAAAAGCCAGCACCGCCCCCTTAGAACTTCGCCTCATGACCATTTCCCTCGCCGACATCCAAGCCGCCGCCCAACGCCTGAAGGGCTTGGCCGTTGAAACGCCGTTGATCGAAAGCCCTGCCCTGAACGAGCGCCTGGGCGGCCGCGTCTTCCTCAAGCCCGAGACGCTGCAGCGGGCGGGGGCCTTCAAGTTCCGGGGCGCCTATAACCGGCTGTCCCAGCTGACCGACGAGGAGAAGTCGCGCGGGGTCGTGGCCTTCTCGTCCGGCAACCACGCCCAGGGCGTGGCGCTGGCGGCCAAGCTGGTCGGCTGCCCGGCCCTGATCGTGATGCCCAGCGACTCGCCGGCGGTGAAGGTCGAGGGGACGCGCGGCTTCGGCGCTGAGATCCGCTTCTACGACCGCTTCACCGAGGACCGGATCGCGATCGCCGACCAGATCGCGGCCGAGCGCGGCTGCGTCGTGGTGCCGTCCTATGACGACCCGCACATCATCGCCGGCCAGGGCACGTTGGGGATCGAGATCGTCGAGCAGGCCGCCGCGCGCGGCGCGAGCCTCGACACCCTGGTCTGCTGCGTCGGCGGCGGCGGGCTGATCGCCGGAACCTCGACGGCGGTGAAGGCCCTCTCCCCCACGACCGAGATCTGGGGCGTCGAGCCGGCCGGCTTCGACGAGACCCGCCGCTCGCTGGAAAGCGGCCAGCGCGAGACGATCGACAAGGACGCCCGCTCGTTCTGCGACGCCCTCTTGACCCCGATCCCCGGCGAACTGACCTGGCCGATCAACCAGCGCAATCTCGCCGGCGGCGTGGCCGTGACCGACCCCGAGGTCGCCGAGGCCATGCGCTACGCCTTCTCGGTGCTGAAGCTGGTCGTCGAGCCGGGCGGCTGCGTGGCCCTGGCGGCGGCGCTGACGGGCAAGGTGGATCTCAAGGGCAAGACGGCGGCGATCGTGCTGTCGGGCGGCAATGTCGATCCGGACTTGTTCGCCAGCGTGCTTAAGGGGGAGATCTAAGCGCCCCCTCCACCGCTTCGCGGGGGAGGGGGCGCGCGGCGTAGCCGCGTGACGGAGGGGGCGCTAGGGTCGCGGAAAAGAGGAAACACCATGAACCTGCCGCCCGCGACCGCCCTCCCCCAGACGCCCCTCCTCGTCGTCGACCGCGCCGCCCTCGAGCGCAACATCGACCGCATGCAGGCCCTGTGCGACGCCGCCGGCGTGCGGCTGCGGGCGCACGGCAAGACCCACAAGTCCTCCGCCCTGGGCCGGCTAATCGTCGAGCGCGGCGCCTTCGGCCTGTGCTGCCAGACCGTTGGCGAGGCCGAGGCCTATGTCGCCGGCGGGATCCAGGACGTGCTGGTCACCGCCCCCGTCCCCGCCTGGGGTCCGCCGCGCCTGGCCGCCCTCGCCAAGCCTGGGGTCACCGTCGGCGCGGTCGTCGATGACGAGGGCCAGGTCGACCGGCTGTCCGACGCCGCCGTCGCGGCGGGCGTGACGCTGGACGTCGTCGTCGACCTTGACCTCGGCACCCACCGCGCGGGCGTCTATCCGCACGAGGCCCTGGCCCTGGCCCGCGCCATCGACGCCGCGCCCGGCCTGCGCTTCGCCGGCGTCCAGGCCTATCTCGGCCACCTGCAGCACCTGGACGACGGCGCGTTGCGCAAGAGCGCCGACGAGGCCGCCTTCGCCACGCTGAAGGCCCTGGTCGCCGAGCTGACCGCCGCGGGATTGCCCCCGCCGGTGGTGACGGGCGGCGGGACGGGCACCCACGCCTTCGACCTCGCCTCGGGCGTCTTCACCGAGCTGCAGGCGGGGTCCTACGCGGTCATGGACGTCGAGTACGACGCTTGCGGCGCGCCGGGCGGCGGCGACTGGCCGTTCGAGCCGGCGATGATGGTGGCCTCGACCGTCGTCTCGGCCCGCCACAAGAGCCACGTCGTCTGCGACGCCGGCTTCAAGGCGATGTCGATGGACGGCCCGCCGGCCCGGGTCGTGGCCGGCGCCGCGCCGGGCTCGCTGTGGCGGCCGATGGGCGACGAGCATGGCATGATCGCCCATCCCGCCACGCTCGACGTGCTCAAGGCCTCGGGTGGGACGCCGCTGGGCTTCGACGAGGCCGTCGCCGCCGCCGACGCCGACCCCGCCCGCGCCTGGCCGGCCGGCGCGCCCAAGGTCGGCGAGGTCGTCTGGCTGCAACCGGGCCACTGCGACCCGACCATCAACCTCTATGACGCCTTGCATGTTTGGGATGGCCAGCGGCTGGAGCGGTGGGCCGTGGATGGGAGACGGGTGACACTTTAGCGCCCCCTCCACCGCTTCGCGGTCCCCCTCCCCCGTTGCACGGGGGAGGATGGTAACGGTCCCTCCTCACCCGCACCGCGGGGGAGGTGGCGCGGCGCGAATACGCGCCGTGACGGAGGGGGCGCTTAGCCCGCCCTGACGCCCCCTAGCCACGCCAGCAAACCCCCTCTACGTTCCCGCGCTCAACGACAAGATTTGCTCCCGAATGGAGTTGAGATGAAACGCCTGCTGCTCGCCACCGCCCTTCTGGCCGCGCCCATGCTGGCGCCTCCTTCTTTTGCTAGAAATTTGGCCGCCGACGCGCCGAAGATCGACCCCGCCAAGCTGTCCGCCCACATCAAGGTCCTCTCGTCGGACGAATTCGAGGGCCGCGGCCCCGCCACCGAGGGCGAGAAGAAGACCGTCGCCTATATCGTCGACCAGATGAAGGCGATCGGCCTCTCCCCCGCCGGCGACGTGCAAAAGGACGGCAAGCGCGCCTGGACCCAGGACGTGCCGCTGGGCAAGTTCCAGATCGAAGGCCCGGTGAGCGCCAGCGTCACCGTCGGCGGCAAGACCCAGGCCCTGACACAAGGCGAGCAGGTCGCCATCCGCGCGGCCATGACCAATGTCGACGCCGTCTCGATCAAGGACGCCCCGCTGGTCTTCGTCGGCTATGGCGTCAAGGCGCCCGAGCGCGACTGGGACGACTTCAAGGGCATGGACCTGAAGGGCAAGATCCTGGTCGTGCTGATCAACGATCCGGACTTCGAGACCGGAACCGGCGACTTCGGCGGCAAGGCCATGACCTATTACGGCCGCTGGACCTACAAGTACGAGGAAGCCGCTCGCCAGGGCGCCGCCGGCGTGCTGATCGTCCACGAGACCGCTCCGGCCTCGTACGGCTGGAACACGGTCAAGAATTCCAACACCAACGTGATGTTCGACATCGTCCGCCAAGAGCCGGCCAAGTCGCACCCGTCGATGGAGGCCTGGATCCAGCGCGACGTCGCCGTGGACCTCTTCAAGCAGGCCGGCCTCGACTTCGAGGCGCTGAAGACTCAAGCCCAGACCCGCGACTTCAAGCCCGTCACCCTGAACGGCGTGACCTTCTCGGCCGACTACAAGGTCAAGCACGAGGTGATCGTCTCCAAGAACATCGCCGGCCGGATCGTCGGGACGAAGTATCCGGACGAGACGATCATCTACAGCGGCCACTGGGACCACCTGGGCGTCGGCGCGCCCGACGCGCGCGGCGACAAGATCTACAACGGCGCGGTCGACAACGCCGACGGCGTCGCCGCCCTGCTCGAGCTGGCCCGCGCCTTCAAGAGCCAGCCCGCCCCGCAGCGCTCGATCCTGTTCCTGGCCGTGACCGCCGAGGAAAAGGGCTTGCTGGGCTCGGAATACTACGGCGCCAATCCGCTGTTCCCGCTGGCCAAGACGGTGGGCGACATCAACATCGACGCCCTGTCGGCCGCCGGTCCGGCCAAGGACGTCACCACCTCGGGCGACGGCAAGGTCGACCTGCAGGACATGCTGGTCGCCAAGGCCAAGGCCAAGGGTCGCTACTTCTCGCCCGACCCCGCGCCGCAGGCCGGCCACTTCTACCGCTCGGACCACTTCCCGTTCGCCAAGCGCGGCGTGCCGGCCATCTCGATCGGTTCGGGCACGGACCTGGTCAACGGCGGCAAGGAAGCCGGCGAGAAGGCCGAGAACGACTATGTCGAGAAGCGCTACCACCAGCCCGCCGACGAGTGGTCGGCCGACTGGGATCTCTCGGGCCAGGCCGCCGACCTTGGCCTCGTCTACGAGATCGGCGCGGACCTGGCCAACAGCCGCGTCTGGCCGCAATGGCAGGCGGGCTCGGAGTTCAAGGCCCTGCGCGACGCCACGGCGGCGCAGCGGAAGTAGGGTTCGACCCCAAGCGCTCCTTCCCGTGTCATCCCGGCCGGAGCGCAGCGTAGAGCCGGGACCCAGGGGGGTGACAAAGCGCCACGCGCGCGGCCCCTGGGTCCCGGATAGCCTCTAGCGAGGCTTCCGGGATGACATCTTGAGTTTGCGAAATCCCCCATGACCGCCTCCGTCTTCGACCTCTTCAAACTCGGCGTCGGCCCGTCGAGCAGTCACACCATGGGGCCGATGACGGCCGCGGGGCTGTTCGTCGCGCGCCTGCGCGCGGCGGGCCAACTGGAGCAGGTCGCGCGGATCGAGACGCGGCTCTACGCCTCGCTGGCCCTGACCGGTCGCGGCCACGCCACCGATCGGGCCGTGATCCTGGGGCTGATGGGCTTCGTCCCCGCCGATCTCGATCCCGACGCCGGCGACGCGGCCCTGCTGGAGGTCCAGGCGACCCAATCGCTGAAGCTGGGCGGCGCCCAAGGGGGAGAGGGCGTCGACATCGCCTTCGACGAGGCCAAGGACATCGTCTGGCTGGGCCACGAGCGCCTGCCGCAGCATCCCAACGGCCTGACCTTCGTCGCCTATGACAAGGCCGGCGCGCCGCTCGGCGAGCGGACCTATTTCTCGGTCGGCGGCGGCTTCGTCCGCGACGAAAGCGAGATGGGCCGCAACACCCCGCCCGAGGACGGCCCGCCGGTCCCCTACCCGTTCGAGAGCTCGGCCGACCTGCTGGAGCGCGCCGAGGACGCCAAGCTGACCATCGCCCAGGTGATGGCCGCCAACGAGCAGGCGCGGATAAGCCAGGGCGAGATGAACGCCGGCCTCGACCGCATCTTCGGCGCCATGGAGGCTTGCATCGATCGCGGCATGCGCCAGGACGGCGTGTTGCCCGGCGGCCTGACCGTCAAGCGGCGGGCCCGCCAGATCCACCAGACCATCCAGGGCCGCATGGAGCGCCAGATCAGCGACCCGCTGGCGGCCATGGACTTCGTCAACCTGTGGGCCATGGCGGTCAACGAGGAGAACGCCGCTGGCGGTCGCGTCGTCACCGCCCCGACCAATGGCGCGGCGGGGCTGATCCCGGCGGTGCTGCGCTTCTTCGTCCGCTTCCACAACGGCTCGCCCGAACAGGTCCGGGTCTTCCTGCTGACGGCCGCGGCGATCGGCGCGCTCTACAAGATGAACGCCTCGATCAGCGGCGCCGAGGTCGGCTGCCAGGGCGAGGTGGGCGTGGCCTGCTCGATGGCGGCGGCTGGGCTGGCGGCGGCGCTGGGCGGGACCAACGCCCAGATCGAGAACGCGGCCGAGATCGGCATGGAGCACAATCTCGGCCTCACCTGCGACCCGATCGGCGGCCTGGTGCAAATCCCCTGCATCGAACGCAACGCCATGGGCGCCATCAAGGCCATCGACGCCGCCCGCCTGGCCCTGCTGGGCGACGGTCAGCACAGCGTGTCCCTCGACAAGGTCATCGCCACGATGAAGCGCACCGGCGAGGACATGAACGAGATCTACAAGGAGACTTCGATGGGGGGTCTGGCGGTGGGGCTGTCGGTGAACCGGGTGGAGTGTTGAGGGCGGCGTAAGCGCCCCCTCCACCGCTTCGCGGTCCCCCTCCCCCGTTACACGGGGGAGGATGAAGCTCCTCCTCACCCGCACAGCGGGGGAGGTGGCGCGATGCGTCAGCATCGTGACGGAGGGGGCGCTATTGCCTCTCGACGCCCCGCGAAACCTCGCCTAGTTTCCGCGGAGAACATCCAGGGAACACGCACGCATGGGCAAGATCCGAACCGGCATTGGCGGCTGGACGTTCGAGCCGTGGCGCGGGACGTTCTATCCGGACGATCTCAAGCAGAAGGACGAGCTGAAATACGCGTCGTCCAAGCTGACCAGCATCGAGATCAACGGCACCTACTATTCGACCTTCAAGCCCAACAGCTGGCAGAAGTGGCGCGACGAGACCCCGGACGACTTCGTGTTCGCGGTCAAGGCCAGCCGGTTCTGCACCAACCGTCGCGTGCTGTCGGAGAACAACGATTCCCTCGAGAAATTCCTGTCCCAGGGCCTGGAGGAGCTGGGTCCGAAGCTCGGCCCCATCAACTGGCAGTTCATGGGGACGAAGAAGTTCGATCCGGCGGATTTCGAGGGTTTCCTAAAATTGCTGCCGAAGGAGCTGAAGGGCTTGCGCCTGCGCCACGCGCTGGAGGTCCGCAACCCGACCTTCGCCTGCCAGGAGTTCTACGACTTGGCCGCCCAGTACGGCGCGGCCATCGTCTACGCCGTCGACGACGAGGAGCCGACCTGGCCCTGCATCGACCAGCCGACCGCCGACTTCACCTACGCCCGGCTGATGTCGAGCAAGGAGGACGAGCCGACGGGGATGAGTTCGGAGGAGCTGGACGGGGTGGTGAAGCAGGCGCGCGAGTGGGCCAAGCGCGGGGATGTGTTCGCCTACTTCATCGCCGGCGCGAAGGTGCGCAATCCGGCGGCGGCGATGGCGCTGATCGAGAAGCTGGGAGGCTGAGAAACCCTCTCCCCCGGGGAGAGGGAGGGACCCGCGCGCAGCGCGGGAGGGTGAGGGGTTAAAGCCCTCAACCGCCCCCCCCCCCCTTTCACCCTCCCACCGCCTTCAGCGGCGCGCCCCGCCCTCTCCCTCTGGGAGAGGGTTATTCCGGGGAAACCACGGCACGAACCCGCTGGTCCGCGCGACGTACTCCGCATAGCCGGGCTTGGACTTCTTCATCTTGCCCTCGGTGGTCGGCACGCCGCTCCACTTGGTCAGCAGGAAGGTGATCAGCACCGGCCCCGGCAGGGCCCAGGCGCCCAGGCCCGTCTCGGCGGCGATCAAATAGAGACCCCACCAGACGCAGGCGTCGCCGAAATAGTTCGGGTGGCGGGTGTAGCGCCACAGGCCCTTGTCCATGACCTTGCCGGCGTTGTCCGGATTGGCCTTGAAGGCGGTCAGTTGCGCGTCGCCGATGGTCTCGAACAGAATGCCGACGATCGCCAGCGCCGCGCCGGCATAGGCGAGGGCTCCCAGCGGGCCGGGCCCCTGGCCCAGCTGCACCGGCAGGGCGACGAAGAAGCTCAACACCGCCTGCAAGCCGAAGACGATGATCAGCGAGGTGGTGGCGAAGTTCCACCGCTTGGTCTTCTCGTAGTGGGCGAAGATCGCGACATAGCGCCGGTCCGCGCCGTGCTTGCGCCAGCGCCACAGCAGGTAGATCCCCAGCCGCGCCGCCCACAGGGTGCAGAGGCCCGTGAGCAGCAGGCCATGCGGCGTGCGCGGTCCCTGCAGCAGGGTGCTCCAGGCCAGCAGCGCCATGCTCGGGCCCCACCAGGCGTCGATGAAGCTGACGTCCCGCGTCCGCAGGCTGACGGCCCACAGGGCGAGGAACGCGACCGCCGAGACGACGGCGTTGACGGCGAGAGTGGTGAGGATGGGCATGGGCGGCTCGGATGAGTGGGTGCGGGTGATACGAGGCGACGCGGGAAATGGATCCTCCCCTAGCGGGGGAGGTGTCGGCGCAGCCGACGGAGGGGGAAGAGGCAAGGTCAGCAGAACTTCCCCCTCCGGCGCTTCGCGCCACCTCCCCCGCGAGGGGGAGGATTTTGACCCTACGTCCCCACGACGAAACTCACCGTCGTCGTGGTCGAGCCGCCAATGTTCAGGGTCTGCACCGTCTTGGCGCCCTCGACCTGGTAGTCCCCAGCCCGGCCGGACGTCTGCTTCCAGGCGTCCAGCAGCATCCGCACGCCGGTCGCGCCGACCGGATGGCCGGTCCCGATCAAACCGCCCGAGGGATTGATCGGCAGCTTGCCGCCCATGGCGATGTCGCCCGCCTCGATCGCCTTCCAGCTTTCGCCGGGGGCGGTCAGGCCCAGATGGTCGATGGCCATGTATTCGGTTGCGGTGAAGCAGTCGTGGGTCTCGACCGCGTCGATCCCCGAGACGTCCGGCGCGATCCCGGCCCGGGCGCGAGCGTCCAGGATCGCCCGGCGCACCTGCGGGAAGACGTAAGGCGCCTCCCGGCTGGCCTCGACCTTGCGGGCGTAGCTGAGCGGCGCCGAGCGATGGCCCCAGCCCTTGATGCGCGGAATGCTCTCCAGCGGGATTCCGCGTCGGAAGGCGTAGGCCTTGGCGCGCCGCTCGGACGCCAGGAACACCACGGCCGTCCCGTCGGTGACCTGGCCGCAGTCCTGCTTGCGCGTGCGGCCCTCGACCACCGGATTGGCGGCGTCGTCGGCGGTGAAGGCGTCGGGGCCGAAGTCCCAGCTCCGCGTCTGGGCGTTGGGGTTGCGCCGGCCGTTGGCGAAGTTGACCTCGGCGATGCCCATCAGGTGCTCGTATCTCAGCCCGTAGCGGCGGTCGTACTCGTCGGCGAGGTCGGAGAAGGCGCGGGGCCACAGGAAGCGGGCGTCCTGGAATTCGTGGCCGGCCCAGGCGGCGCTGCCCAGGTTCTCGGCCGCCTTCTGGCCGGGGACGTTGCGCATCTGCTCGATCCCGACGACGCAGGCCAGGTCGTAGCGCCCGGCCTCGATCTCGGCCGCGGCGGCCAGGATGGCGACGCTGCCCGAGGCGCAGGCCGCCTCGTGCCGCGCGGTCGGGAGGCCGTCGAAAGTCGGGTGAACCAGGCCGAACATGCCGCCCAACAGGCCCTGGCCCGCGAACAGCTCGGCGGCGAAGTTGCCGACATGGCCGGTCTCGACATCGGCCGGCTCCAGGTCGACGGCCGCCAGCCCCTGCCCCACCGCCTCGGCGAAGGCGTCGGCCAGCTCCTTGCCCTCGCGAGCCCAGTTGGCGGCGAAATCGCTCTGCCAACCGCCCAGCACATAGACCATGCCGGCTCCTCCCGTTTTTCTAGTTAGTTCGATTATACAAGCGACCTCTCAGGAGTCCACGGCGTTGACACGCCGCGCCGAAGCGTCCCACCAAGCTTCATGGTCCCGCAGAAGGCCCCCGCCGCTTCCCCGGCCCTGGTCCGCCGCAGTTCAGCCGCCCGCGCGCTGAACCTGATCGGCGACCGCTGGACCCTGCTGATCCTGTACGCGGCCTTCATGGGGGTGAGGCGGTTCGACGGCTTCGCGGCCATGACCGGCGTGGCGCGCTCGCTGCTGACCGATCGCCTCAAGCGCCTGGAGGCCGCCGGCCTGCTGGCGCGGGTCCTCTATCAATCGCGGCCGCCCCGCTACGAGTACCGGCTGACGGCGATGGGCCGCGATCTCTACGACTCGGCGCTGATGCTGCTGGGCTGGGAGATGCGCTGGCGCTTTGATCCGGATTGCCCCTCGCACCAGATCGTCCACCAGACCTGCGGCCAGCCGCTGCGGCCCGTGCTGGTCTGCAAGGCCTGCGGCGAGGCGGTGAAGGTGCGCGACATCACGCTGTCGCCCGGCCCTGGCGCGGGGCTGGAGCCCGCCCCCCCCGCCCGCCATTCGCGCCGGGCCCGCGGCGACGACGTCGGGGGTCCGTCACTACACCCCATGCTGGAGCGCGGCGTCGAGGTGCTCGGCGACCGCTGGACCGCCCACGTGCTGGCGGCGGCCTTCTACGGCAAGCGCCGGTTCACCGACTTCCAGGACGAGCTGAAAGTCGCCAGCAACATCCTGACCGACCGCCTGGGGCGTCTCGTCGAGCGGGGAATGTTGGAGCGGGTCCGCTACCAAAAGCGGCCGGAGCGCTGGGAATATCGGCTGACCAAGGAAGGCCGCGACTTCTTCCCGCTGATCGTCGCGCTGATGGCCTGGGGCGATCGGTGGTTGGCTGGAAGCGAGGGAAGCCCGGAAATCCTGACACATCGGTGCGGCGCGCGGCTGGAGCCGGTGGTGCGGTGCGGGGCGTGCGAGGGCGCGGTGGATCTGGGGAATACGCGGATCAAATCCTCCCCCCGCTAGGGGGAGGATTTCTATTTAAGCCACAGCCCCTCGACCTCTTCCCCATCCCCCCAGAACCCGGCCTTCGGCGGCGTGATACGGCCGCGCTCGACCCGCAGTCCGCCGGGGTGATCAGCGGCCAGCCACCACGGCCCATCGAGGTCGGCGAAGTCACTCGCCCCGCCCAGGTGCAGCGCCGGCGCGACGCCCAGGGACGAGGCGACCATGCAGCCGGTCATCACCTGGAAGTCCAGCGCCCGCGCGGCCTTCAGCAGGGCCAGCGCCTCGGTCAGGCCGCCGGTCTTGTCGAGCTTGAGATTGACCGCCTGGTAGCGGCCGCGCAGGGCGGCGAGGTCGCCGCCGACATGGACGCTTTCGTCGGCGCAGACGGTGAACGGCGGGTCCCAGCCCTCCAGCGCCTGGTCCTCGCCGGCCGGCAGGGGCTGCTCGACCAGGGCGATCGGCAGGTCGGCCAGCAGGGGCGCAAGGTCGCTCAGGATGTCGAAGGTCCAGCCCTCGTTCGGATCGACGATGAAGCGCGCGTCCGGCGCGGCGGCCGCCACGGCGCGCAGGCGGGCGGCGGGATCCTGCGCCGACAGCTTGATCTTGATCAGCGGCGCGTCGGCGACGGCGCGGGCGGCGGCGGCCATAGCCTCCGGCTCATCGAGACTGACCGTGACGGCGGTGACGAGGTCTTGCGGAATGGGAAGGCCGGTGGCCTCCGCGACGCTGACGCCGGTGCGTCGGGCGCGCAGGTCCCAGAGCGCCAGGTCGAGAGCGTTGCGGGCCGCGCCCGGCGGCAAGGCGGCGCAGGCGACTTCCGGATCAATGGCGGACAGGGCCGGCGTCAGCTGGGCCAACACGCTGTCGACGCTTTCGCCGTAGCGGGCGTAGGGCACGCTCTCGCCGCGCCCGACATGGCCGTCAGCGGCCGCGATCACCTCGATCACCTCGGCGGCGGTCTTGACCCCGCGCGAGATGCGGAACGGGGCCTTCAGCGGATGCGAGACCGGGCGGGCGGAAACGGCGATCGACATGCCCGCAGGCATGGCGCCGTTCGGCTTAGATCACCAGCCCCAGCGACGGGAGATCGGCGAGTCCGCGCGGCGCTCGGCCATCACCTTCAGCGCCAGGGGGCGGTCGACGACGAACAGCGCCGCCCAGACGAGCAGCACGCCGACGTAGTGGATCGCGCCCAAGAGACCGCCGGGACGCCCCGGACGGACAAAGCGGCGCGGCGCGGCGAACGGCGGGGTGATGGCGAAGTCGGTCATGTCGTCGCTCTGCTGGTCGAGGGGCTTCATCTGATGACGAGCACCTTGGCCTTCGCCTGCGCCAGAAACGGACGTATAGAACTCCAAGCGCCCGCTTCGCGTTTTGACGGGTAAGCTTCAGAGGATCGCCATGGCCAAGACCGTCAGCATCAACATCCCCCATCAGCTGGGCGCGGCCGAGGCCAAGCGCCGCCTGGAAGAGGGCCTGTCGCAGATGGCCGGCCAGATCCCCGGCGGCGATCCCAGCCGCTTCACCCAGAGCTGGGCCGGCGACACCCTGAACTTCTCGGCCGCCGCCATGGGCCAGACGATCAACGGCGTCGTGCAGGTGCTGGACGACCACGCCCGCCTCGACGTCAGCCTGCCGGGCCTGCTGGGCATGGCCGCTGGCAAGATCAAGGACGAGCTGAGCCGACGCGGCCAGCTGCTGCTGAAGTAGCGGCTAGACCAGCGACACCTCCACAGACGCCAGCCGCTCCGGGTCGCCGGCGACGAAGATCTCGACGATCCGGCCGTTCTCGACGCGGAAGTCGAGCACGCGGGTCATCTGGCCCAGCGGGGCCACGACCGCGCCTATCTCGCCGTCGACCAAGGCCGTGCGCGCGGTCTGGGCCAGGCCGTTGTAGAAGTTGGCGACCTTCGCCGCGCCGCGCAGCTCGCGCACCTGGCCGCCGCCGCCCAGCACGTCGGAGCGGACCACGACGTCCGGCGCCAGCACCGCCATCAGCCCGGCCAGGTCGCCGGTGCGCGAGGCCAGCAGGAAGGCGTCGACGACGCTCTTCTGCGCCGTCTGGGTGGCGTCCAGCGCCTCGCCGCCCCGCACCCGGCGGCGGGCGCGGCTGGCCAGCTGGCGGGCGGCTTCCGGCGTGCGCTCGACGATCGGCGCGATCTCGTCGAACGGCAGGTCGAACAGGTCGTGCAGCACGAAGGCGATCCGCTCGGCCGGCGACAGGGCGCGCAGCACCACCAGCAGGGCCAAGCCCACGGAGTCGGCCAGGATCGTCTCGCGCTCGATGGCGTCCTCGCCGCTGACCGAGGGCTCCGGACCGCCGTCCAGCGCGTCCTCGCGCCGCGCCTTGCGGCCGCGCAGCATGTCCAGGCACACGCGCGAGGTCACGGTCGTGAGCCAGGACGACAGGTTGTCGACGCCGTCCGCGCCGTTGCGCGACAGCCGCAGCCAGGCCTCCTGCACCGCGTCCTCGGCCTCGGGCAGCGAGCCCAGCATCCGGTAGGCGACGCCGCGTAGGCGGGCGCGATCGGCCTCGAAACGCTCGGCGAGAAAATTCTGTTCGGGCATCGGTCACATCGCTCCGTCGGGCTTCGTCACCTCATCGACGAAACGAAATCGCCGGACGTGACCGGCGGCGTCAGCAAAACCGAAGGAGATCGCGATGCAAGCCCGCATGACCCAACCCGCCCACCTGCTGCCCGACGCCATGAAGGCGATGATGGCCCTGTCGAAGTCCGCGCACGTCGAGGGCGTGCCCGAGACTCTGCACGAACTGCTGCACCTGCGCGTCAGTCAGATCAACGGCTGCGGCGTCTGCCTGGAGATGCACGCCCGCGGCGCGCTGAAGTCCGGGCAGAGCCCCGAGCGCGTGGCCACCGTGGCCGGTTGGCGCGACACGCCCTATTTCACCGACGCCGAACGCGCCGCCCTGGCGCTGGCCGAGGCCGTCACCCGCGTCGCCGACAAGGCCGATCCGGTCTCGGACGAGGTCTGGGAAGAAGCCGCCCGGCACTATGATGAGAAGGCGCTGGCCGGCCTGCTGATCAGCATCTCGGCGATCAACGTCTGGAACCGCCTGAACGCGGCGACGCGCCAGGTGGCGGGGACGCTGGGGGTGTGAGGCGATTTCCTTCTCCCCTTGCGGGAGAAGGTGTCGGCGCAGCCGACGGATGAGGGGTCGAAAGGCGTTTCCGGATAGCGGAGCGCAACTCCTCACCCGGCCCTACGGGCCGCCCTCTCCCGCAAGGGGAGAGGGAACCGACCTACAGCCGCCGCTCGTCGAAGTCGTGGCGGCCCAGGCTTTCGAAGCGGCCTTCCTCGGCCTTGTTGATGTATTGCGAGGCCACCAGCCAGGCCTTCACCGGCCGTAGCGTGGCGAGACATCCCAGGATCAGGGCCGGGAAGGTCGTGACCAGGTGCACCCAGATCGGCGGCTGCCAGACCACCTCGGCCCAGGCGAAGAAGGCGGTGACGACGATGCCGACGCCGCTCATCACGAAGAAGGCCGGGCCGTCGGCCGGGTCGGCGAAGCCGTAGTCCAGGCCGCACTGGTCGCACTTGGGCGCCAGCTTCAGAAAGCCCTGGAACAGCTTGCCCTGGCCGCAGCGCGGGCAGCAGCACTTCAAGCCGGCCTCGATCGGGATCGGAGAGTCGTAGAACACGTCGTCGGTCATCGAAGACCCCTTCCTACAATCGCAGGATTGATCCATACATTTTGAAGATAATGTATGGATCTTCACTCATGGACGCAACTAAGGGCTCTCCGAATCCGGCCGCCGCCTGGCTGCGCCGGACCGAGGCCTTGTCGGGCCCCGCCTATCGCCGCATCGCCCAGGCCCTGGAAAACGCGGTGGCGGAAGGAGAGCTGCAGCCCGGCGACCAGATTCCAGCCCAGCGCGAGGTCGCCCGGCGGCTGGGGATCGACTTCACCACCGTCACCCGCGCCTACGCCCTGGCGCGCGAGCGCGGGCTGATCGAGGGGACCGCCGGGCGCGGCACCTTCATCCGTTTACGGACGGAAGAGGGCGAGGCCGGCCTCGTCGACCTTTCGATGAACCTGCCGCCGCCGCCCGCCGGCCTGAACCTGGCGGCGCTGCTGCGCGAGACGACCGGCGCGATCCTGGCGCGCACCGATCCGGCGACGCTGATGGCCTATCACTCCGGCGCGGGCTCGCTGGCCCAGAGAGCGGCCGGCGCGGCCTGGCTGGCCCCGAACCTGGGCGAGGTCGATCCGGCCCGCGTCGTCGTCGCCAGCGGCGCCCAGACGGCGCTGTCGGCGATGCTGGACCACCTGACCCGGCCCGGCGACGTGATCCTGGCCGAGGCCTTCGCCTATCCGGGCCTTTTAGCGACCGCGGCGCGGCGCGGCCTGACGGTGATCGGCTGTCCGCTGGATGACCAGGGGCTGGAGCCCGAAGGCCTGGCGCGCCTCATCGCGGAGCATCGTCCGCGCCTGATCTGCTGCACCCCGACCTTCCAGAACCCGACGGCGGCGACCATGAGCCTGGCCCGGCGCGAGGCGGTCGTGGCGGTCGCCCGCGCGGCCGGCGTCACGATCATCGAGGACGACGCCTACGGCCTGCTGCCCGCCAGCCCCCTGCCCGCGCTCGCCAGCCTGTGGCCCGAGGGCGTGTTCCATGTCGCCACCACCGCCAAGACGCTCTCGCCGGGCCTGCGCGTGGCCTATGTCGTCGCGCCGCCGGGACGGGCCGAGGGCTTCGCCACCGCCCTCCACGCCATCGCCCAGATGCCGCCGCCGCTGATGGCCGCCGTGGCGACCAGCTGGATCCGCGAGGGCGTGGCGGGGCGCGTGTTGGCGGGGGTCCGGGAGGAGGCGATCGCTCGGCGAGCCCTGGCGGACGAGCTGCTGCCCGGCGCGGTCGGCGGGCCCGAGAGCCTGCACGTCTGGCTGCCGGACGCCCGCGCCGACTGGGCGGCCACGGCGCACGGCCTAGCGCTGGTGGGCGCTGAGACCTTCAGGGCGCCCGGCGTCACGGGCGAAGGCCTGCGGATCTCGCTGGGCGCGGCCGGCAAGCGCCCGACCCTGGCGCGGGGCCTGCGGGCGCTGGCCAACCTGTACGGCTGACCTCAGTACTCGCCGTCGTCCTCGTCCTCGCCGACTTCCTCGCCGCCCATCGCGTTCTCGAGGCTGTCGATGATGTCGTCCATCTGGTCGGGCGTGATCGAGACGTAGAGCGACTCCCCGCCGATCGCCGAGACCAGCAGGCGATAGCCGTCCTCGGTCTCCTGCAGGCTGAATGATTGGAGCGGCAGGAGCTTGGCCATGGGGAGGGTCCTTCCCGGAAAGATGAGGCGCTGATCTAGAGGGGCCGGGGTTCAAGTTCAACGCGGATCGCCCGGAAATCCTCCCCCTGGCGGGGAAGGTGTCGGCTCGAAGAGACGACGGAGGGGGGAAGAGGCAAGCGCTCAAGCACTTCCCCCTCCGGCGCTTCGCGCCACCTCCCCCGCTGGGGGGAGGATTGGCCCTCTTGCCTATTGTACGATCGTACAGCAACACTTCCTCACACACTCGGGGGAGAACGACCATGGCCGCGACCGAAACCCGCGACGCCGTCATTATCGGCGGGGGCCACAACGGCCTCGTCTGCGCCTTCTACCTGGCCAAGGCGGGCTTGAAGGTCACGGTCTGCGAGGCGCGGGGCGTGGTTGGCGGGGCGGCGGTGACCGAGGAGTTCCACCCGGGCTTCCGCAACTCGGTGGCCAGCTACACGGTCAGCCTGCTGAACCCGCGCGTGATCGCCGACATGGGCCTGCGCGACCATGGCCTGACGTTTCTAGAGAGGCCGATCTCGAACTTCCTGCCGCTCAGTGACGACAAGTACATCAAGCTGGGCGGGGGCCTGGAGCGCACCCAGGAAGAATTCCGCAAGTACAGCCGCCGCGACGCCGAGGTGCTGCCGGCCTATTACGCCATGCTGGACGAGATCGGCGACGTGCTGCGCGCCTTCGCCCAGGAGACGCCGCCGAACCTGGGCGACGGCCTGCCGGGCTTCCTGCGGGCCCTGCGTCAGGGCGGGCGCCTGGCGATGCTGCCGCGCGAGCGCAAGCGCGACCTGCTGGACCTCTTCACCAAGAGCGCGCGCGACGTGCTGGACGGCTGGTTCGAGAGCGACCCGGTCAAGGCCGCCTTCGGCTTCGACGCCGTGGTCGGCAACTTCGCCAGCCCCGACACGCCCGGCTCGGCCTATGTCCTGCTGCACCACACCTTCGGCGAGGTGAACGGCAAGAAGGGCGCCTGGGGCCACGCGGTCGGCGGCATGGGCGCGATCACCCAGGCGATGGCGAAAGCCTGCCAGGCGTCCGGGGTCGAGATCCTGCTCGACGCGCCGGTCGAGGCCGTGCACGTCGAAAGCGCCCCTGGGGGCAAGAAGGCCGCGGGCGTCCAGCTGGTCGACGGCCGCCAGATCATGGCCCCGATCGTCAGCGCCAACGTCAATCCGGCCCTGCTCTACAAGAAACTGGTCCCGCCCTCGGCCCTGGCGCCCGACTTCCGCAAGACCGTGGACGGCTACAAGAACGGCTCGGGCACCTTCCGGATGAACGTGGCGCTGTCGGAGCTGCCCAGCTTCACCTGCCTGCCGGGCAAGGACGTCGCCGAGCACCACCAGTCGGGGATCGTGATCGCCCCCAGCCTCGACTACATGGACGCGGCCTATCGCGACGCCAAGGCGGGCGGGATCAGCAAGGCGCCGATCGTCGAGATCCTCATCCCCTCGACCATCGACCCGTCCCTGGCCCCGCCGGGACAGCACGTGGCCAGCCTGTTCTGCCAGCAGTTCGCCCCGACCCTCCCGGACGGCCGGTCTTGGGACGATGAGCGCGAGGCGGCCGCCGACCTGATCATCGACACGGTCGAGCGCTGGGCCCCGGGCTTCAAGGCCTCGGTCCTGGGACGGATGATCCTGTCGCCGCTGGATCTGGAGCGAAAGTTCGGCCTGATCGGCGGCGACATCATGCACGGCCACATGTCGCTGGATCAGCTGTGGGCCACCCGGCCGTTCCTGGGCCACGCCAGCCACCGCGCCCCGATCGCCGGGCTCTACATGTGCGGCGCGGGCACGCATCCCGGCGGCGGGGTCTCGGGCAATCCGGGCCGCAACGCCGCGCGCGAGATCCTGCGCGACAAGGACTTCGCTCTGGCGGTGAAGCTGTCGGTGGAAGGCCGATGACCCAGATCCCCAACGACGACCCGCTCTCCGACTGGGGCCTGCCCGGCTGGATCTATCACTCCGAGCGGTTCTTCCGCGAAGAGCAGGAGAAGATCTTCCGGCCCTCGTGGCAGATCGTCTGTCATCTGAACGACATCCCCAAGGCCGGCGACTTCCACACCTTCGACTTCATCGGCGAGAGCCTGGTCGTGGTCCGGAGCAAGGACGGCGGCGTCAAGGCCTTCGCCAATGTCTGCCGCCACCGGGGCGCGCGGCTGCTGGACGGGCCGGTGGGCCATTGCGGCCGGGGCCGGATCGTCTGCCCCTACCACGCCTGGACCTACGACTTGGAAGGCCGGCTGATCGGCGTGCCGATGCGCGAGGACTATCCGGCCCTCGACATGGCGAAAGAAGGCCTGGCGCGGATCGAGGTCGAGGTCTGGCGCGGCTTCGTCTTCGTGCGGCTGGGCGGAGACGGTCCCAGCGTCGCGACGATGATGGCGCCCTACGAGCACGAGGTCGCCCACTACCGCTTCGAGGACCTGCAGCCGTTCGGCCGCGTGACGCTGCGGCCGCGCGCGGTGAACTGGAAGAACATCAGCGACAACTATTCCGACGGCCTGCACATTCCCGTCGCCCACCCAGGCCTGACGCGGCTGTTCGGCAAGGGCTACGGCGTCGAGGCCCACGCGTTCGTCGACAAGATGTGGGGCCAGCTGATCGACGAGCCGTCGCGCAATCCGTCCGAGCGGCTGTACCAGGATATCCTGCCCGACGTCCCGCACCTGCCCGAGGACCGCAAGCGGCTGTGGACCTATTTCAAGCTCTGGCCGAACTTCGCCTTCGACATTTATCCGGACCAGGTGGACTTCATGCAGTTCATCCCGATCTCGGCCACGGAGACCATGATCCGCGAAATCGCCTACGCCCTGCCCGACGATCGCCGCGAGATGAAGGCCGCCCGCTATCTGAACTGGCGCATCAACCGCCAGGTCAACGCCGAGGACACCGAACTGGTGGCCCGGGTGCAGCAGGGCATGGCCTCGCGAACGTTCACCGCCGGACCGCTGGCGACCAGCGAGGTGTCGTTGAGGAGCTTTGGGCGGAAGATCCGGGCGCTTGTGCCGGAAGCGCGGATGGCGACGCCGCCGGAGGGGTGGTGAGGCTGCTTGAGCGCCCCCTCCGTCTCGATGCGTATTCGCATCGATCCACCTCCCCCGTTTCACGGGTGAGGATGACGCGGTTCCTCCTCCCTCGCGCAGCGGGGGAGGAGGCGCGGCGCGGATACGCGCCGTGACGGAGGGGGCGCAAAGACGCGCCGCCTTTAGTAGAGCCGCCCCCGACGTGCGCCGCCAGGCGCTGATCACCGCCGCCGAGACCGTGCTGGCGCGCGAGGGCGTCGGGGGGACATCCGTGCGGGCGATCTGCGCCGAGGCGGGCGTGTCGCCGGGCCTGCTGGGGCACTATTTCGAGGGCGTCGACGAGCTGATCGCCTGCGCCTACGAGGCGGTCGGCCAGCGGATCGACGCGGCGCTGGAGGCGGCTCTCGCCGCCGCCCCGCCGACGCCGCGCGCGCGGCTGCTGGCCTATCTGACCGCCAGCTTCGCGCCGCCGGTGCTGGACCCGAACCTGCTGGCCGCCTGGATCGGCTTCTGGAGCCTGGTCAAGACCAAGCCGCGCATGGCCGCCATCCACGCGGCGTCCTATGCTGACTTCCGAGCGAGGCTGGAGCACCTGCTGGCCGACGCCGGCGCGCGGGATACGCGCCAGGCGGCGATCGCCCTGACCGCGACCGTGGACGGATTATGGCTGGAGCTGTGCCTCGACCCGGCGACCTTCGGCCCGGACGAGGCCGCGCGGATCATCGCCCGCGCGCTGGAAGCCTGGCTTCCGAAAGAAGCTTAGAGTTTCCGATCTTCCCAGCGAAAGCCGGGCATAGAAGTCGCCGGGGCTCGCTGTCGTTGCAGCGCCAATCCCACCACCCCTGCGCTTCGGTTTCGGCTTTCGCCGGGAAGACCGGGCGCCCCCTTGTCGTGGAACGTACCGTCTGTACTGAGCCTTTTTCGAGGCGACGATCCGTTCGATCTCTTCAGCCCATGTCCGCCGGAACTGTTACGCGACTTGATGGCGGACACACTCTGCACGCTTGCTCGGGAGCGTTCTGCACGTCTTGCACGATGTCATGCAAGCGCAAACGCTTTAGGCGGCCGCCCGATGGGCGGCGCGGTTACGTCCCCAGGCGGGAACGCGGGCTTCCGGCTCGAACACATGGACCTGGGCCTTGCGGCCCTGCTCGCGCATGTGGCGCGCCAGCAGCTGGGCCAGGGCCTCGGCTTCGTGCTGCGAGGAATAGCAGCCGATCATCTCGGCCGAGTCGTTCCAAGTCACGTGCCAGACGCCGGAAACCGGGCGGACGTAATAGTGATTCTCGGTCATCGGAGACCTCCTGGAGACGACTTAACGTGGCACTAACCACGTCCACATGACAGTTGTTTCGCGATCGCACAATCAAATTGCGCTGCGATGCACAATGCATGATCCGGGCCAACGCCGGATGTGCGGTTTTTCACCCGCACGGGTGAGATCTCTGTTTTCTCCTTATCGCCGCACGGGCCAAGCGATCCGGGGACGGACGTCGCGCGACGCTCGTCCCCGGCCGCCTCTCGACTAGAAGCCCGCCGAGAGGGTGAACTGCGCCGTCCGGTGCGGACCAGAGCGGTAGTTGGCCGCGCCGGTCACGACGGTCGAGATCGTGCCCAGATAGTCCTTGTCGAAGATGTTATCGACATTGATCCGGGCCTTGATGTCCTTGAGCGGGCCGTAGTTGAAGCCCTCGCCCAGGTCGACATAGAGGTTCCAAAGCGTATAGCCCTTGGTCTTCTCGCTGTTGTCGAAGTTGCTGTAGCGATCGCTGATGTGGCGGGTCGACAGGTTGATGACGGCCCAATCCACCGGCTCGAACGTCACCCCGCCTTGCAGGGCGAATTCCGGGAAGTCCGGAACGCTCTTGCCCTTCAAGGCGTAGGAAACCAGAGCGCCAGAGCTGTTTCGCGCCGAGAAGCCGTCCTCGAACACCGAGTGGTTATACGAGGCGTTGGTGTTGAAATAGATCTTGCCGCCCAGCGCCTCGGGCTTCCACTGGCCGCTGAACTCCAGGCCGTAGGCGTGCACGCCGCCGACGTTCTGATAGTAGGTTTCCAGGGACGTGGTGCCCGGCAGGTATTCGCTGAACGACTGCAGGCGGTTCTGGAAGCTGGTGTAGTAGGTCACCACCGACGCGTTGAAGGTCGGGTGGTTGGCGCGATAGCCCAGCTCGATGTTCTTCGAGGTCTCGGCCTTGGGCGCGGGCACATTGACGGTCGCCGGCGTGTAGTAGACGGCGTCGGCGCCGCGCGGCAGCGACATGTTCTCCGAGTACGACGTGAACACCTGACCGCGGCCGATCGTGTAGACCGCGCCGACCTGCGGCAGGAACAGATCCTCCCAGGTGGTCCGCAGATTGGCGGTCTGGCTGTAGCGGAAGTCCTCGCGGTTGCGCTTGCCCAGCATCTGGTAGTCGACGCTCAGCATGCGGAAGCCCGCATCCACCTTCAGCTTGCCGTCCGCCAGGACGACGGTGTCCTTCAGGAAGCCTTCCCAGGTGTCGCGCTTGGAGGTGTAGTTGCGCGTCCGATAGACGGGCTGGCTGAAGTTTGGCGCGCCTTCGGGCGAGCCGTCGGCGACGTTGAAGGTGTTCGACAACTGGTGATAGTCGTCGTCCTCGTACCAGGCGCCGCCCTCGATCCTGTGGTCGCCGAGATTCCAGGTGACCTTGCCGGTCGCGCCCTTGCGGACGCCGTCGATCTGGGAAATGCCGAACTGCAGGCCCAGCGGGGCGTTCAGGCCCGGAACCACGGCCTTCTGCTGGTTGTAGTAGGTCAGCGCGGTGTCATAGCCGACGCCGCTGGAGCCCCAGCCGTCCTTCTTCTCGTAATAGACCGTGCCGGTGAAGCGCAGGTTCTCGGCCAGGTCCTTGTGCAGGGTCGCGCCATAGAGGTGGTCGCTGCGGGCGTTCAGGCCGAACTTGTAATACTGGGCGTAGTTGGCGTTGGAGTACTTCAGGCCGCTCGACGTCGGCGCCAGGTTGGCGATGTAGCCGACGTAACCGAAGTCACGACCCTTGCGGCCATAGATGTCGCCCGCCGTCCCCTTGTACTGGGCGATCGTGAACGACGGGGAGTCGTAGTCGAAATAGTCGTTGTGGACCGTCTGGAACGACAGGTCGCCACCCTCGAAATCCCAGCGGATCTTGCCCTCGTAGTGCTCGCGGTCGATCGTGCCCGGGCCGCGCCACTGGTCGCTGTTAATCACCGAGCCGCTGGCGTAGGCCGAGAAGCCCTTGTGCTCGCCGGTCTCCAGACGCAGGAACGTGCGGGTCAGGTTGTCCTCGCCCAAGGTCTGGCTGACCTTGCCGCCGGCGGTCTCGCTGGGCTTCTGGGTGAAGTAGTCGACGATCGGACCCAGCGAGGCATAGCTGGGCAAGGAGACGTCGCCGGCGCCCGACGAGGCGGTCACGCGCAGCAGGTTCTCGTTGTCGACATAGCGATAGATCGGGCTGCCGCCGAACTGGTCGCTGCGGCCCATGGGGATGTCGTCGAGCAGGAAGCCGACCTGCTGGAAGTTGAAGGCGCGCACGGTGACCGAGTTGCCGAACTCGTACATGCCCAGCGCGTCGTTGGCCTGGACGTTGAAGCCCGGCAGGGACTCCAGCATCTTCAGGCCGGTGATGCCGGCCGGCGCCGAGAGGAGCGCCTCGCGGGTGATCGACACCGTGGCGGTGGCCTGGTCGGTGCCGACGGCGATCGCGGCTTCCGACACCCGCTTGCCCGTCACCACGACCGAGTCGACTTCGTTCTTGGTCTCCTGAGCCTGAGCGACGCCCGCCAGACCAAGGACAGACGCCAAAATAATAGGCGTGACCAGGTTTAGCTTGCCAACATTTCTATCAGGTAACGCACCGGAACTCATTATATATCCCCAAGGTATGTTTGGACACCTCGGACATCATCCTCCGAAGACTCGGAATAACGAGAACGGCTTATAGATCTATATAAGAGTTTGCTTTGTTTATGACCGTTTTTTAACCGACCGCGCTGCCACGCTGAGCGCGCCAAAGCAGTGACCATGCATCCGGCGCACGAGCCACGCCCGCGCTTCCCGCCTAGCGTTCATCCTTCACCACGACCCCGCCCTTCATCACCTTGGGCACGGTCAGCAGGACGGAAACGTCCGACAGCGGATCGCCCGCCACCGCGATCAGGTCGGCGAAGCAGCCCGGCGCGTCGCACCCCACTCGCCCGGTCTTCCCCATCAGCTCGGCCGCCACCGTGGTCGCCGACTGGATCGCCTGCATCGGCGTCATGCCGTACCTGACCATGTAGGGCATCTGGCGGGCGTTCCAGCCGTGCGGATAGACGCCGGCGTCGGTGCCGTAGGCGATCTTGACCCCGGCCTTCACCGCCTTGCGAAAGCCCTCCCGCTGGGCGTCGGTCGTCTCGCGGTTCTTGCGGATCATGCCGTCGGGCCAGTGGTGCTCGCGACCATAGGTGTCGATGAAGTCGCCGTTGTAGATGTCGGCAACCAGGAAGGCGCCCTTGGCCTTCATCAGGGCGATGCCCTCGTCGTCGATCAGCGAGCCGTGCTCGATCGAACGCACGCCCGCGCGGACGGCGGTCTTGATCCCCTCGGCGCCGTGCGCGTGGGCGGTGGCGTAGGTCCCGCGCTTGGCGGCCTCCTCGACCGCGGCGCGGATCTCGTCCTCGGAGAGCTCCAGCTGCCCGGGCTCGGTGCCCTCGGTCAGCACCGCGCCGGTGGCGATCAGCTTGATGAAGTCGGCGCCGTGGACCAGGAGGTCGCGGACCTTGCGATGGACGTCGGCGGCGTCCTCGACCACGCCGCGCCGCATCTCGGCCGGGATCGTGACGTCGGGCGCGAGGCCGGTGATCTCACCGCCGCCGCCAGGCGCGGTGACATAGGCCCCGGCCACCGACATGCGCGGCCCGGGCACATCGCCAGCCTCGATCGCGTCGCGCAGGGCGACATCGCTGAACGCTCGCCAACTGCCGACGTCGCGCACGCTGGTGAAGCCAGCCATCAGGGTGGCGCGGGCGTGGGCCGCGCCGACATAGGCCTGCCGCGAGGCGCTGCTCATCAGAGGCTGGGCGATGTTCTCGCTCTGCTCGTCGTCGACCAGATGGGTGTGCATGTCGATCAGGCCGGGCAGGACCGTCAGCTTGCTCCAGTCCGTGACAGGGCCGTCCTTGGGCGGCGCGCTCCAGGCGGCGACGGCGGTGATCTTGCCGCCCTCGATGCGGATCAGGCGGCCGGTCTCGACCTTGCCCGACTGCGGGTCGATCAGCCGTCCGGCCCGGACATAGGAGACCTCGCCCGCCGTCGCGGCCGTGGCCAGAGACGCCGCCAGGGCGGCCAGGACGAAACGCGCGATCATTCTCCGACCTCCGACGCGCGGCGGGCCACGCGCCGCATCCAGACATAGAGCGGCGCGCCGGCCGCCAGCAGCACCAGACCCCACAAGGTCACCGACCAGCCCGCGCCATAGAAGGTCCAGGCCGAATAGATCGCCGCGAGGCCCGCGACGACGGCCAGCCCCCACGACATCGGCATCTTCCCCGCGCGCCCCAGCTTCAACACGGCGAGCGAGCAGAAGAGATAGGCGAACAGGCTCGAGGCCGTGGACAGCAGGGCCATGAAGGTGAAGGCGTCGGCTAGGGACTTGGCGTAGTTCGTCAGCACCAGGATCGTCACCAGGCCGCTGGACAGCAGGTGCGCGCGCACCGGAGTTCCGGCGGCGTTGGCCTTGCCCATCCAGGCGGGGAACACGCCTTCGCGCGCCATCGCCGCCGGCATCTCGCCCTGCAGCAGCACCCAGCCGTTCAGGGCGCCCAGGGCGCTGATCGCGGCGAACGCCGCCAGAACCAGGCGCAGGTCGCCGCCGCCGTGATAGGCGACGAAATCCACCAGCGGCGCGTTCGAGCCCTTCAGCACGGCGACCGGCGTCAGCAGCAGGACGCCCCCCGAGACCACCAGGTAGATGACTCCGGTGAAGGCCGTGCCGAACAGGGTCGAGCGCGGGATGTTGCGGGCGGGCTGATCGACCTGTTCGGCCGGAATGGTCGCCGACTCCACGCCCAGCATGGCCCACAGGGTCAGGGCCCCGGCGGCGGTGATCCCGCTCGCCGAAAGGGCGGACGGCTCGAACGGCATGACCGCCCCCTCCCCCTTCCGCAACAGGACCAGCCCGGCCAGGCCCGCCACGGCGACCAGCGGGAACAGCTTGAGGATCGTGGTCAGAAGCTGGGTCCAGCCCGCCGAGCGCGCGCCCGCGCAATTGATGGCCGTGGCGATCCAGACCACGCCCACCGTGACGGCCGCGGCCAGGGCCGGCGTCTTTGCCAGCGCCGGGAAGAAGACGCTCATATAGCTGACGGCGGCGATCGCCAGGGCGGCGTTGGAGACCCAGACCGAGATCCAGTACGACCAGGCGACCAGGAACCCCGCCGGGCGGCCGAAGGCCTCCTCGGTATAGGCGAAAGGACCGCCGGCGCGGGGAAAGGCCTGGGCCAGCCGGGCGAACACCAGGGCCAGGCACAGGGCGCCGGCGATGGTGATCAGCCAGGCGAAGACCGCGTTCCAGCCGTAGGGCGCCAGCGAGGCGGGCAGCATGAACACGCCCGAGCCGATCATGTTGCCCACGACCAGGGCCACGCACATCCAGAGGCCCAGCGGCTTGGAACCGGAGGTCTTCACATCAAATCCATTCTCCCCGGTCACGCGGGGAAGAGACGAAACGAAAAGGGGCGGCCCTCAGGACCGCCCCTTCGTCTTCTTCAGCTTGAACTAGAACGTCTTGCCCAACTTGATCCCCAGCGTGCGGGGCTGGTTGGGCACGATGTAGTACTGCGTCCCGCAGACGCTCTCGGCGCATTCGGCGTAGCGGTTCAGGCTGGCGCGCTTGTCGAACACGTTCTTCAGGTAGAGCGAAAGCGACAGGCCGTCCTTGTCCATGCCGGTCGAGAGATCGAGCGTCGTGTAGCCCTTCTGCTGGCCGATGATCGCGCGCTCCTTCAGGCGCAGGTCGGTCCAGTTGCTGGTCTGCCCGACAAAGGAGCCCTGCACGAAAGCGTCCCAGTCCTTCAGGCTGAAGACGTAGCGCGCGGTCAGGTTGGCCTTGAACTTCGGGGTCACCGGCAAGACCGTCCCGTCCGGCGCCTGCGGGGTCGCGCAGGTCGTGATCGGGTTGCCGGCGCTGTCGGTGAAGCCGCAGTAGTTCGCGCTCAGCTTGGCGTCGGTATAGGCGGCCGAGGCGTTGATCGTCAGGCCCTGGACCGGAACCCAGGTGATGTCGCTTTCCACGCCCTTGATGCGCGCCTGGTTGGCGTTCTTGATCTCGGTGAGGCCGTTGGCGCCCAGGATCGAGAACTGGAAGTTGGTCCAGTCCTCCAGATAGACCGCGCCGTTCCAGCGGAAGCTGTTGTCGAACCAGGTGGTCTTCCAGCCCGCTTCGTAGTTCTTCAGATAGTCGGCCTGATACGGCGGCAGGGTCGAGCGCCGGTTGATGCCCCCGGGCCGGAAGCCCTTCGAATAGGTGGCGTAGACCAGCTTGTCGCCGTCGATCTTGTAGGTCAGCGTCACCTTGGGAACGTTGCCGCTTTCCTTGACGCCCTTGTCCAGGTTCGTACACGGCGAGCCGGGCACCACGGCGGCCTTGAAGCAGGCCTTCTCGCCGGTCGAGCCGTAGCCTTTCCCGTAGCCGTAGAAGCCGACCAGCGTGTTGTGCGCCTTGAAGAAGCGGATGCCGGCGGTCAGCATCAGCTTGTCGGTGATATCGTACTCGACCTGGCCGAACACCGCCTTGTCGCGGTCGACGCGGTTCTGCTTGGTCAGCCAGATCGTGCCCGTATAGCCCGGCACCGACAGGTCGCTGCCCAGGCCGTCGATCCTGTAGTTCTGGAAGATGTTGTGCTTCTGCTTCTGGTAGAAGCCGCCGGCGACGAACCGCAGCTTCTGGTCCTGCGGCGAGGCGATCCGGATTTCGTGGCTTTCCTTGCGGTAGCGGTCCTTGCCCTGGATGTACTGCGAGGGATTGACCAGATTGCCGGCGTTGTCGGTCCAGTAGAAGCCGTAGCCGACCTGGTCATAGAAGTACGAGTAGTCGGTGTAGTCCGAATTGGTGACGTCGTTGCGCTTCAGGTACGAGCCCGAATAGGTCACGTCCAGATTGGCGACCTGGCCCTCGATGGTCATGGCCGCCTGGACCCACTTGTCCTTGCTGCTCTCCGGATAGAAGTGGGTGACCTTCAGGTCGCCGACCTTGGGATCATAGGCGAACAGGCCGCCGACCTTCTGCACCTGGCCCATGACCTGGGGCGTGACCACCCAGTTGTCGTTCAGCTCGATGCGCAGGGCCGCGCGGCCGCCCTGGGTGTAGACGGTGTTGTAGTCGTCCTTGACCCGGTTCTTGTTGAAGATGGTGACGTCGTTGGACTTGTCGTCGTCGCCGCGGGTGTAGGTGCGCGAGCCGGCGACGTTGTCGATATAGCCCGCGTCGCGCACGTCCCAGCCCACTAGGCGGACGGCGATCTTGTCCGACAGCGGCATGTTGACGAAGCCTTCCAGCGTGTGGCCGGTCCCGCCGTGATCCACCTGGTTCAGCTCCAGATCGACGCCGGCCTTGAAGCCGGTCGAGGTGGGCTTGTTGGTGATGATCCGCAGCGTGCCGGCCTGGGAGCTGGCGCCGTACAGCGTGCCCTGCGGGCCGGCCAGGGCCTCGACCCGGGCGATGTCGTAGACGTGGACGTCCAGCGCGCCCTGGATCGTGGTGACCGGCTGTTCGTCCAGATAGACGCCGACGCTGGGCAGCGAGCCCGAGTGGTTGCCGTCGCCGCCGCTGGCGACGCCGCGCATATAGACCTGGCCAAAGCCGGGACCGCTGGTCGTGAACGACACGCTGGGCAGGTACTTCACATAGTCGACGAAGGCGCCGACCTGCAGCTGCTCAAGCTTCTCGCCGCCCATCGCCTGGATGCTAACCGGCACGTCCTGCAGGTTCTCGGAGCGCTTCTGAGCGGTGACCACGACCTCCTCGAGGGCGGTCGAGCTCTGCGCGGCCTGGCTCTGGGCGTGGGCCAGACCCGTCATCATGGTCGAGGCCAACAGCGCCGCCGAATAGGCGCCAACCTTCCTCGAACGAACCCATCCCGACGCCATATTTCGTTCCCCTCACCCCATTTGAGGGAACGATGTTCGACCCGCGCCCAAGAGTCCGGCAAGATTGGAAATCGAGGTCCGGCGTCAATTCCGGCGACTGTTGCAGAAATGGCAAGAACCGCGACAGATGGTCAAATAACGGGCGCATCCGGATAGGCGTCGAGCACCGGCCCCAGCGCCTGCTTGAGAGGACCCAAGTGGGATTCGAATTTCTGCCAATGCTCGACCGCGTCCTTGAAGATCGGTCGCCGGACCTGTTCTGAACTGGCCGTGCGGACGGCGCGCTCGGTCTTGTGCGGCGTCAGGCAGGCTTCCTCGAACGGCAGGCCGCAATGGTCCAGCAGGGCGCGGATCTCGGCTTCCGGATCGGCGATCATCGCCTCGTAGATCACCCGGTGGACGCGGCCCGGCAGCACGGCGTCGAAATGGGCCATCAGCTCGACATAGTCGGCGTAGTAGCGGCCGATGTCGGTCAGGTCGTAGCTGAAGGCCTGGCCGCGGGCGAAGTGCTGCTTGAAGCCCGAGAAGCAGCAGCCCAGCGGGTGGCGGCGGGCGTCGATGATCTTCGCGTTGGGCAGGATCAGGTGGATGAAGCCCGCGTGCGCGAAGTTGTTGGGCATCTTGTCGATGAAGAACGGCTTGTCGGTCTTGCGCTGGATGCGGGTGCGCTCGATGAACTCCTCGCCCAGCGCCCGCAGCTGGTCGGGCGACAGCTCGGCCAACACCTCGGGATAGCTCGACTCCGCGCGGTGGGCGGTCTTGCCGCCGATACGGCGGGCCATGACGATCAGGTCGGGCAGTTCCATGGTGCCCTCGACCATCGAGTGGCTGGCCAGGATCTGCTCGACCAGGGTCGAGCCGGCGCGCGGCAGGCCGACGATGAAGATCGGATCAGGCGCGGCGCTGCCCTGCCCCGCCCGCGCCGCCAGGAACTGTGGCGTGAACACCGCCTTGGTCCGCGCCGTCTCGGCGGCGTTCTCCTCGGGATCGTAGTCCAGTTGCTGGCGCCGGATCGCCGCGCCGGCGGCGTAGTGGGCGAACGACTCGTCCCAGGCTTCCGCGTCCTCGCGCGCCTTGCCCAGGGCGTAGTGGAGATGCAGGCGGTCGTCGTCCGACAGCCCCGGGGCGTCGAGCGCGGCGGTCATGGCCGCGACGTCCTCGGCGGTGAACTTGACGGTCTTGAGGTTGGCGAGACTCCACCAGGCCTCGCCCAGGGTCGGCGCCTGGTCCAGCGCCTGGCGATAGGCGGCGATCGAGTCGGCTTGTCGGCCCACGGTCTTCAGCGCGTGGCCATAGCTCATCCAGCCCTTCGGCTGGTTCGGATAGTCGGCCAGCATCCGCTCGCACACCGCGATGGCCTGTTCGTATTCCCCCAGCCGCGCCAGGATCGCCGCCCGCAGATTGGCGTAGCCGGGATGGCGCGGATCCTTGTCGGTCAGGCGCTGGATTTCGGCCAGGGCCTCGCGGTTCTTGTTCTGGCGATAGAGCATGGTCGCCAGGTTGTGCCGGGCGGCGGCGAAGCTCGGGGCCAGCTCCAGGCAGCGGGTCAAGAGGCCCTCGGCGTCGGCGTAGCGGCCCAGGCGCGCGCCGGTCTCGGCCAGCATGCGGATGGCGGCGACGTCGGCGGGATCGGCCTTCAGCCGCTCGCGGAGCAGCCGCTCGGCCTCGCCCAGCCGGTCCTCGCCCAGCGCCGTGGCGGCCTCGATCAGCAGCGGGTCCCGCGTCGAGGCGCGCAGCTGCCGCGCCAGGGCCCGCTCGGCGCCGGCCTCGTCGCCCAGCAGGGACAGGCTCTCGGAAAGGCCCCGCCAGGCTTCGGACAGGCGCGGCTCCAGGGCGCTGGCGCGGTCGAAAGCCTGGGCGGCCTCGGCGGTGCGCCCGAGGCGCTCGAGGCACAGGCCAAGCTCAAGCTGGGCCAGCGGCAGGTTCGGCAAGGCCTTGGCCAGCGGCGCGACGGTCTCGAACGCCGCCTCGGTCTCGCCCGACAGGCGCAGGGCGGTCGCCAGCAGGCGGGTGGTGTCGGCGTGGCGCGGCACGACCTCCAGGATCGCCCGCGCCTGCTCGGCGGCGAGACGCGGATCGGTCTCCAGCAGCCGCTCGGCGTTGGCGAACGCATCGGCGAGACTGGCGGCTGGAGCGGTCGTCGTGGTCATGGCGCGAGGAGAGCGGGCGGAGGGCGGGGGTGTCAATCGCGGCTTCGCCAAATCCTCCCCCTAGCGGGGGAGGTGTCGTCCGAAGGGCGACGGAGGGGGAAGAGACAAGATCCGCAAGCACTTCCCCCTCCGGTCGCTTCGCGACCACCTCCCCCGCTAGGGGGAGGAAGGCTCACAGCCGGTCCCGCAGCGCGTACCAACTCAGCCCCGCCACGGTCAGCGGCCAGCGCAGCCAGCGGCCGCCCGGGAACGGCGGGGTCGGGACGCGCGACAACAGGGCGATCGGCTCGCGATCGCCCTCGGCCAGCAGCTTGCCGATATAGGGCGCCAGCATCACCCCCTGCCCCGAATAGCCGGACGCCACGCGCACGCCCGGCGCGATCTCACCCACGAACGGCATGCGGCTCATGGTGATGCCCAGGGTCCCGCCCCAAGCGTGGGTGATCTCGACGTCGGCGAGGCGCGGATAGACCTTGGCGAGGTTCTTGCGGACCATGCCGGCGATGTCGCGCGGGAAGCCGGGGCGATAGTTCTCGCCGCCGCCGAACAGCAGCCGGCCGTCCGGCGTCTTGCGGAAGTAGTTCACGACGAAGCGGCTGTCGGAGACGGCCGCGTTCGAGCGGATGATCTCGTCGGCCAACGGCCCCAGCGGCGCGGTGACGGCGATGAAGTTGTTGATCGGCATGACCCGCGCCCGCGCCGCCCCGGCCATGGCGTTGAGGGAGCCGTCGCCGGTGAGGATCAGCCGCTCGCAGGTCACGCGACCGCGCGCGGTCTCGACAATGATCTTGCCGCCCTCCCGCCGCCAGGTCTCGGCGCGGGTGTGTTCGTGGATGATCGCTCCGGCCGCCATCGCCTGGCGCGCCATGCCTTGGGCCAGCTTCAGCGGATGCACGTGGCCGCCGCCGCGATCGATCAGGCCGCCATGATAGACGTCGGTCCCAAGCTCGTGGGCGAGGTCCGCCGCGTCGATCAGCTCCAACTCCTCGTAGCCGTACTGGATCGCCATCAGCGCCACATAGGCGGCGTCCTCGATCTCGCCGTGGGGCTTGTGACGGGCGTGGATCATGCCCGGCCGCCAGTCGCAGGGAACCGCGTCGGTCAGGGTCCTGAAGTGCGCGCGGGCGTCCTCGGCCAGGCGCCACAACGCCAGGGCGTCGTCGCGGCCGACGGCTTTCTCCAGCCAGGCCTGGTCGCGCCGCTGGCCGGTATGGACCTGGCCGCCGTTGCGCCCCGTGGCGGCGGCGCCGACGTGGGAGGCTTCAAGGACGATGGCGCGACTCCCCAGCGCCAGGGCGGCGCCCAGGCCTGTGAAGCCGGCGCCGACGATGCAGACTTCGGCGGCGGCGTCGCCGTCCAGCGGCGGGAGGTTGGGGAAGTCGGGCGCGGTGTCCGCATACCAATTCCCTCTCCCATAGGGAGAGGGCGGGACCCGCCGCGAAGCGGTGGGGGGGATTTCTACCGTCACCGCTGTAGCCCCTCATCCGCCCCCGCCTGCGGCGCGGGTCCCCCCTTCTCCCGCTGGGAGAAGGTGACTAGACCCCTACACATTCAGCAGCAGGAACTCCCGCTCCCACGGGCTGATCGTGCGCATGAAGGTCTCGTACTCGGCCTGCTTCACGCGGTCGTAGGCGGCGCAGAAGGTCGGCCCCAGGATGTCGACCAGGGGCTGGCAAGCCTCGAACAGCTTCAGGGATTCCGACAGGCTGCGCGGCAGCTCGACGCCGCGGACGCTGGCGTCGGTGGCGACGGGCTCGGCGGGCTTGAGGCCCTGGACCATGCCCAGATACCCGGCCGCCAGCGAGGCCGCGATCGCCAGGTACGGATTGGCGTCCGATGAGGGTATGCGGTTCTCCAGGCGGCGGTTGGCCGGGTCCGACGGCGGCACCCGCAGGCCGCAGGTGCGGTTGTCGTAGCCCCACTGGGTGTTGACCGGCGCGCCTGAGTCCCGCGCGATCCGGCGGTAGGAGTTCACGTACGGCGCCAGGATCGCCATGATCGCCGGCAGGAAGGTCTGCTGGCCGGCGATGAAGCCGTGGAAGAGGTCGGTCTCCTCGCCCTTCTCGTCGGAGAACAGATTGCGGCCCTTCTTGTCGACGATCGACTGGTGGATGTGCATGGCGCTGCCGGGCTCGGACGCCATCGGCTTGGCCATGAAGGTCGCGTAGATCTCGTGCTCCAGCGCCACCTCGCGGATGGTGCGCTTCATCATGAAGACCTGGTCGGCCAGCTCCAGCGGATGGCCGTGGCGCAGGTTGATCTCCATCTGCGCCACGCCGCTTTCGTGGATCAGGGTGTCGATCTCCAGGCCCTGGCGCTCGGAGTACTCGTACATGTCCTCGAACAGGGCGTCGAACTCGTTCACCGCGCTGATCGAATAGCCCTGGCGGCCGGTCTCGGGACGGCCCGAGCGGCCGATCGGGGGCTTGAGCGGATAGTCCGGGTCGGTGTTGCGGTCGACCAGATAGAACTCGATCTCCGGCGCGACGATCGGGCTCCAGCCCTTTTCGTCATAGAGGGCCAGCACCCGCCGCAGCACCTGCCTCGGCGCCTCCTCGACGGGGCGGCCGTCGGGGTGGAAGGCGTCGTGGATCACCTGGGCCGTCGGGTCCTGGGCCCACGGCACGGCGGCCAGGGTCGCGAAGTCGGGGGTCAGGAAGATGTCGGTGTCGGACTGCACCGCGTTCACCGCCCCCTCGAACTCGGGGAAGTCGCCGGTGATGGTCTGGTAGAAGACCGCCAGCGGCAGGTTCATCGAGGGGGTGCCGAGGAACTTGCGCACCGGCATGATCTTGCCGCGCGCCACGCCCGCGAGATCGGGCACCACGCACTCGATCTCCTCGATGCTCTGGCGCGCGAACCAGGCGCCCGCCTCCTCCAGCGTCGAGACGCCCCGGTCCAGGGTGTGCTCGCGCTTGGCCTTGTTATGCTTGGGCTTCATGACACCGCCTCCGGTTTCAGCGCGCGGAGGATGGGCTCGGCCTCGGTCAGGGACTTTTCGATGATCCCGACCAGCTCGTCGATCTCGGCGTGGGTGATGATCAGCGGCGGGCAGCAGACGATGCTGTCGCGGATGGCGCGGACCATCAGGCCGTTCTTGATGCAGATGTCGCGGACGATCGGCCCCGCCTCGCCTTCCTTGTCGAGGAAGCGATGGTTGGTCCCCTTCTCGCGCACGATCTCGACCGCGCCGATCAGGCCGAGCGACCGGGTCTCGCCGACCAGCGGATGGCCGTTCAGCCGCGCCAGGGCCTTGGCGAGATAGGGGCCGGCGTCCTCGCGGGCCCGCTCGACCAGGCCCTCGCGCTCGATGATCTCGATGTTCTTCAGCGCCACGGCCGCGCAGGTCGGGTGGCCCGAATAGGTAAAGCCGTGGATGAAGTCGCCGCCCTTCTCGCGCAGCTCGGCGACGATGTGGTCGGCCACGCCCACGGCCGAGATCGGCAGGTAGCCGGACGACAGCCCCTTGGCCATGGCGATCAGGTCCGGCTTGATGCCGTAGTGCTGGTGGCCGAACCACTGGCCCAGGCGCCCAAAGCCGCAGATCACCTCGTCGCAGACCAGGAGGATCCCGTACTTGCGGCACAGCGCTTCCACCGCCGGCCAGTAACCGTCCGGCGGGATGATCACCCCGCCCGCGCCTTGCACTGGCTCGCCGATGAAGGCCGCGACGTTCTCGGGGCCGATTTCGAGGATCTTGTCCTCGATCTCTTTCACCGCGCGGTCGCGGAAGGCGGCCGGATCCTCGCCGAAGCCCTCGCCGAAGGGATAGGGCTGCATCACGTGGTGGACGCCCGGGATCGGCAGGTCGCCCTGCACATGCATGTGCTTCATGCCGCCCAGCGACACGCCCGCCACGGTCGAGCCGTGATAGGCGTTCCAGCGGCTGATGAAGGCGGTGCGGCTGGGCTGGCCCTTCAGCTTCCAATAGTGGCGGACCAGGCGGAAGACCGTGTCGTTGGCTTCCGAGCCCGACGAGTTGAAGAACACGTGGGTCAGGTGGCCGCCCATCTTCTCGGCGATCTTGGCCGCCAGCTTCACGGTTGGCGGCGTCGTCGTCTTGAAGAAGGTGTTGTAGTACGGCAGCTCCAGCATCTGGTCGTAGGCGGCTTCCGCCAGCTCGGTGCGGCCATAGCCGACATTGACGCACCACAGACCGGCCATGCCGTCGAGGATGCGGTGGCCGTCGCCGTCGGTGATGTAGCAGCCCTCGGCCCGGGTCACGACCCGGCTGCCGCCCAGCTCGAAAATGACCTTGTGGTCGGCCTGGGCCGGCAGGTGGTGGGCGAGGTCGAGACGCTTGAGCTCGGCGACGTCGTGGTTGCGGATGGGGACGGTCATCTTGAAGCTCCTGGGGTATCGACGACGAGCGGCGCGCCTCTGAGGGCGCGTCCGAAGATTTCGAAGAAGGTTTGCGATTGCCGGTTCTGGGCCGGCTTCCATTCGGGGTGCCACTGCACGGCCAGCACCGGCGCGCCGTTGACGGTGGCGGAAAAGCCCTCGACCACGCCGTCCGGCGCCCGGGCCTCGACGGCGAGGCCTTCGCCCAGCCGGTCGACGCCCTGATAGTGGACCGAATTGACCACCGCAGTCTCGACGCCGAACGCTCGCGCCAGCACGCCGCCGGCGGTCAGGGCGACGTCGTGCATGTGGTCGAACATCCCGTTGAAGTCGACGTCGTCGGGGGCGTGGTGGGCGATCAGGTCGGGGTTGGCCGCCATGTCCCGCCGCAGCGTGCCGCCGAACGCGACATTGATCTCCTGGAAGCCCCGGCAAATGCCGAACACCGGCTTGCCCAGGTCCAGCATGGCCTTGATCAGGTCGGCGGTCATGCCGTCGCGCGCCGCGTCGAACGGGCCCGGCGCGTCGCCGATCTCCTCGCCATAGAGGGCCGGATCGAGGTTCGAGGGGCTGCCGGTCAGCATCAGTCCGTCCAGCCGCCCGGCCACCTCGGCCGCCCGCATCCGCCCCGGCAACGACGGGACCAGCAGGGCGGCCACGTCGCCATGGGCCATCGTCGCCTCGACATAGCGGCTCATCACCGCCTGGGCCGGCTCGACGCCGACGGTGCGCGTGCAGCAGATGATCCCGGCGACGGGGCGAGCGGTCATGGCGTCAACTCAACAGCACCGCCGGCGAGCAGGCGTGCCAGCACAGCCACACCGTCTCGCCCAGCTTGAAATCTTCCTGGTCCCAGCGGGTCAGGTTCGAGCGCTGGACCTTCACGCGACGTCCTCCCGCGATCTCGACCTCGTAGGTCGAGGAGCCGCCCAGATAGGCCTCGTGCTTGATGACGCCCGCCACCGCGTTGAAGCCTTTTGGGCAGTCGCCCAGGTTCGGCGGCTCGTCGCCTTCCTTCTTGTGCAGCTCGATCTTCTCGGGGCGGATCGCCGCCCAGGCCGTGCCGCCGCGCGGGCCGGTGACGCCGTGGTCCAGGAAGATGTCGACCGGCAGGTCCGGCGACTTGATCACCGCGTGGCTGGGCTCGTCGACGGCCAGCACGCCCTCGAACAGGTTCACCTGGCCGATGAAGTCGGCGACGAAGCGGCTGTTGGGGAATTCGTAGAGGTCGCTGGGCGTGGCCACCTGCTGCAGCACGCCCTTGCTCATCACCGCGCAGCGGCTGGCCAGGGCCAGGGCTTCGTCCTGGTCGTGGGTGACCATGATGAAGGTGATCCCGACCTTCTCCTGCAGGGTGCAGAGCTCGGTGCGCATCTGCTCGCGCAGCTTGGCGTCCAGGGCCGACAGCGGCTCGTCCAGCAGCAGCACGCGGGGGCGCTTGACCAGGGCCCGGGCCAGGGCGACGCGCTGGCGCTGACCGCCGGACAGCTGGTCGGGCTTGCGCTCGCCGAGCCCCCCCAGCTGCACCAGCTCCAGAGCCTCGGCCACG
Source organism: Caulobacter sp. X (assembly GCF_002742635.1). Taxonomy (NCBI): domain Bacteria; kingdom Pseudomonadati; phylum Pseudomonadota; class Alphaproteobacteria; order Caulobacterales; family Caulobacteraceae; genus Caulobacter; species Caulobacter sp. X. Next base: position 692,945 of record NZ_PEGF01000002.1, on the reverse strand, counting down.
CGGGCGTCGCGCTCGGCCTTGGGCACGCGGTCGACCTTCAGGCCGTAGGCGACGTTGTCGGCCACGGTCATGTGCGGGAAGACGGCGTAGGACTGGAACACCATGTTCACCGGCCGCTTGTTGGGCGGCACGTTCACGATGTCCTGGCCGTCGATCAGGATGCGCCCCTCGGTCGGCGTCTCGAAGCCGGCCAGCATCCGCAAGAGGGTGGTCTTGCCGCAGCCGGACGGGCCCAGCAGCGCGAAGAACTCGCCCTCGTTGACGGTCAGCGAGACGTTGTCGACGGCGGCCAGCTTGCCGAACCGTTTGGTGACGTTCTCGAAGGTGATGATGGGTTTGGTCATTTAGCGTCCCCCGACACACAAAATCCCGACCAGGAAAGCGCCCCCTCCGTCACGATGCGTATCCGCATCGCGCCACCTCCCCCGTTTTACGGGTGAGGAGGACGGCTTCATCCTGCCCCGCTTGCGGGGGAGGTGGATCGACGCGGAGCGGCGAGACGGAGGGGGCGCTGCGAACACGCTCATTTGCCGTCCCCCGCCCCATGACCCGCCGTCGCGGCGGGGTCGCCCTGCAGTTTCAGCGCCGCCGCGGTCAGCAGCACGGTCAGCACGATCAGCACCGTCGAGGCCGCGTTGACCTCGGGCGTCACCGAGAAGCGGACCATCGAATAGACCTTCACCGGGAAGGTCACCGTGTCGGGCCCGGCGGTGAAGAAGGTGATGACGAAGTCGTCCAGGCTCAGCGTGAAGGCCAGCAGCGCCCCGGCCACCAGCGACGGGGCCATGTGCGGCAGGATCACGTCCTTGATGGTGCGGAATTCGCCGGCGCCCAGGTCGCGGGCCGCCTCCTCCATCTCGCGGTTGAAGCTGGCCATGCGGGCGCGCACGACCACCGCCACGAAGGGGAACGAGAACGAGACGTGGGCGATGATGATCGCCCCCAGGTTCAGCGGCCACGGCAGTCCTTGCGGCCACGGCATGACCTTGGCGAAGAACACCAGCATGGCCACGCCCATGCAGATCTCGGGCACCACGATCGGCAGGGCCAGGGCGCCGTCCAGCGCCGTCTTGCCCGGGAAGCGGAAGCGCCAAAGGACCAGCGCCGCCAGGGCGCCGATGACCAGGCTGATCACGGTCGAGACCGCCGCGATCGTCAGGCTGTTGGCGAAGGCCTCCAGCAGGGCGGAGTCATGGAACAGCTTCTCGTAATATTTGAGCGTGAAGCCCTTCCAGACGATGTTGCGCCGGCTGTCGTTGAAGCTGAACACCATCAGGGCGATCAGCGGCGCGTAGAGGAACACGCCGACGACGGCCAGCCACAGGCGCATGGGCCAGCGGCGCAGGTATTCCAGCGGACCGGGGGGGGCGCGTTTGGTCATCCCTTGGCCTCCGGCGTCTTCTTAGCCAGCACCGCCTGGATCGCGATGGCGATGAAGGTCAGGTACATCAGCAGGAACGACATCGCCGCGCCGAACGGCCAGTCGTTGGCGCGCTTGAACTGGCGCTCGATGACGTTGGCGATCATCTGGCTGTCGGGCCCGCCTAGCAGGTCGGGCGTCAGGTAGGCACCCAGGGCCGGGATGAAGGTGATCAGAACGCCCGAGGCGATGCCCGGCAGGGCCAGCGGCACGACCACCTTGAAGATGGTCCGCAGGTGCCCGGCGCCGAGGTCGAGGCTGGCCTCCAGCAGCGACTTGTCCAGCCGGTCCAGCGCCGAATAGAGCGGCAGCACCATGAACGGCAGGTGGACGTAGACGAGACCCAGGATCACCGCGAAATTGTTGTGCAGCAGGCCCAGCGGCTGGAAGTCGCCCAGCGGCTGCAAGCCGACCAGCGCGGCGAGACCACTCCCGCCCTTCCACAGCCACTCCAGGCCCTGGTTCACATAGCCCTCGGTGCGCAGCACGGCGATCAGGGCGTAGGTGCGGATCAGGAGGTTCGTCCAGAACGGCAGCATGATCAGCAAGAGCAGCCACGCCTTGGCCTTGTCCGAGGCGAAGGTGATCGCCAGGGCCACCGGGAAGCCGGCCACCAGGCACAGGGCCGTGGTCAGGGCCGCGACCCAGGCCGACTTCAGGAAGATCTTCAGGTACAGCGGCTCGATCGCCCGGGCGTAGTTGTGGAACGTGCCGGTGATCTCGATCTGCGTCAGGCCGGCATTGTGGCCGAAGCTGTAGGCCCAGACGATCGCCATGGGCGCGAGGAAGAACAGCACCAGCCACACCAGCGGCGGTCCCAGCGCCGCGGCGAAGACGGCTTTGGCCTGTTTCCAGGATTGTTCCATTCCATTCCCCGCTATCAAAGATGCTCCCCCGCGATGCGGGGGAGCTGTCGCGGAGCGACTGAGGGGGCGAGCTGGAAGTCGGCCGAGCTGGCCCCCTCCGGCCCTCTGGGCCACCTCCCCCGCATCGCGGGGGAGGAACGCACCCTCGCCGCTCCCCCTACGCCGCCCGCACCCGGGTGATCAGTTCCTCGTACTGGCTGGCCTTTTCCGCCCCCTCGAAGGCGCCGTACTCGCACTTGGCCATGACGTCGGCGGGCGGGAAGATGACCTTGTTGTTCTTGTAGTCGTCCGGCATCAGCGCCTTGGCCGCCGCGTTTGGCGTCGGGTACAGGATCGTCTTGCTGATCTCGGCCCCGGCCTGCGCGTCCAGCAGGTAGTTGATGAAGGCGTGGGCGTTGTTCGGCCGCGGCGCGCCCTTCGGGATGCACAGGGTGTCGGAGTTGATCAAGCTGCCTTCCTTCGGCACCACGAAGTCCAGGTCCGGGTCGTCCTTCATCACCTGGGCGATGTCGCCGTTGTACTCCAGCACCAGGTCCACCTCGCCCGAGGCCAAGAGGTCCTGGCCGTTGTCGTCGTGGAAGGCCTTCACGAACGGCTTCTGCTTGATCAGCATCTGCTCGATCTTCGGCAGCATGTCCTCGGGGATGTTGTTGACCGAGTGGCCCAGGTACTTGGCGGCCAGGCGCACCAGGTCGGCGCTTTCCGACAGCAGGGCGATGCGGCCCTTGTACTGATCGCTGTCAAACAGCCACTTCCAGCTGTCGGGCACGCCCTTCACCTTGCTCTTGCGATAGCCGATGCCCAGCAGCAGCCAGGTGTAGGGCATCGAGTACTTGCGGCCCGGGTCGAAGTCCGGATTGAGGAACGACGGGTCGATGTTCTTGATGTTCGGGATCTTGGCGTGGTCCAGCGGCTCGAGCATGCCGGCCTGGCTCATGCGGGTCACGAACTCGTTCGACGGCACCACCACGTCGAAGCCGGGATTGCCGGCCTTCAGCTTGGCGAACAGCTCGTCGTTGGTCGCGAACAGGCTCATGTTCACGTCGACGCCGGTGGCCTTCTTGAAGTCGCCCAGCGTGGTTTCGCCGATATAGGTGTCCCAGTTGTAGAAGTTCAGCTTGGGCTCTTCGCCGTTCGTCGGCGCCTTGGGCTTCTGGCCGCAGGCGGTGAAGGTCAGGCCGATCGCGGCGGCGCCGGTGGCCGTCAGCAGCGAGCGGCGGTTCAGGCCTCTCCGCGTGATGGTGCTCATGGTCCCCTATCTCCCTCTAGATCGTCCGACGACGGACATGACGTTCTCGGCACAAGCTCGGTCCCTCCCCTTGGATGGAGAGGGGAAACCCTCCTCACGCAACCTCACGCGTTGCGCAGGTACCAGTCGAAATCCAACTCCGTGACCACCTCGAAGAAGCGCGCCTGTTCCGTGCGCTTGACCGACACGAACATGTCCACGAAGCGGTCGCCGAGGTAGTCGCGCAGCACCGTCGACTGCTCGAAGAGGTCGACGGCCGCGAACCAGTTGTTGGGCAGCCGGATGTTCTCCTTGGCCGCCGCCGCGTAGCCGTCGCCGACCACGGCCGGGCCGGGATCGAGCTTCTGGGTGATCCCGTGGTGGGCGCTGGCCAGCAGCACGGCCAGCACCAGGTACGGGTTGGCGTCGGCCCCGGCGACGCGGTGCTCGACGTGGCGGGTCTTGGGCGGGCCTGCCGGCACGCGGAGGCTGACGGTGCGGTTGTTGACGCCCCAGGTCGGCGCGACCGGCGCGTAGCTGTTGGCCTTGAAGCGGCGATAGCTGTTGGCGTTCGGCGCCAGGATCGCCATGCCCTCGCCCAGCAGCGCCTTCATGCCGCCGATCGCGTGCTTGAGCAGGTCCGAGCCCTCGAGGTCCTCGCTGGCGCAGAGGTTGTTCCCGGCCGCGTCGTTGACGCTGAGATGGACGTGGAAGCCGTTGCCGGCCCGGTCGCTCCAGGGCTTGGCCATGAAGGTCGCCTCGCAACCGTGGCGCAGGGCGACGCCCTTGGCGGCGCGCTTGTAGAGCACCGCGTCGTCGGCCGCGCGCAGGGCGTCGGGCTTGTGCGTCAGGGTCAGCTCGACCTGGCCCGGCGCGAACTCCGAGATCGCGCCCTCCAATGGAACGCCGATGGTGTCGGCCACGTCCCACAGCTCGCGCAGGAACGGGGCGTGGGCCTCCAGCTCGGGCAAGCCGTAGACCTGGATGCCGGTCGGCGCCTGGCCGGTCAGGGCCGACTTGGCGGGCAAGAGCTCGCCGCGCGGACCGCGTTGCAGGTCGACCAGGTAGTATTCCAGCTCGCAAGCCGCGACCGGCGTCAGGCCATCGGCGGCGTAGCGGTCCAGCACCCGTTGCAGCACGTGGCGCGGGTCGAGGTCGTTGGGCGTCCCGTCCAGCTCGTACAGCGACAGCATCACCTGGGCGACGTCGGGGCCAAGCCAGGGCGCGAGCGTCAGGGTCCCGGGCACGGGCCGCGCGCGGCGGTCGGCGTCGCCGTCCTCCCAGACGAGCCCGGTGTCCTCGCAGTCGGCGCCGGTGGTGTCGACCACCAGGATCGAGCCCGGCAGGAAGCGGCCGTAATTGTAGATCGCCTCCAGCTCATGCACCCGCAGCCGCTTGCCGCGCGGCACGCCGGTCATGCTGGTGAAGAACACCTCCACAAACCGCACCTGAGGGTTGGCGGCCAGGAAGTCCCGGCATTCTTGTGGGTCGGCGACCATCACCATGACCCCTCTCCCCTGGGGAGAGGGCGGGACCCGCGTCCGCAGGACGTGGGGGGGTGAGGGGTTTGAGCGTTTCCGGAAAAGTCAGGGCGCAGAGCCGGTCGAGGTTGGAACCCCTCACCCTCCCAAGGCTTCGCCTTGGGCCCCGCCCTCTCCCTCCGGGAGAGGGTTTCCGCCATTGCGCCGCTCATTAGTTCATCTCCCCGATCTCGACCGCGAACCCATCGACGGCCGCGACCAGCCGGTCGATCGCCGCGTCGTCGGTGACGGGCGAGACCAGCATCATGTTGTGGAAGGGCGCGATCAGCACCCCTCGGTTGATCAGCCACAAATGCAGCGCTTCCACCGCCTCGTGGTCCAGCACTTTCCGCATCTGGGCGGCGTTCTTGGGCGGCGGATCGGCGAAGACCAGCTCCACCCGCGCGCCGACATGGACGACGGACCAGGGCAGCTTGCGCGCCGCGATGACGCTCTTCAGCCCCGCCACCAGCCGCTCGGCGCCGGCCAGCATCTTCGCATAGGCGGCGTCGGTCATCACCTCGGTCAGCATGGCGCGCATGGCGGCCATGGCGAGCGCATTGCCCGAGAGCGTGGTGCCGATGCCCGACTGGCCCGGACCGATCCGCGCCTGGGCTTCGTCCATCCGCGCCGAGAGCTCGGCGGTCACGCCCCACACGGCCGCCGGCACGCCGCCGGCGATGGCCTTGCCCAGCACGAAGACGTCCGGCTCCAGCCCATGGGCGCGGGTGTAGCCGCCGGGACCAGTCGAGATCGTGTGGGTCTCGTCGATGATCAGCAGGGTCCCCGCGTCGCGGGTCAGCCGGCGCAGGGCCGCGTGGAAGCCAGGCTCGGGCAGGATCATCCCGCAGTTGGTCATCACCGGCTCGGCCAGGACGGCGGCGACCTGGTCCGAGGCCAGGGCGTTTTCCAGCGCGGCGAGGTCGTTGAACGGCACGACCCAGGTGGTGGCGGTCAGGTCGTGGACCTGGCCCAGCAGGCCCGGCTTCATGACGCGCTGCCCGTCCTTCAGCACCACAAAGGCGTCGTCGACCATGCCGTGGTAGCAGCCGTCGAACACCAGGATGACCGGCCGGCCGGTGACCGCCCGCGCCCAGCGGATCGCCGCGCGGTTGGCGTCGCTGGCCGTGGTCGCCGTCTGCCACAGCGGCAGGCCAAAGCGCTCGGCCAAGAGCTTGCCGACGATGGCGGCCGACGCCGTCGGCAGCATGAAGCCTGCCCCGCGCTTGATCTGGTCGGACACTGCCGCCGCCACCGACGGATCGCCGTGCCCGAACATCGACGGCGTGTCGCCCAGGCAGAAGTCGTCATAGAGCTTGCCATCGACGTCGGTGATCTGGGCCCCGACGCCCTGGGCGGCGAAGATCGGCGAGGGGCTCGCCCAATCGTTCATCCAGTGCATCGGCGCCCCGCCGCGCCAGTGCGCCGACGTCGCCTTGGCCATGGCGGCCGAGCGCGGATGCTCGGCCGTGAACCGCGCGCGTTCGGCGGTCAGCAGGTCGGAGAGCGGGCGGGCGGCGACGGCGGCTTGGCTCATCCAGCCACCCCGCCAAAGCACAGGTACTTGGTCTCCAGATACTCCTCGAGCCCCTCGGAGCTGCCCTCACGGCCAAGGCCGCTTTCCTTGACGCCGCCGAACGGCGCGACCTCGGTGGAGATCAGGCCTTCGTTGATCCCGACCATGCCGGCCTCGATCTTCTCGGCCACGCGCCAGCAGCGGGCGACGTCGCGGCTGTAGAAGTAGGACGCCAGGCCGAAGGGCGTGGCGTTGGCGAGATCGATCGCTTCCTGCTCGGTGTCGAACTTCACGACCGGCGCGACCGGGCCGAAGATCTCCTCGTTGAACAGGCGCATGTCCGGAGTCGCGCCCGACAGCACGGTCGGCTGGTAGAAGAGGCCGCCCAGGCTGTGACGGTCGCCGCCGACCACCGCCTTGGCGCCGCCCGCCACGGCCTCGCGCACCAGGGCCTCGACCTTCTGGATGGCCTTGTCGTTGATCAGCGGACCGATCTGGACGCCCTCGCCCGTGCCCGGTCCGACCTTCATGGCCGCGACCTTTTCAGCGAGGCGCGCGACGAAGGCGTCGTGGATGCCCGACTGCACGATCAGCCGGTTGGCGCAGACGCAGGTCTGGCCGGTGTTGCGGTACTTGCTGGCGATGGCGCCGTCGACGGCGGCCTCGAGGTCGGCGTCGTCGAAGACGATGAAGGGCGCGTTGCCGCCCAGCTCCAGCGAGAGCTTCTTCATCGTGCCGGCGCACTGCTCGTACAGCACCTTGCCGATCGGGGTGGAGCCGGTGAACGACAGCTTCCGCACCCGGCCGTCCTCGCACAGCGTCTTGCCGACCGCGCTGGAGTTGGTGGTCGTCACGACGTTCAGCACGCCCGCCGGCACGCCCGCCTCGATCGCCAGGCGGGCGATAGCGAGCGCGCACAGCGGCGTCTCGGCTGCCGGCTTGACCACCACGGTGCAGCCCGAGGCCAGGGCCGGGCCGACCTTGCGGGTGATCATGGCGATCGGGAAGTTCCACGGCGCGATGGCCGCGCACACGCCCACGGGCTGCTTGATCGAGACCAGGCGCTTGCCCGGCATCGGCGTCGGGATGGTTTGGCCGTAGGCGCGCTTGGCCTCGTCGGCGAACCAGTCGATGAACGCCGCCCCGTAGGCGACCTCGCCCTTGGCTTCCGCGAGAGGCTTGCCCTGCTCGGCGGTCATCAGGCGGGCCAGGTCGTCGGCGTGGGCGAGCATCAGGTCGCTCCACCGGCGCAGGATCGCCCCCCGCTCCTTGGCGGTCCGCGCGGCCCAGGCGGGGAAGGCCCGGTGCGCGGCGTCGATGGCCAGCGTCGTCTCGGCCGCGCCCAGGTCGGCGACCTGGGCGATCACCGTCCCGTCGGCGGGATTGAGCACGTCGAACGTCTGGTCGCCCTGGACCCAGAGGCCGTCGATGAAGGCTTCGGTTTCAACGAGATTCAGATGGGGCATGGAAGTCACCTCAGCGTCACGGACACCGACTTCAGGTCGGCGTACTTGTGCAACGCATGAAGGCTGCGGTCACGGCCAAAGCCGGACTGCTTGAAGCCCCCGAACGGCATGGTGATGTCGCAGGCGTCCCAGCCATTGACCCAGACGAGTCCGGCCTTCAGCCGCCGCGCGCCGCGCAGGGCGCGGTTGACGTCCGAGGTCCACAGGCCCGCGGCCAGGCCATAGACGGTGTCGTTGGCGAGCGCGATCGCCTCGTCCTCGGTGGTGAAGCTCATCACCCCCAGGACCGGCCCGAACACCTCCTCGCGGGCCAGGGCGTGGCTGGGCTGCAGGCGGTCGAAAATGGTCGGCTCGACATAGAAGCCGCCGGTCTCCTTCAGCACCTGGCCGCCGCCCAGCACCCGCCGCGCGCCCTGCGTGCCGGCGATGGCGATGTAGCCGAGCGCGGTGTTCATCTGCCGCTCGCTGACCATGGCCCCGAACTGGGTGGAGGGGTCCAGCGGGTCGCCGACCTTCATGCCCTTGGCCACCTCGGCGACCCGCTCGACGAAGGCCTCCTTGATCGAGGCCTCAACCAGCAGGCGCGAGGCGGCGGTGCAGACCTCGCCCTGGTTATAGAACACGCCCCAGGCGGCGGCCTGGGCGGCGGCCTCCAGGTCGGGGCAGTCGGCGAAGACGATCTGGGGCGACTTGCCGCCCAGCTCCAGGCTGATCCGCTTCAGGTTCGAGCGGGCCGAATACTCCATCAGCTTGCGGCCGACCGGACCCGAGCCGGTGAAGGCGATCATGTCGACGTCCATCGACAGGGCCAGCGCCTCGCCGGTGACCGCGCCCGGACCGGGGACGACGTTCAAGACCCCTGCCGGGAGCCCCGCTTCCAGGGCGAGCGCGCCCAGCTTCAGGGCCGTCAGCGGCGACTCCTCGGCCGGTTTCAGCACCACCGAATTGCCCATGGCGAGCGCCGGGGCGACCTTCCACATCGCCATGTGCAGCGGGAAGTTCCACGGCACGATCGCCCCGATCACGCCCAGCGGCTCGTGGACCGCGTAGCTCAGGCGATCCACGGGAGAAGCTCCGACCTCGCCATAGACCTTGTCCAGCGCCTCGGCGTACCAGCGGCAGGTGTTGATCGCGAGCGGGATGTCGACATTGCGCGCGTCGCTGATCGGCTTGCCGACGTCGAGGCTCTCCAGCAGGGCCAGCTCGTCGGCGTCGCGCTCCATCAGCTCGGCCAGGCGGAACAGCGTCGCCTTCTTGGCGCGCGGCCCCTGGTCGCGCCAGCGGCCGTCCTCGAAGGCCGTGCGGGCGGCGAAGACCGCCAGGGCCACGTCCTCCTTCTGGCAGGCGGCGACGGTGTTCAGCAGCTTGCCGTCGCGCGGCGAGACATTGTCGAAGGTCTGACCCGACATCGCGTCGGCGTGCGCGCCGTCGATAACCGCCTGGCTCGGAAGAGCAAGGCGCGCCAGGCGCTCGGCGATATCGGCGGGCAGGGTCAAGGGTGTAGATCCCTAATATTGTGATCACAGTTCGCGCGGACTTGAGCGCTGTCAAGCCGGCCGCTCACGCGCTGGCCTCCACGGCCGCGCGCATCTTGTCCATGCCCTCGGAAAGGTCAGCGGCGATGGCGCGACGGGCGCCGTCGGGATCCTTGGCCTTGAGCGCGGCGATCGCCTCGGCGTGGCGGTCGGCGACCAGGCCGTCGGCCCCCACCCGGCCGAACACCACCCGCATGAACGGCCCAACCTGCAGCCAGAGACCGCCGGCCATGGCCTCCAGCACCTCGGCCCCGGCCCGCTCGTAGATCGCGAAGTGGAAGGCGTGGTTGGCGGTCATGTAGCGGTCGACATCGCCCAGCCGCAGGGCCTCGTCGACGTCGGCGTCGATGGCTTGCAGCTGACGCACCAAGCTGGCGTCGGCGTTCAGCGCCGCCCGCGCCGCCAGCTCCGGCTCGACCCACAGGCGGGCCAGGGACAGCTGCTCCAGCCGGTCGGCGGTCAGCGAAGGCACCGACAGGCGCTTGTTGGCCGGATTGATCGCCAGGGCCCGCTCGGCCGCCAGCCGCCGGACCGCGTCGCGCACCGGCATCGGCGAGACACCCAGCTCGGCGGCCAGGCTGCGTAGGGACACGCCCTTGCCCGGCGCGATGCGCCCGGTGATCAGCGCCTGCCGGATCGCCTCGTACACCTGGTCGTGCACGGCTGTCTGATCGGCGAGCGGCTTGCGGGTCTTCATCCCGGACTTTCCGTGAAGGGCTTGCAAGTTGACGCGTAATTGCGATCACAATGCAAGCGCTCACTCTTTAGTGGCGCGCGTCCGGGCGGCGAACCGCACACACTTCGCCTGACGCGCTTGGAGGAAGACCCGCCATGCCCGACTTCGGCGCCAACGACCTCGACGCCTTCTGGATGCCGTTCACGCCGAACCGGCGGTTCAAGGCCCATCCGCGCATGCTCTCCTCGGCCAGCGGCATGTGGTACCGCACGCCCGAGGGCCGCGAGGTGCTGGACGCGACCTCGGGCCTCTGGTGCGTCAACGCCGGCCACGACCGCCCGAAGATCCGCGAGGCGATCCAGAAGCAGGCCGCCGAGATGGACTACGCGCCCTGCTTCAACATGGGCCACCCGCTGGCCTTCCAGTTCGCCTCGCGCCTGGCGCAGATCACGCCAAAGGGCCTCGACCGCATCTTCTTCACCAACAGCGGCTCGGAGTCGGTCGACACGGCGCTGAAGATCGCGCTGGCCTACCACCGCGCCCGGGGCAAGGGGACCAAGACCCGGCTGATCGGGCGCGAGCGCGGCTATCACGGCGTCGGCTTCGGCGGCATTTCGGTGGGCGGCATCCCGAAGAACCGCATGTACTTCGGCTCGCTTCTGACCGGCGTCGACCACCTGCCCCACACCCACGGCCTGCCTGGCAACGCCTTCGCCAAGGGCCAGCCCGAGCACGGCGCGCAGCTGGCCGACGAGCTGGAGAAGATCGTCGCCCTGCACGACGCCTCCAACATCGCCGCCGTGATCGTCGAGCCTGTGGCCGGCTCCACCGGCGTGCTGATCCCACCCAAGGGCTATCTCGAGCGCCTGCGGGCGATCTGCGACAAGCACGACATCCTGCTGATCTTCGACGAGGTGATCACCGGTTTCGGCCGCGTCGGCGCCCCCTTCGCCGCCGACCGCTTCGGCGTCACGCCGGACCTCATCTGCATGGCCAAGGGCCTGACCAACGCCGCCGTCCCCTGCGGGGCCGTCGCGGCATCGGGCCAGATCTACGATGCGATGATGGAGGGCGCGGACGCCCCCATCGAGCTCTTCCACGGCTACACCTATTCGGCCCATCCGCTGGCCTGCGCGGCGGGCCTGGCGACTCTGGAGACCTACCAGGAGGACGACCTCTTCGCCCGCGCCGCCGGCCTCGAAGGCTATTGGCAGGACGCCATGCACAGCCTGGCCGACGCTCGCCACGTCATCGACGTCCGCAACCTCGGCCTCGTCGCCGGCATCGAGCTCTCCCCCCGCCCCGGCGCCCCGACCGCCCGAGCCATGGAGGTCTTCGAGACCTGCTTCGACGAAGGCCTGCTGATCCGCGTCACCGGCGACATCATCGCCCTATCCCCGCCGCTGATCCTGGAGAAGGCGCACATCGACCGGATGGTCGAGACGATCCGGGCGGTGCTGGGAAGAGTGGATTAGGGCTTGGGAAGATGAGCCTTCCCAGCACTTGATGTTACCGCGCTAGACGCAGCGGCCGCGCCTTGAGGCTGAAAGCCACTATACCCTGCGTGAAAGAGAAAAATCGTCGCCAAGAAGGACGCACATACCGAGAAAGTCAGCCATCTGTTTGCGCCAACCTTTCCCTTGTAAACCTTTGCATTTGAAGAAGAAATATCAGAAATTACTTCTTCGACCTGCTTATCCCGCTTCTCATGCGCGTTCTTTTCAGAGAGCAGCTTGGCGAGAACGAAGCGTCTAAATTCCTCTTCTGCTTTCTCGCCATAAATGAGCTTCGCCCCGCTGAGATCTACAGGCGCGAAGGGGTCGGTAAGCGGAGTTGCTGCCTCAGCGAGGAGACGACTCATCCTCGCCTCCGCCACGTCGACATGAAGCTGATACGAGAGTGCTAGGGAGAAGGTCTGGAGAGCAGTAACCGCTGAGATCAAACCTAGACCGTAGAGAGCAAGCGCAGGAGCCAAAGCTCTGAATGCAAAGTTTGGATCATCTACGTTTCCTATAATGCCGCCGATGGTGATCAGAGCGGCACCGTTGGCAAGCGCGACGGCAGTGTAGTGCGCGCCAGTCATGTCGTGCAGACGCGCACGTGATGCGTGAAATTTCTCCAGCATCATCCCCTCCGCTAAGCGTCAGAGATGCAAATAGGCGACTTCCCCGCCACCTTGTCCAGCTTGCCCCCTCTAAACCCCACCTCAACCCTTCCGCCCTATCCTGTCCGATCGCAGCGGAGATCGGACGTGGCTCAAGGGTGCGGCGGCTGTCGGGACGGCCAGGATTTCGAGACGCCGTTTTCGATGGCGTTCCAGCCGATCGTCGACGTCTCGACGGGCGAGGTGTTCGCCCATGAAGCGCTAGTGCGCGGGATCGGCGGCGAGGGCGCCGGGTCGGTGCTCTCGACGGTGTCCGACCATAACCGCTACGTCTTCGACCAGCAGTGCCGGGTGAAGGCGATCGAGCTGGCGACCGGCCTTGGCCTGGCCCAGACCGGCGCGCGCCTGTCGATCAACTTCATGCCCAACGCCGTCTACGAGCCCCGCGCCTGCATCCGCCTGACCCTGGCGACGGCGATGCGGACCGGCTTTCCGCTGGATCGGCTGATCTTCGAGTTCACCGAGAACGAGACGCTCGACACCCAGCACGTGCTGGACATCCTGCGCACCTATCGCGCCATGGGCTTCAAGACGGCGATCGACGACTTCGGCGCGGGCTTCGCGGGGCTGAACCTGCTGGCCAAGTACCAGCCGGATATCGTCAAGCTGGACATGGAGCTGATCCGCGACATCGACCGCGACCGGGCCAAGCGGACGATCGTCTCGCACCTGCTTTCCATGCTGAAGGACCTCGACATCACCGCGGTCTGCGAGGGCGTCGAGACCCACGCGGAGCTGACCGTCCTGCGCGACCTGGGCGTTGATCTGGTCCAGGGCTACGCGATCGCCCGGCCGCTGTTCGAGGGCCTGGCCGTTCCCGCCCCTATCCCCTCGGCCGATACGCCATCGCCACGTCGCAGCGCTCATAGCGCGCGCCGAAAGTCCGCATGATCGTAGCGTCGTGGACGAAGCCCAGCTTCTCGTAGAGGTGGATGGCCGCGGCGCACTTCTTGTTGGTCAGCAGATAGACCTTGTCCATGCCGAGACTCGCGGCCCGCTCCAGGGTCTTGGCCAGCAAGAATTCGCCGACCTTCAGCCCCCGGGCGCTCTTCAGGACGCCCATCTTGGTCAGCTCGACCCAGCCGTCCTTGGAGACCATCAGGGCGCAGGTCCCGACCACGCCGAGCTCTGGCGTCTCCGCGAACAGCACCACCCCGCCCTTGTCGAGGATCAGCTCGCGTGGCCGGGTCAGCAGGGCGACGTCGTTCTCCTCCAGGGTGAACATGTCCTGGATCCACTCGGCGTTGATCCGGTGGAAGGCCTCGGCGAGGTCGTCGGAGAAGTCGCGCGCCCACATGGTCGGCGGGCCGGCGGCTTCGATCCGTGTCAGCAGAGAGGCCTGCGCCAGACGCTGCTCCACCTTGGCCAGGCCCTGCATGAAATCGCCCTCGAGGCCCTCGACCAACTCCGCCGCCGCCGGCTCGATGCGTGGCAGCAGCTCGGTCTGGATGCGGACCAGCAGCGCCTCGCCCTTCGCCGTCAGCGCCAGCCGCCGCGTGCGGCCGTCGCCCGGCGCGCGGCGGGTCTCGACGAAACCATCGTCCTCCAGGCTCTTCAGCGCGCGGGTCACGGTCGGCTGGGCCAGTTGCAGGCGCTCGGCCAGTTCGCCCACCGCGATCGGGCCGTGCAGGCGGATCGTCAGCAGCAGCGACATCTGGGCCGGCTGCACCGGCAGGTCCAGCGAGCGCGCGACCTCGGCCGCGTCGGCCTGCATCCGCTCGGCCAGGCGCTTTAGCCGACTGCCCAGAAAGCCCACGCCGTACCCCGCTAGAAGATCCATGCCGCCCTCCATTCATAGCGCGCTATATAGCTAGCTATGAATAGGCCGACAGAGCAAGCGCCAATCACATTCTGAAGGCAGGGATGACGACGCACCGCACCTCGTTCCTGATGACCGTGACGGCCGCCGAGCGCGTTCCCCCCAGGTCGTAGAACCATTCGCGCCCGCCCTGGGCCACGGCCAGATAGTTCGGCGCGTTGAACTTGCAGACCTGGTAGCGAACCTTCGCGCCGCCGATCCGGTCGACCAGGTGCGTACAGGTCATCGCCCCGCCCGCGCGCCGGTACAGCGTCTCGTCATAGGGCGTGACCTGGGGATAGTGGCCGAGGCTTCGGAAGACCTTCGGATCCAGCGACGCGCAGGGCGGACCGCTGACGCGCCAGAACGCGTCCCGCCGCGCCTGCTCCGCGCGATCGCGGCGCGCGGTGACCTCGGCGCCGAGCCCCACCAGCGCCGCCAGGCCAAGGCCCATCGCCGCCCAACGCCAACGACGGGACGAGAGCCCCTCAAGCGGCGGCCCGCCGCCACGAACTTGATCGGTCGCCATGTAAAACTCACATTCGTAATTTTGATCTACAGGCGTAAATCAGAATGGCGCGCCTGTCATCCCATCGAACAACGATCGCGACGCTTGACGCCGATGCGTTACATTTGTAGCGTACTCACGACACATGGAGATCGCCCGGCGATGACCGAACCCTCCGACCTCGAACTTGAAGTCCTGAAGGCCTTCTGGCGCGGCGGCGCGATGAGCGCCCGTGAGGCCCAAGGTCTGATCGAACCCGAACTGGGCTGGAGCGCCTCGACCACCCGCACCGTGCTGGAGCGGATGGTCGCCAAGGGCCTGCTAACCCGCCGCTCGGTGCACGGCCTGGCGGTCTACGAGGCCCAGAAGGCCAAGGTCGACGTGATCGGCGGCGTTCTGAACCGCCTGCGCGGCCTGCTCGAGATCGACGGCCGCCTGCCCGCCTCGGCCTTCGCCGGCAGCCAGATCCTGTCCGAGGCGGAGATCCAGGAACTGGAAACCCTGCTCAACACGACCCAGGCGGAGGACAAGGCATGAGCCCGCTGCTGACCTCGACCGCGCTTGGCCTGGTCGCCGCCTTGCCCGCTTCTGGCCTGGGGTGGCTGATCGGCGCGACCGCCGATCGCCTGACCGGCCATCCCGGGACGCGGACCGCGGCGTGGAGCGGGGCGGTCGCCTTGCCGCCGACGATGCTGGCCCTGGTGGTGGGCGTCGCGGCCCTGCCCAAGGCCGCCACCGCGACCGTCTATGAAGTCGCCCAGGCTTCGCCCGTGATCGCGGCCGCGGGCGCGGCGATGAACGCCGCCTCGACGCGAGCCCTGTCCGGCTTCGACGGCTTCGAGGTCATGAGCGCGGCCCTGGCGGCCGGCGCGCTGGGCGGCCTGGCAATGGCGGTCGCGCGCCAGGCCGTCGGTCGCGCCAAGCTTAGAGGCGTCGTGGCTCGAGCACGACCCGCCTCGCGGGACCTTGCCCTGGCCGTCGCCGCCGCCGCCCGCCGCATGGACACCGCCTGGCCGGAGGTCAGGATCAGCGACGATATCGACCAACCTCTCTTGGCCGGCCTGTCCGAGCCCGTGATCCTTCTGCCCAGCGACCTGGCCGAGCAACTGGACGCCGACCAACTGGCCCCCATCTGCGCCCACGAACTGGCGCATCTGAAGCGCGGCGACAACTGGCGGCTGCTGTTCGAACACCTGGTCGGCGGCGCCCTCTGGATGATCCCGCCTTACGCCGTGCTGCGCGCCCGCGCCGCCGCCGCGCGCGAGGAATTGGCCGACGCCCTGGCCCTGGAGGATGCGCCGCCCGCGCTTCGCCAGCGGTACGCGGAAACCCTGATCGACGTGCTCCGCGCCCGCGCCGCGACCACCCTGCACCCCGCCTTCACCGGAAAGGGACGGAGATCCATCGCCATGCGCCTGAAAGCGATCATCAATCCCAGCGCCCCGGCCAGCTTGGCCCGCCGCGCCGTCCTGGCGCTGGTCGCCATGCTGGCCGTGACGACCGCCGCCACCGCTTCGATCGCCCTCGCCCACCAGGGCGACGGCGGGAGAAAGCCCAGCAGCCGCAGCGTGATCTCCGACGAGAAGGGTCTTTATGTCGACATCCGCTCGGACTTCGTGCGCGTGACCAACGCCGAACTCATCGGCGGCGAGCTGAAGCCGGAGGATGGGCAGGTCTGGGTCTATCACGGCGATGTCGAGGTGCGCGGGCGACTGAACTCGCCCCAGATCCGTATGCTGCTGAACGGCGGAGCGCCGCCGCCAGGCTTCGACCCTGTCGCCTTGCCCAAGGGCGCGGTCCAGGAATTACAGGTGACCCACTACAACCGCGACGCCACGCCCACCATGGTGCTGAACTTCATCACCAAGACGCCCTGAGGACAGCGGTGACACCGGTGGACAGAACCTAGGTCCGGCGGCATTTTCCTCCGCGACGGCGAGCGCCGAGGCGCCACGCCGCTCTGGGGGGATGACACCATGATCGCTCGCTTGAGCGGCGCCGTTTGCGCCTTGACCTTGGCCTTCTCCGTCGGAGCGGCCGCAACGGCCTCGGCGGAGGGCGTGCTCGCTTTCCCCGGCGCCGAGGGCGCGGGGCGCTTCGCGGTCGGCGGGCGCGGCGGGGCCGTGCTGCGGGTGACGAACCTGGAGGACTCCGGCCCAGGCTCCTTGCGCGCGGCGATCGAGGCCAAGGGGCCGCGCACGGTGGTGTTCGACGTCGCCGGCACGATCGCGCTGAAGAGCGAGCTGAAGATCCGCGAAGGCCGGATCACCATCGCCGGCCAGACCGCGCCCGGCGGCGGGATCACCCTGCGCGACCAGACCCTGGTGGTCTCGGCCGACGACGTGGTGATCCGCTTCATCCGCTCGCGCCTGGGCGCCGAGAGCAAGGTCGAGGGCGACGCGATCTGGATCAGCGGCGGCCGGCGGATCATCCTGGACCACGTCTCGGCCAGCTGGTCGGTCGACGAGACCCTGTCGGCCTCGGCGCGCTACGACCGGCCGGACCAGGGTTTCTACGACCTGACCGTCCAGTGGTCGATCATCGCCGAGAGCCTGGCCCATTCGATCCACGTCAAGGGCGACCATGGCTATGGCAGCCTGATCCGGGGCGGGAACGGGTCGAAGATCAGCTTCCACCACAATCTGTGGGCCAACCACATGGCCCGCATGCCCCGGCCCGGCAATTACGAGGGGCCGGACAAGGATCCGGTCGGCGCGCTGTTCGATTTCCGCTCGAACGTCTTCTACAACTGGGGTCACGACCGGGCGGGCTACAACGCCGACAAGGCGACGCTGTCGGCCTACAACTTCGTCGACAACGCCTATGTCCCGGGCCCCAATTCCGAGAAGCGCTTCGCCTTCAAGGAGAGCGACACGCTGGCGAAAGCCTATTTCGCCGGCAACAGCATGGACGGCGTGGTTCCGGCCGATCCGTGGAGTCTCGTGACCTTCACCATCCCCGAGCCCGCCGGCTATCGCCTGGCCGCGCCAGTGGACGTGGCGCCTGTCACGCCGGAGCCGGCCGCCAAGGCCTATGCGCGCGTGCTGGCCGACGCCGGGGCCTCGGTGTGGCGCGATCCGGTCGATCGCCGGATCGTCGAGGGCGTGCGGACGCGGACCGGCAAGGTCATCGACACCCAGGCGGACGTCGGCGGCTGGCCCGACCTGCCCGCCGGCAAACCAGCCAAGGACTCGGACGGCGATGGCATGCCCGACGCCTGGGAAGCGGCGCACGGGCTGGATCCCCGAAAGCCCGACGGCGCGACGCCCGCCAAGGACGGCTCGGGCTGGACGAACCTGGAGCTTTATCTGGCGGACGCGGCGAAGGTTCGGGGGTGAACCCAAATCCTCCCCCTAGCGGGGGAGGTGTCGGCTCGAAGAGACGACGGAGGGGGAAGTTCTGCCGACCTTGCGCCTTCCCCCACCGGCGCTTCGCGCCACCTCCCCCGCTGGGGGGAGGATCTTTGCGGCTTTTGCCCCCTCGCCCGGTTTCCGCTAGAAGCCGCGCCATGTCGCACAACACCTTCGGTCACCTGTTCCGCGTCACCACCTGGGGCGAGAGCCACGGCCCCGCGCTGGGCTGCGTGGTCGACGGGTGCCCGCCCGGGATCGCCCTGACGGCCGAGATGATCCAGGGCTTCCTGGACAAGCGCCGTCCGGGCAGCGGCAAGTTCGTGACCCAGCGCCAGGAGCCGGACGCCGTGCGCATCCTGTCGGGCGTGTTCGAGGACGAGCGCAGCGACGGCCAGCGCACGACCGGAACCCCGATCAGCCTGATGATCGAGAACACCGACCAGCGCTCGAAGGACTATTCCGAGATCGCCCAGGCCTTCCGCCCGGGTCACGCCGACTACGCCTATTTCGCCAAGTACGGGATCCGCGACTATCGCGGCGGCGGCCGCAGCTCGGCCCGCGAGACCGCCGCGCGGGTGGCGGCCGGCGCGATCGCGCGCCTGGTCATCCCCGGCGTCACGGTCCGCGCGGCCCTGACCCAGATCGGCCCTTACGCGATCAACCGCGACAACTGGGACTGGGATCAGGTCGAGCAGAACCCCTACTGGTCCCCCGACGCGGCCATCGTCCCGGTGTGGGAAGAGCACCTCGAGAAGATCCGCAAGGCCGGCTCGTCGACCGGCGCGATCGTCGAGGTCGAGGCGACCGGCGTCCCGGCCGGCTGGGGCGCGCCGCTCTACGGCAAGCTGGACGCCGAGCTGGCCGCCGCCCTGATGTCGATCAACGCCGCCAAGGGCGTCGAGATCGGCGAAGGCTTCGCCAGCGCCGCCCTGACCGGCGAGGACAACGCCGACGCCATGCGCCGGGGTCCGGACGGCCAGCCGATGTTCCTGTCCAACCACGCGGGCGGAATCCTGGGCGGCATCTCGACCGGCCAGCCGGTGGTGGCGCGGGTGGCCTTCAAACCGACATCTTCGATCCTGATACCTAGGCAGACGCTCAACGAGGCGGGCGAGGAGATCGACCTGCGCACCAAGGGCCGCCACGATCCGTGCGTCGGCATCCGCGGCGTTCCGGTGGTAGAGGCCATGACCGCCTGCGTGCTCGCCGACGCCTTCCTGAGGCACCGGGCTCAAACCGGAGGTTGAACTTCACGCATGACGTGTGAGTGCAATTCAACCTAACATCGGTTTGTCGAGAAAAATCGTCATTTTCCTTGTAATACAAAAGCTTTTTGATTGACCGACGTTATTACAAGCCGGTAACACTCGCCCAATAGGGGAGTGGACCTCGTGCGGTTCGAGCTGCTGAAAGTCCTGCTGGTCGACGACAACCAGCACATGCGCATCCTGCTGATGGAGATCCTTCGGGCCGTCGGCGTCCGCCACGTTTTCGAGGCCACCGACGGCGTCGAGGCGCTGGCCGTGATGCGTCAGACCGCCATCGACGTGGTGATCACCGACCTGTCCATGGGCCCGCTGGACGGCCTGCACTTCGTTCAGCTGCTGCGCCGCGCGCCCGAGAGCCCCAATCCCTACACCCCGGTGATCATGATCACCGGCCACTCGACCGAGCGGCGCGTCAACGAGGCCCGCGACGTCGGGGTCAACGAGTTCCTTGCCAAGCCGGTCACCGCCCGGGCCGTGATAGACCGCCTGACCCAGCTGATCGAGAACCCGCGCCCCTTCGTGCGCAGCGGCAACTATTTCGGCCCCGACCGCCGCCGCCGCGACAGCCCTCGGCATCCCGGCCCGTGGCGGCGCGGCGACGAGAGCCGCTCGACCTATGTGGACGCGCCGGCGGAACCGAAGTTCACGCCTCGCGCCTGACGCCATCCGATAGGCGCAATCTTAGGGAATGAAGGCTCATAAAGGGACGCCCCACGTCCTCGTGAGACCACCCATGCCTTCTCCGCGCCAGACCCTCATCGCCGCCGCCCTGCTGGCGACCGCTGCCTCCCAGAGCGGCTGCGTCGCCGCCGCGGTGGCGGGCACGGCGATCGGCGTCACCGGCGCCGTCGTCGGCGGCGCGGCCAAGGTCGGCGGCAAGGCGGTGGGCGCGGCGGGCCGGGCCGTGATCCCCGGCGACAGCCGCAAGGACAAGGACGAGCGGTAGGGGCGTAATTTAGATGCTCCCCCGCGATGCGGGGGAGCTGTCGCGGAGCGACTGAGGGGGCTAATGCGGCCCAAGCCCAGCTTGCCCCCTCCGGCCCTCTGGGCCACCTCCCCCGCATCGCGGGGGAGGATCTTCGCCCCAATCCCTACAGCGCCAGCACGCAGCGCTCGCCGATGGTCGGGCGCGACAGCTCCACGCGCGACAGGCCCGGGAACTGGACCTTCAGGCGCTCGGCGAAATAGAGGCACAGGCGCTCGAGGGTCGGCGTCTCCAGGCCCGGCTTGTCGTTCAGCAGGCCGTGGTCCAGCTCGGCGGCGACGGCCTTCAGGGCGGCGTCCAGGGTGTCGAGGTCGGCGACCCAGCCGGCCGGCGCCATCTCGCCCTTCACGCTGGCCTCCACCTTGAACGAGTGGCCGTGCAGCTTGCGATAGCGATGGTCCGCGGGACCTTGCTCGATGTAGTGGGCCGCGTCGAAATACGCGGCCTTCGTGATCTCGAAGACGGGCTTCATATGTCGCTTCTTTGACTAGGCCTGGGAGGCTCTAGCGCGACGACCCTGTCACCAAGTCGAGCGCCTTATCCGTCAGGGCAGGCCGAGATATTTGTGTGTCTGGACGCTTAAACGCCATTGTGGGTGCGAAAGGCAATAGGCGACGGCCAATTGCGTGTTCCTGTCGCGGTCCGGACCGTCCATCGGCTGCAGGTAGAACCGCTCGAAATCGAGGTCCGCGAACCGCTCGGGCATGGCCTTGTCCTGCGGGAAGACGAGCTTCAATTCTTGTCCCGAGGTCTGGACCACCGGCGCGTCGGCCTTGGGGCTGACGCAGATCCAGTCGATCCCGGGCGGGGCGGGAAGCGTGCCGTTGCTCTCGACCGCGATTTGGAAGCCGCGCGCGTGCAGCGCCGCGATGGCGGCCTCGTCCAGTTGCAGGAAGGGCTCGCCGCCGGTGCAGACCACCAGGCGATCGTCCGGCCCGCCGGTCCACTGGGCCTCGACCGCCGCCGCCAGGTCCTCGGCCGTGGCGAACTTGCCGCCGTTCTCGCCGTCGGTCCCGACGAAGTCGGTGTCGCAGAAGGTGCAGACGGCCTTGGCGCGGTCCTGCTCGCGGCCGCTCCACAGGTTGCAGCCGGAGAAGCGGCAGAACACCGCCGCCTTGCCCGCCTGGCCGCCCTCGCCCTGCAGGGTCAGGAAGATCTCCTTGACGGAGTAGGTCATTGGGCGAGCGGCTCCTGGGCCAGAACTTGGCGCCCCGCCGCGTCCCACTCGGCGTAGCCCTTCTCGCGCAGCTCGCAGGCTGGGCACACGCCGCATCCATGCCCCCAGGCGTGCAGCACGCCGCGTTCGCCCTGGTAGCAGGTGTGGCTTTCCTCGACGATCAGACGGACCAGGTCCTCGCCGCCCAGGGTCTTGGCGAGGGCCCACGTCTGGGCCTTGGTCAGCCACATCAGCGGGGTCTCGACGCGGAAGTTGCGGTCCATGCCAAGGTTCAGGGCGCTCTGCATGGCGTCCAGCGTGTCGCGGCGACAGTCGGGATAGCCCGAGAAGTCGGTCTCGCACATGCCGCCGACCAGGGCGTCGATCCCGCGCCGGTCGGCCAGGGCCGCGGCGTAGATCAGGAACACCAGGTTGCGCCCCGGCACGAAGGTCGAGGGCAGGCCGCGCTCGGTCATCTCGATGGCGCGGTCGGCGGTCAGGGCCGACTGGGCCACCGCGCCGAAGCTCCTGATGTCGAGGACATGGTCCTCGCCCAGGCGGTCGGCCCACTGGGGAAAGCGCGCGGCGATCTCGCGGCGCACGGCCTGGCGGGCCTCCATCTCGACGGCGTGGCGCTGGCCGTAGTCGAAGCCGACTGTCTCGACGCGCCCATAACGCTCCAGCGCCCAGGCCAGGCAGACGCTGCTGTCCTGGCCGCCGGAGAACAGGACGAGGGCGGCCTGGGTTTGCGCTGGCGGGCTCATGCGCGGCGCTCGCTTTTCAGGAAGGGAACCATGCGCCCTCCTCTACACGAGCCGAGCCCCAGCCGGAACCGGCGCGCCGCCCGCCAGCGGGCCCCGTCCACCCAGCTTCAATACTCCGACCACGAAGTGAGTCGAATTCTTACGGCGACATTTCCGCTTCTGCTCATGAATAGCGGGATCAGAGCGCATTCCGCGCCGGGAATTTACGTTACGGAAGTCGCAAACCCAATCTTCTAATCCAACCTTCACTTGCATGAAGCCGGACAACGAAGTCGGATTTTAAGTGAAAAGGCGTAACCTATCGACGATCACTTAGCTCTGGCCCAGTTGACAGTCAGAGAACGCAAGTATGCAATCTTGCAATGCTGCGATGGGTTCGCCGTACGCCCGCGTGGTGAAAAACAGTACGGCGCCGAGGAAACATCGACGCACCCAGGCCCACCCATAAGGCGCCGCTTGCGTCAGGGAGGGATTCAATGTCGCAAACTCTGCGTATGCGGAGCCTATTGACCATGGGCGCTTCGGCGGCCGTGCTGTCGGCTCTCGCCGTGCCCGCTTTCGCTCAACAACAGACCGCGCAGCAGGGCGGAACGGTCATCGAGGAACTGGTCGTCACCGCCCAGAAGAGGGAAGAGGCGCTTCAGGACGTGCCGATCGCGGTGTCGGCCTTCAGCCAGGACTCGCTGGAAGCGCAGAAGATCGACGGGGGTCCCAACCTGCAGCAGGCGATCCCGAACGTCAGCTTCGCCCGCAGCAACTTCACCAACAGCTTCAACTTCCAGATCCGCGGCATCGGGGCCAAGGCTGTCGGGGCCTCGGCCGACCAGGGCGTCGGCGTCCACATGAACAACGCCCCGATGCAGTCGGGCAATCTGTTCGAATCCGAGTTCTACGACGTCGAGCGGGTGGAAGTGCTGCGCGGCCCGCAAGGCACGCTCTACGGCCGCAACGCCACCGGCGGCGTGGTCAATGTGATCACCGCCAAGCCCACCGATCATTTCGAGGCCAACGCCCGCGCCGAATACGGCAACTACAACGCCATCCGCCTGCGCGGCATGGTCAACGTGCCGATCTTCGGCGACAAGCTAGCCGTGCGCCTGTCCGGCGCGACGCTGAAGCGCGACGGCTTCGTCACCAACACCTTCAACAACCACGTCGTCGACGACCGGGACCTCTATTCGACCCGCGTCCAGGTGATGTTCAATCCGACCGAGAAGCTGCGCACCAACTTCCTGTGGGAACGCTTCCACGAGAATGACAGCCGGGCCCGCACCGGCAAGCAGCTCTGCACCAAGGACAACGGCCCGGCCACGGTCGGCGGCGTGCCCACCGGGGCGGCCCGCGGCTTCCTGACCCAGGGCTGTCTGCCGGCCTCGATCTACGGGGCCAGCGCCTATGGCACGGTCAACACCTCGGGCACGCTGACCGGCCTGCTGGGCAATATCTTCGGCTTCACCTCAGGCGACACCAATCTGGGCGACACCACCTCGACCAACCTGCGCGAGATCGAGACCGCGCTGGACCCGATCTATCGCTCGGGCTCGAACGTCTACCAGTTCACCCTGAACTACGACCTGTCCGACACCCTGACCTTCACCTCGATGACCGCCTACAGCAAGGGCAGCGTCTATACGAAGCAGGACTATAACCGGAACGTCTCGCCGGTGCCGTTCAACAGCACCCCGTTCACGCCCGGCGGCTTCTTCAACGACCCGCAGGTGGGCAACACCAACAAGTTCACCACCATCGACGTCTCGTCCGGGCGCTCGGAACAGTTCAGCCAGGAGCTGCGGCTGCAATCGGCCTTCGACGGTCCGATCAACTTCAACGTCGGCGGCATCCACTTCACCTATCGGACGCTGACCGACTACTACGTGATCGGCAACTCGCTGACCCTGTCGTCGCTGGCCCTGAACTATTCGAAGACCGGCAATCCGA
The DNA here is from genome assembly GCF_002742635.1 of Caulobacter sp. X. Taxonomy (NCBI): domain Bacteria; kingdom Pseudomonadati; phylum Pseudomonadota; class Alphaproteobacteria; order Caulobacterales; family Caulobacteraceae; genus Caulobacter; species Caulobacter sp. X. The sequence goes on along the minus strand of NZ_PEGF01000002.1, from coordinate 668,784 downwards.
ACTGCAACCCGGCGAACACCGCCAATTGCATCGGCATCGACACGGCGGCCGACCCCACGGGCGACGGCCACAACTACTATGACAACCGCACGCCCTACACCCTGGTGTCCGACGCCCTGTTCGGCGAGGTCTACTACCAGGTCAACGACGACCTGAAGTTCACGCTCGGCCTGCGCCAGACCCGCGACAAGAAGGCGGTGAAGAACTTCTCGACCGTGCTGCTGGCCGCCGGCTACGGCCTGACCCTGAACCCGACCAACCCCGACCAGCGCGCCCGCTTCAACGAGACGACCGGACGCTTCGGCGTCGACTACAAGGCCCACCTCCCCTTCACCGACGACACCCTGCTCTACGCCTTCTACTCCAAGGGCTATAAGGGCGGGGGCATCAATCCGGGCGTGCCGGCCAACTCGGTCGGCATCCGCCAGACCTTCGACCCCGAATTCGTCAACGCCTTCGAGCTGGGCACCAAGAACACCCTGCTGGGCGGCAGCCTGCTCTTCAACGCGACGGGCTTCTCGTACGACTACAAGGGCTACCAGATCTCGAAGATCGTGAACCGGACCTCGGTCAACGAGAACGTCGACGCCAAGGTCTACGGCCTGGAGCTGGAGACCATCTGGTCGCCGGTCCGCAACCTGAAGCTCAACGCAAACCTCGGCTATCTGCACACCAAGATCGGCAGCGGCGTCACCTCGATCGACACGATGAACCGGACCCAGTCCAACCCGGCCTATACGGTCGTGAAGGTGGGGCCGAACTCGTCGGCGGTCGGCGCCAACTGCGTGCTGGCCACCGCCGGCGACGCCACGATCCTGGGCGCCGGCGCGGGCGGCACCCTGCCCTGGGCCTGCTCGGGCGCGGCGGCCTATCAGGCGTTCCTGTCCGCCCCGGCCGCGGCCGGCGGCGCGGGCCTGCCGGCGGCCACCGCCGCCTTCCTGGCCAACGCCACCGGGCTCTACACCTACGGCTCGGGCTATTCGATCGAAGGGACGGCGGCGGACCTGTCGGGCAACGAACTGCCCAACTCGCCGCACTGGACCACCTCGATCGGGGCCCAGTACACCTTCGAGCTGTCGGACGGCTGGTCGGCGACGGTCCGCGGCGACTACTACCGCCAGAGCCAGCAGTTCGCCCGGGTCTACAACACCGAGTACGACCGCCTGAAGGCCTGGGACAACGGCAACCTGACCCTGAAGGTCGAGAAGCCCGAGTGGGGCCTGTCGATCGACGCCTATGTCAAGAACATCGGCAACAAGCTGCCCATCGTCGACGCCTACACCACCGACGACAGCTCGGGCCTGTTCACCAACGTGATCACCGGCGAGCCGCGGCTCTACGGGATCGCGATCACCAAGTCCTGGTAGCGAGCAGTCTGTAACCCCGGAACTGACGAGGCGGCGCTTACCGGCGCCGCCTTCTTTTTACTTGGGACAAGGCCCTCAAGACATGCGCGACACCGCGCGCGGGCCAGACTTAACGACTCCGCAAGGCCGCGGAGGGCAAGTTGCTTGCCTAGAGTCCTTGCGAAGTCCCGAATGGAAACGCTTTCACGTCTGATCGAGAAGCGCGAGCCCGTCGCGCCCGACGCGCCTTGCGCCGAGGTCGCCGCGATGTTCGACGCCGATCCGACGGCGGCCGCCATCGCCGTGATCCAGGACGAGCGCCCGGTCGGCGTGGTCTATCGCGACGTCCTGCAGGGCATGCTGCGCGTGGCCGGCGAGGCCCTGGCCGCCGCGCCCATCGCCGAGGTCATGGATTCCACCCCGCGAATCGTCCCGGCCGAAAGCGACGCCAACGCTTTCGTCGATTCACTGCGCGATAGCGCCCAACCCGTGTTCCGCACCGCCTATATCGCGATCGACGAGGCCGGCCGCTATGTCGGCGTCGGCGGCCTGACCTCGCTGCTCAGCGTCCACCAGCGCCGCCGGAACGAGGCTCGCGACGCCCGCGCGCTGATCGAGCGCATGGCCATGGACATCGGCGACCACCTGGACGGCGTGCTGGCCATCACCGCGCGCCTCGAGCAACAGCGCCTGACCCCCGACGCGGCCGCCTTCGTCCGCGCGATCAGCGACACCAGCCGCGACATGAGCGAGACGGTCGGCCGCGCGATCGACCTGCACCGCTCGGCCCAGGGCCACCTGACCTTCAAGCCCGAACCGACCCGTCTGCGCGACCTGGCCGACGCCGTGGAGGCTCGCTGGGCCCACCGCGCCCAGGACAGCGGCTCCACCCTGCTGGTCTCCTATGACGGCGATCCCGAGTGCGGGGTCGAGCTCGACGGCGAGCGCCTGATGCAGGTCTTCGACATCCTGGTCGAGAACGCCCTGGCCGGCGGCCGCGGCATGATCGAGGTCCGCCTGGCCGCGCGGCCCGAGGGCGACCTGGTGCGCCTGGACGGCCAGGTGCGCGACAACACCGCCGGTCACGACGCCGAGGAGCGCCTGGCGCGCCTGGCCGGTCCCATGGGCCAGCCCAGCCTGCAGGACCGCAGCGAGATCGCCCTCAGCGTCGGCCTGGCCCTGGCGCGGCGCATCATGCGGGCCATGGGCGCGCCGCTGCACGCCGAGGCCAATCGCGGGGCCGGCGTCACCGTCGGCTTCTCGCTGATCGCCGGCGCCGCCGACACGATCGCCGCGCACGACAGCGAGCCGACCGTCTCCGCCCGCGCCGCCCACATCCTGATCGTCGACGACAACGCCACCAACCGGATGGTCGCCGAGGCGCTGTGCGACATGTTCGACTGCACCTCCGAGCAAGCCGTCGACGGCGTCGAAGCCGTCGAGATGGCGCGCGGCGGCCGTTTCGACCTGATCCTGATGGACATCAAGATGCCCCGCATGGACGGCGTCGCCGCCACCCGCGCCATCCGCGACATGGGCGGGCGGATCGGCCAGACTCCCGTGGTCGCCCTGACCGCCAACGCCGACCCGCTGGACGTCCAGACCTACATCGCCGCCGGCATGCAGGACGTCGTCGAAAAGCCGATCAAGCCCGAACGCCTGGCCGTGGTGCTCAGCGCCCTGCTGGGCGGCGAGGACGAAGCATCGGAGACCGAGGCGGCCTAGGGCGGGGCGCAACCCTTCCTGACGACCGAGATGGGTGGGGAGCGGCCATAGGGAATCCCTCTCTCTTAGAGAGAGGGCTTCGTGCTACGTCCGACTAGGGTCGTGAGCGGTCTCTCGCGTTCATTCAGAAGCCCGACCTTCCCCGCGAATGCCGGGACCCAGATCGAACCCACGAGCACTCATCCGGTCAGCGCCGCGCGATGGCGGGTCATCCCTCGCCGCCCCAGATGAATCTGGGCCCCGGCATTCGCCGGGGAGGTCGGGATTTTAAGTGTCCAACGTAGACAGGGAACGGTCTCTAGCGACCCGATCCCGCACCTCAGACCCAGCCCCTACGGGCGATTTGCGGACGTTTCGCAACAAGCTTCGCCATCGCGACGTAACGCCGCGCCTGGGCCACGCTCGCTTCCACCGACGTCACGGTCGTGTCATTTTGCGCGAACAACCGTTGGAGGCGGATTCACAGATGAGCGAAGATACCGAAGGCCGACGCCCCAACCCCGTCGACCTGCATGTGGGCGGCCGGGTGCGGATGCGCCGTAAGCTGATGGGCGTGAGCCAGGAGCAGCTTGCGGACTCCTTGGGGCTGACCTTCCAGCAGGTCCAGAAATACGAGCGCGGCGCCAATCGCGTCAGCGCCAGCAAGCTGTACGACATCGCCAAGACCCTGCAGGTCCCGGTCTCGTTCTTCTTCGAAGGTCTGGCCGATCCGATGAGCGGCGCCGAGATCGACGCCACCACCCAGCACGCCGAAAAGGTCGTGCAGGAGTTCCTGACCACGCCGGAAGGCCTGGAACTGGCCGAGGTGTTCCCGCGCATCGGTCGCGGTCGCGTTCGCCGCCAGGTGCTCGACCTGGTCCGCGCCATGGCCGACGAAGCCCAGCGCACCGAAGTCGCCTAGAGCGCGCCAACGGCTCAGGCTTTCACGATTGACGAGGCCTCGGTCAGCTCAACCGAGGCCTTTGTCATGTCTGGGAGGAGGCTTGGGTCAGCCCGTCGGCGCTTCGGCGCGGAAGGCCTGCCAGATGCGCTTGGCCGCGCCCACGGCGGCTGGGGAAAGGCCGCGCAGGTCGTAGGTCCGCACGATCCGCATCCCCACCTCGCGCTCCTTCTGCCAGGCGACCATCACGTCGTGGGCCTGACCCGCGACCAGGTCGACCAGCTGGGCCTGGCTGGGCGGCGCGGCGCTGGCCAGCATCTGGACCTTGGCGCCCTGGGGCGAGAGATCGCGGATCACGCAGTCCCAGGCGAAGGCCCCGCACAGGACCTTGCCCGAGCGGTTCGTGGGCAGCCGCGGACCGGTTCTCCGATCGGGATCAACAGCAGGTTTCGCCATGCCTTGGATAAGCGCACGACGCGGTTAATCGGCTGTTCAAAATAAAGGTTTCCGGTGTCCGATCGCGCCCTTACGCGAGCGCGCCCACGCGCTCGGGCGCCAGCGCCCGCTCCAGATCCCCAAGAATGTCCGCAACGTCCTCCAGCCCCACCGACAGCCGCACCAGCCCCTCGCCAATCCCCGCCTCGGCCCGCTCCTCGGGGGTGTAGGTCGAGTGGGTCATGCTGGCCGGGTGCTGGATCAGGGTCTCGGCGTCGCCCAGCGAGACGGCGCGGCGGATCAGGGTCAGGCGGTTCATCATCGCCACGCCCGCCGCATGGCCGCCCTTCAGCTCGAACGCCATCATGCCGCCGCCGTGCGCCATCTGCCGCGCCGCCAGCATGTGCTGGGGAAAGCCGGCCAGACCCGGATAGAAGACGGCCGCGACCGCCGGATGGGTCTCCAGCCAGCGCGCGACGGCCTGGGCGCTCTCGCCATGGCGGGCCATGCGCAGCGACAGAGTCTTGAGGCCCCGCAGCACCAGGAAGGCGGTGAACGGCGACATCACCGCGCCGGTCATGTCCTTGACGCCCACGAGGCGCACGCGGCGCATGTCCTCGACGCCGCCGACGGCGATCCCGCCGACCAGATCGCCGTGCCCGCCCAGATACTTGGTCGCCGAGTGGACGACGACGTCGGCGCCCAAGCTCAGCGGACGGGTGATCACCGGCGTGGCGTAGGTGTTGTCGACCACCACCTTGGCGCCGGCGGCGCGGGCGATCGCGCTGATCGCGGCGATGTCGACGAGGCGCATGTTCGGATTGGCCGGGGTCTCGAAATAGACGATCCGGGTCCTGTCCGAGATCGCCGCGGCCAGGGCGGCCGGATCGGTCATGTCCACCTGGCGCACGGTGACGCCGAAGCGGGTCAGGCCGTCGCGCATGAAGGCGAAGGTGCAGCCGTAGAGGGTCTGGTCGGTGATCACCTCGTCCCCGGCCTGCAGGAAGCTCCATAGCACCGCCGTGATCGCCCCCATGCCCGAGGCCGTCGCCACCGCCGCCTCGCCGCCCTCCAGGCTGGCCAAGCGGCGCTCCAGGAGATCGGTCGTCGGGTTGGAGATGCGCGAATAGAAGTGCCCTTCCCGCGTCCCGGCGAACATTTCGCCGCCGGCCTCGGCGCTCTCGAAGGCGAAGGTCGAGGTCAGGTGCACCGGCGGGGTCAGCGCCCCGTGCTCCTGCGCCGGATCATAGCCCGCATGGATGGCCCGGGTGGAAAAGCCGCCGTGATCGCCGCGCATGGATCGCTCCCTTTTGGAGACACTGTGATCCTGGATGCGGCGCGATGGATTGCGAAGTCTGCCACGATGGGGTCCAATTTTGGCAGATTCTGCTCAGGAGGCCGCTGATGGACGCCAAGGATCGCCAGATCATCCGCGAACTGCAGAAGGACGGCCGCCTGACCAACCAGGAGCTGGCCGAACGCGTGAACCTCTCGCCTTCGCCCTGCCTGCGCCGCGTGCGCAACCTGGAGGCCGAGGGGGTGATCACGGGCTACACCGCCCTGGTGGACCAGAAGGCCTATGGCCTGCCGATCACCGTCTTCGTCCGGGTGCGGCTGGACCGCCACGGCCAGGACCTGATCCAGGGCTTCGAGGCGGCGGTGGCGCGGATCGACCAGATCCTGGACTGCTTCCTGCTGGCCGGCGGCGACGACTATCTGCTGCGGGTGATCGTCGACAGCCTGGAGGCCTATGAGGATTTCATGCGCCGCAAGCTGCACGCCATCCCGGGCATCGCCTCGATCGACACCAGCTTCGCCTATGGCGTCGTCAAACAGACTCGCGTGTTTCCGGTAACGGGATGACGCGAACCGCGTTACTGATGACTCACGGTAAAGTCGGTCAAAGGGAGCGCTGACGCCGATACGATGGCCGAGATGATCGAAGACGCTCCGCCGCTTTCCGCGTCCCCCAGCGTGACCACCGCGCTGAAGCACGCGCCCCTGGGCATCGCCATCTTCGACAGCCAGATGCGCTACCTGGCCGCCTCGCGGCAGTACCTGACCGACCAGAACCTGCCGGCCGACATGCCCCTGATCGGCCGCCGGCACTACGACGCCTTCCCCGAGATTCCCCAGAAGTGGCGCGACCTGCACGCCCGCGTCCTGGCCGAGGGCGTCGAGCTGCATCACGAAGGCGACCCCTATGTCGATCGCGACGGCCGCACCGAATGGATCCGCTGGTCGATGGCCCCCTGGCGCACCGACAACGGCGAGATCGGCGGCCTGGTGCTCTACACCGAGGTGGTCACCGCCAACATCCAGGCCCGCCTGAAGCTGGAGGCGGCCGAGGCCCGCTACCGCGCGGTCTTCGACCAGGCGGCCATGGGCGTGGCGCGGCTGACGCCGACCGGCGCGGTGCTGGAGGCCAACGACGCCTTCTGCGCCCTGCTGCGCCGCGACCGCGAGGTCCTGCTGGGCGCGACCTTGCAGAACCTGATGCATCCCGACTCGCTGGACGCGACGATGGAAAGCGCGGCCAAGCTGCTGGCGGGCGAGGCCGAGACCTGCTCGGCCGAGCGTCGGGTGCTGATCCCGGGCGGCGATCTCTGGATCCACCTGACCGCCTCGATGGTCCGGGTCGACGGCCAGCCGGCCTATATCCTGGCGATCATCTCCGACATCAGCGCCCGCAAGCAGGCCGAGGACGCCCAGGGCCGCTACCAGGCCCAGCTGCGCCTGCTGATCAACGAGCTGAACCACCGCGTGAAGAACACCCTGGCCACCGTCCAGTCGATGGCCTCCCAGACCCTGCGCAACGAGCCCGACCCGATCGTCGCCTTCGAGAAGTTCGAGGCGCGGCTGCTGGGCCTCTCGCGCGTGCACGACATCCTGACCCGCGAGAGCTGGCACGGCGCCGAGCTGCGCGAGGTGGCCGAGCGCGCCCTGCAGCCCTTCGACGAGGCGGGCGCGCGGGTCAGCATCGAGGGGCCTTCGGTCTGGATGCAGCCCGGCGGCGCCCTGACCATGGCCCTGACCTTCCACGAGCTGGCGACCAACGCGCTGAAGTACGGGGCCCTGTCCAACGCCGGCGGCCACGTGCGGCTGGCCTGGACCTACGATCCGGAAGCCCGCGCGCTGGAGGTGACCTGGGACGAAGCCGACGGTCCGCCGGTCTCGCCGCCAACCCGCAAGGGTTTCGGCTCGCGCCTGATCGAGCGCAGCCTGCGCGGCGAGCTGAAGGGCGAAGCGGTGATGGACTATCGCCCCGAAGGTCTCCAGTGCCGCCTGAACGCCCGCCTGCCCGAGGTCCACGAAGGCGGGGTGATGGGTCAGGGCTGAGCGGCGGTTCCGCCCGCCATAAATTGAGCCCGCCCATGGCGGCCTCCGACCAGCCGCGTCGTCATATCCTCCAAGAGCTCGCTGGCGTCCCCACCCGCCAGCCGCCTTACCGGCCGGGGTGTCGTGACCCCGGCCGGGCGCTTTTCCCCGCCCGCGCGGGTCGATAAGCTTTCGCATGACCCTTGCTCGACTCACGCGCCGTTCCGCCCTGGCCTCGCTGGGCGCGACGCTGCTGTCCGCCCCGGCCCTGGCCGCCGCCTCGACGGAGGACTGGAAGGCGCTGGCCGCCGACGTCCGCTCGGAATTCCAGTGGGCCTGGCGCGGCTATGTCGCCAAGGCGTGGGGCAAGGACGAGATCAATCCGGTCAGCGGGACCTCGCGCTCGTTCTTCATCGAGGGCCACGACCTGGGCCTGTCGCTGGTCGAAGCGCTGGACACCCTGTGGATCATGGGGCTGGACGAGGAGTTCCAGGCCGGCGTCGACTGGGTGAAGACCTCGCTCGATTTCGACGTCGACGGCGAGGCCCAGGTCTTCGAGACCAATATCCGCCTGGTCGGCGGCCTGATCTCGGCGCACCTGGCTTGCGGTGATCCCGTCCTGCTAGCCAAGGCCAAGGACCTGGCCGATCGCCTGATGAAGGCTTTCGACGCCTCGCCGCACGGCCTGCCCTGGCGCTATGTGAACCTCCGGACCGGCGCCGTGCGCGATCCCGAGACCAACCTGGCCGAGATCGGCACCTACATCACCGAGTTCGGGGTGCTGGGCCAGCTGACCGGCGACAAGCGCTACTTCGACACCGCCAAGCGCGCGATGAAGCATGCGCTGGATCGCCGCTCGAAGATTGGCCTGATGGCCGCCAATATCGACGCCCGCACCGGCGAATATATCAGCCGGTCAGCCAGCATCGACGTCTATGCCGACAGCTTCTACGAGTACCTGTGGGACGCCTGGGAGCTGTTCGGCGACCAGGACTGCAAGCGCTGGGCGCGCGAATGCGTGGACGCGCAGCTGGCCCACCAGGCCCAGCGCTATGACGGGCGGCTGTGGTTCCCGATGGTCGACTACGAGACCGGCGCGGTGCTGAACACCACTCAGAGCGAACTGGCCGCCTACTATGCCGGCCTGCTGGGCCAGGTCGGCCACAAGAAGGAGGGCGACGACTATCTGGCCTCCTTCACCGAGATGCAGGCGACCTTCGGCGTGATCCCGGAATCGATCGACGTCGCCACCCGCCAGCCGCGCCGCAAGCATACCGGCCTGCGCCCCGAATATCCCGACGCCTGCCTGAACCTGTGGCTGCTCGACCGCGACGAGCGCTATCGCCAGCTGGCGGCGATCCACTATCGCCAGATGAAGGCGACCAGCCGCGCGGCCTTCGGCTACACGGCGCTGAAGGACATCACGACCCGGCCGATGACCCAGGGCGACAACTGCCCCGGCTACTGGTGGTCCGAGCAGATGAAGTACTACTACCTGCTGTTCTCGGACACGCCGCGCATCGACTACGCCCAGCTGCAGCTCAGCACCGAGGCCAATGTGCTGCGGGGTTTTCGCAAGGCCTAAGCCGCCCGGCTGAACAAAGCTTCATTGGACAACAAATCGCGCGGTCCCCACTTGAGGGGTGACCGCGCTGGCGCCGTCACATCCCTGAGCCCGGATCGCCGCACGCCTGTCGCGTGACTCGGCCATGGGTTTGAAGGCTGGGGGGCCTTGAGCGTGCGACTGCTGTCCGTTCCGATCGTTCTGGCGCTGTGCGTCGCGGCCGCGCCCGTTTCCGCGGCGGGTCTGCGCGATCGCCTCTACGATCCCGGCGACGGCGTCCTGGTGGTCGCCCACCGCGCCTGCCATCGCGCCGCGCCCAGCCGCGGCTTCGAGCGCGCGGTTCCTGAAAACTCCCTGGCCGCCCTGGAGCGCTGCGTGGCGCTGGGCGTGGACCTCGTCGAGATCGACGTACGCCGCACAAGCGACGGCCAGCTCATCATAATGCATGACGCCAAGGTCGATCGGACCACCGACGGCAAGGGCCGCGTCGCCGACCAGACCCTCGCCCAGATCCAGGCCCTGCGCCTGAAGGACGGCGAGGACGAAGCGCCGCCCACCCTGGAGGCGTTCCTGGCCGCCGCGCGCGGACGGATCCTGGTCAATATCGACCTGAAGGGCCCCTACGCCGCCGAGGCGGCCGCCATCGCCCGCCGCGTCGGGGCGACGGAGTGGGTGCTGTTCAAGGCCAAGGCGCGCTTCGGCGCCCCGCCCCTGGCCGACCAGGCGCTCTACCGGGACCTGGCCTTCATGCCGATGGTCGAGGCCAAGGCCGCGAGGACGCCCGGCGACCTCGCCGACATCGCCCAGCGCCAGGCCTCCGGCGCGCGCCAGATCCCCGCCATCGAGACGGTGGCCTTGCGGGGCCCCGGCTTCGCCGCCGTGCGCGACGCCGCTCGCGCCGCCCGCATCCGCGTCTGGACCAACACCCTGGCCGCCAAGGGCTGGCGCGGGGTGCTGGACCAGTCGGGCGACCGCCAGGCCCTGCGCGATCCCGATCGCGCCTGGGGCCGCCTGATCGCCCAGGGCGCCAGCATCGTCCAGACCGACCATCCGGCGGCGCTTCTCGACTATCTGGAGCGTCGCGGCCTGCGCGGCCATGCGCCGTCCGCTATCGCGACCGCAGGCCTTCCACCGTCTTCGTGAGCTTGGCGCGGCGGGCGGTCCACGACCGCTCAAGCGTCAGGGCTTCCTCTTCCAGGGCGCGACGTCGCTGCTCCAGATCGGCCTCGGCGTCGCGCTGCTCGGTCTCGGCCGCCTCGAGGGCCGCTTCGGCCTCAGCGAGCGCCTGCTTGCGCTTGGCCTCCGCCGCGACATCGGTCTTCTTCGGCTTGGGCTTGGGCAGCTTGTCGACGGCGGCCGTCAGTCCGCCCTCGGCCCGGCGGATCACCGCTCCCGGCGCGGCCAGAGCGGCCTTGGCGTCGGGCGAGTCGGGCGCTTCGGCGGCTACGCCTTCCTTGAAGAGATCGCGATCGGTCTCCCAGGCCGCCAGCGCCTTGGCCCGCGACGTCGCGGCCACGGTGTAGCGGTGAAAGCCGTCCGACCACGTGAAGACCTTGGGAGCGCGCGCCATGACGCGACAACGGGCGGCGCGCGGCGACGTTGCGCGAGCGCCGTCTTTGAGGTATTTTTGTAGCTACAATAATTGCTCATCTAAAAGATGAGCGTATTGAAATTTACAATTTTTGATTATTCGTGGCGGGAGCTGGAGCCCCACCATGAAGATCGAGTTCGATGACGAAAAGCGCCGAAGGACGCTTGAGGATCGCGGACTGGACTTCGGGGATGCGGCTATCGTGTTCGACGGCCCGAAGTACACGATCGTCGACGATCGAGAGGACTATGGCGAGGAGCGGTTCTTGACCGTCGGATATCTGGACGACCGTCTCGTCGCGATCATATGGACGCCTCGCGGGACGGCTCGCCGCATCATCTCCATGAGAAAGTGCAATGACCGGGAACAAAGGAAATTCAGGCGTTTCGTTGAGCGATCCGGATGATGCTCCGGAGTGGACCGACGAGATGTTCGAACGCGCCGAGTTCAGCATCGGCGACCGCGTCATCCGTCCCGCCAACGGCACGCTGACCAAGCCCGGCCGGCCCAAGTCCGAACGTCCCAAGCGACAGGTCACGCTGCGCCTGGATCAGGACGTACTCGACAAGCTGCGTGAAGGCGGTCCCGGCTGGCAGAGTCGCGCCAACGAGATCCTCAAGAAGGCGGTCGGCGTATAGCGCCCGATCATCTTGAATTTTAAGGGAAGTCAGTCCGTCCTGGTGGCGGGGGGCGGGATCGAACCGCCGACCTGTGGGTTATGAATCCACCGCTCTAACCATCTGAGCTACCCAGCCATAGCCAGGACGGACGGGGGTCATACGCCCAAGCGCGCTTCGCATCAAGCCCGCGCTAACATTCCATCCAGCACCGCTTCCAACCGTCGCGCCAGTTGTTCGGGGCCGTACTCTTCCAGCACCAGCGTCCGGGCCGCCTGGCCCATCCGGCGCGCGCCGTCGCGGTCGCCGATCAGCTCGCCCAGCGCCTCGGCCAGGCGGTCGGGGTCGTCCTCCGGGACCAGCCGACCGTTGACGCCTTCCTTGATCATCTCGATCGGCCCCTCGATCTCGGAGGCCACGACAGGCAGGCCCACCGCCATCGCCTCCAGCAGGGTCAGGGGGAAACCCTCCTGGTGCGAGGGGAAGGCGAAGAGGTCGCCGGTCGCCAGGAAGCCGGCCACGTCCTGGCGCCAGCCGACCAGTTTGACGCAGGGATCAAGATCGA